>NZ_CP029343.1:922839-1230453 GCF_003143515.1 Massilia oculi | reverse complement strand
TTTCCTCGGCTGGCAAGACCATGCGACCGCCCTGGCCCTGGCCGCGCGCGCCCACCTGTGCGTGGCGCCGTCGGTGTGCGAGGAAGCCTGCAGCACGACGGTGCTCGAAGCGCTGGCGCTGGGCCGCGGCTGCCTGGCGCTGGCGCGCGGCGGCACGCCCGAGCTGGCGTACTACGTCCAGTATCCGGGCCAGCTGGCGCTGGCCTCCGCCATGCCGGAACTGGTGGCGCGGCTCGCGCGCCTGCTCGCGGCGCCGCCACCGCCACGCAGTGCGCCGCCGGCCGACTTCGGTGCCGACGCCGCCCGCCTGCTGCCCACCTTACTGGAGCTGTATGCCGAACCAGCCGACCTTTTCGATCGTCACCTGCACCTGGAACAGCGCCGCCACGCTGGCTGACACGCTGGCCTCAGTCCAGGCCCAGAGCTGCCGCGACCTCGAGCATATCTTCGTCGATGGCGGCTCGCATGACGCCACCCTGGACATGCTCGCCGTCTACCCCGGCAACAAGCGCGTGCTGCGCGACGTGCGGGGCGGCATCGGCCACGCCATGAACCGGGGCATCGCCGCGGCGGGCGGGCGCTACGTCGCCCATTTGCACTCGGACGACTACTATGCCGGGCCGGCGGTGCTGGCGACGGTCGGGCGGCGCATCGGGCAGCTTGTCGGCATGCACGGCGACGGCGACGACGGCGGCGGCGGCGGCGGCCCTCCGCCGGCCTGGCTGGTGGGCAATATCCAGGTACTCAAGGAGGGGCGCCTGCTGCCACCGAACCCGATGCCGCCGTTCTCCTACCGCTCGTTCGCGGCCGGCCGCGCCTGGGTGCCGCACCCGGCCGTGTTCGTGCGGCGCGACGTGTTCGCCCTGGTCGGCGGCTTCGACGAGCGCCTGCGCTACGCGATGGACATCGACTTGTGGCTGCGATTGGGGATGTTGAGCCCACCGGCGCTGGTGGACGCGGTGCTGGCCGTGTTTCGCGACCATGCCGGCAGTGTCTCGTCGCGCAACCGGATCGCGGCGCGGCGCGAAGAATTCGCCGTGCGTCGGCGCCATGCGGGCAAGGCGCCGCTGGCGTTCGGCATCTATTGCCTGCGCTACCTGAAACGCATGCATGCATTACGCGCGCAAGATGCCCAGGCGCCAAGCTAGTTATCGCACAGTCTTTCCATATCGAGCACGACAGTTACAGGACAGAACATCCTGTTCGCCAAATGTTAAATCGTTCGTGTTGGATTCCTGAGAACGGCGGGCGAAAATTCAAAAAATCCTCTGTTTCCTTGGGGAAGTTGATTTTGTTCAAAAAAACCTGCGGTAACATTCTTCCCGTTAAGCAAGCATCGTCCGATGCCTGCGGCAGGTATCGGTCCAGCGCCCGATCGCGGCGCGGTCCCTGAACAATTCTCGTTCTCTCGGAGCTCCAGCATGAATTTTCACCGGAAAGGTAGGGTCCGCGCGCTAGCGCTGTCGTCGCTCTTGGTCTGCATGAGCGCGCGCGCGGACTGGGCTCAGTCCCCCGATCCTCTGGTCGTCCAACCCAGCCCGGACTTGAATCAGGTCCAGGCGCAGAACCCGCCCGGATTCACCTGGGCTCGCCACGCCAGCGGTCCCGCCGCCTACGAGCTCGAGATTACGCCAGGCGGCGGTGCGCCGAGCAAGGTCGTCACCGAGCGCAACTGGTACCTTCCGCCGAAAGCCCTGGCCTTGGGCAAGTACACCTGGCGCGTACGTCCGGTCGGCAGCGACGACTGGTCGACGCCGCGCGCCTTCTCCATCACCAGCAAGTCGAATCTGTTCGAGGTGCCGGAGAATGCCGCGCTGCGCGCGCACATCACGGCCAAGGCACGGCCGCGTTCGTTGCCGCCCTCGTTCACGCCTTACGCCAGCTGGAGCAGCGCGAAGCGCGCCGAACTGGACCCCTACGTCAGCCGCATGAGCAACGAGATCAAGCTGCAGATCAACGCGGTGCCAGCGCTGAGCGATGCGCGCTGGCCGATCGTCATCAGCTCGCCGCTGACGGCCGCCATGGCCAGCCAGCAGACCGACATCCGCCAGCGCATCAACGAAGCCAGCCGCCAGCTCGAGGCCGCCGCCGTGATGTGGCGCATGAAGGGCGAGCGCCTGTTCCTCGACGAGGCATTGCGCCGCGGCGACCAGATGGCGGCCCTCGATCCGCGCGGGCCCACCAGCTACGCCAACCAGGACCAGGCCACGCGCCAGATCTCGGTCTCGCTGATCAAGGCGGTCGACATCCTGGCCGGCGACCTCGACGCGGCGCGCCGCGCGCGCTGGCTGAACACGGTCAAGATCCGCACCGAGGAAATCCATGGCAACCTGGCCGGCGACAATGGCCGCCTCGACCAGTATCCCTTCGATTCGCACGGCAACACGAGCCTGATCTTTCTTGCGCTGATCTCGACCCTGGCCCTGGGCGACATTCCGGAAGCGCAGACGTGGTTCGACTTCTCGTTCCGCGCCTATGCCAATTCGCCGTCGCCCTGGAGCGGCGAGGAGGGCGGCTATGCCAACGGCACCGCGTATGCCGAATACGCGGCCGGCTACCTGGTCGCGCTGTGGGATCCGATGTCGCAGGCGTCCGGCGTGAACTTCTATGCCAAGCCCTGGGCCCAGGGCCTGCTCGACTTCGCCAGCCAGTTCACGCCGCCGGGCTCGCGCGTGCATGCCTTCGGCGACGGCTCCGAGACCAGGCCCGACACCCGGGTCTGGCACGCCTTCGGCTCGCGCATGGTGTCGCCGCGCGCGGCCTGGTACGTCGCCAGCCTGGGCGGCACCGAAGACACGCTGAGCCTGCTGCAAGCGCCTTATCCGCTGCCGATCAAGGACACCAAAACGGAGGCGCCGCCGAGCAACTCGGCCTATTATCCGAGCATCGGCTGGGTCTCGATGCATACCGACATCGGCTCGGCCGGGCGCACCTCGCTGTACTTCAAGTCCAGCCCCTACGGTTCGTTCAACCACAGCCATGGCGACCAGAACGGCATCCTGCTGTCGAGCGCGGGCCAGCCGCTGCTGGTCAAGGCCGGCTGGTATGACTGGTACGGCTCGCCGTACTGGACCGACTGGTATCACCAGACCCGTTCGCAGAATGCGGTCACCTTCGACGGCGGCAAGGGCCAGCTGGTGACGGGCTACCGCGAGCAGCTGCAGCGCAACGGCAAGATCACCGGTTTCGCCGCCCAGCCGGCCTACGATTTCGCCGAGGGCGACGCCACCGCCGCCTATGGCGGCCAGCTGACCATGGCCAGGCGCCAGGTCTGGCACCTGCGCAATGCCGGCAACGCGATCCTGGTGCGCGACCGCCTGGCCAGCACGATCGCCCGCACCTACGAGTGGAATATCCATACCCCGGTCATCATGACGGTGGAGAACGCGCAGAACGTCAAGGTGTCGGCCGGCGGCCAGTCGCTGTGCCTGCGCTCGCTGAACGCGGATGCCAGTTTCGCCAGGTGGATCGGGCCGGGCGCCAAGGTGAACGTGATCGAGGACCATGGCGCCTTCTACCTCAAGAACGACGGCAAGTCGACCGCCGAGTTCCTGGTGCTGCTCGACGTCGGCTGCAGGAGGCCGCAGGTAGGCATCACGACCGCGGGCACGGTGCGCACCGTGACGGTCGCCGGCCAGAGCGTGACCTTGAACTAGGCAATTGCCCGGCGCCTGGGTGGCGCGCTCCGTCCAGGCGCGATGCTAGTCTGGCGCGCATGAGCGGAGTTGCGGCCAGCGATGAAACAGGCGTTCCTGATCTGTGCGCACAAGGACATGGACCAGCTCAATGGGCTGGTCCGGCAACTGTGCGATCCCGACTTCCGCGTCTACGTCCACCTCGACCGCAAGAGCGCGCTCGACCCGGCGCAACTGCATCCGACTGCCCGCCTGGTGCGCGAACGGGTCGCCGTGCGCTGGGGTGACGTGTCCCAGGTCGAGTCCGTGCTGGCATCGGTGCGCCAGATCCTGCTGGAAGTTCCGGATTTCGACAAGCTCATCTTCATATCGGCCCAGGATTTCCCGCTGTTGCCGAATCATTTGTTAAAGGCAGAGCTGGCGAGGATGCGCGGATACGAGCTGATCGAGACCGCGCCGATTGCGGCCAGTGGCTGGCGCGTGATGCATCGCTACGCCTATTTCCATCGCGACAGTGGCAGGCTGGCCGAACGACTGGCCTGCGTCGTCGCCAATCGCGCCTTGCGCCTGCTGGGGCGCACACGGCACCTGCCGGACGGCTTCGTGCCCTATGGCGGCTCATGCTGGTGGACCTTGTCACGCAACTGCGTGCGCGAGCTGCTGCGCCTCGCCGACGCGCATCCCCGCCTGCTGCGTTTTTGCCGCAGCGTACAGTCGCCCGACGAGTTGTTCTTCCAGACGCTGGTGATGCATTCGCGCTTCGCCGGTCGTGTGCTGCCGCAAAATTTCCGCTACATCCAGTGGCCGCAAGGCGGCGCCTGCCATCCGAAGGTGCTCGACGAAGGCGATTTCGAGCGCATCCGGGCTTCCGGCGCCCACTTCTGTCGCAAGCTCGACAGCCACCCCAGCGCCGCCTTGCTGTCGCGCCTGCTGGCATGGAAGGAAGGCCGGGCCGCGTAAAAAGTTTCAGAACGTGATCTTGATCTCGCGCGCGCTGAAGGTCGCTTCACCGTGGTACACGGCTTCGATATTATTACCGTCGGGATCGATCACGAAAGCGCCGTCTTAGCCCGGGTGATCAGGACGTTCGCCCGGCGCGCCATTGTCCTTGCCGCCGGCCGCCAGCGCCGCATGATAAAAGGCGTCGACCATGGCGCGGTCGCGCGCCTGGAACGCCAGGTGATGGCGGCCGGTCAGCTGGCCCTGGGCCGCTTCGCTGTCCGCCGTCGAGACGAACAGCTCATCGGCCCAGAAATAATCGTCTCCCGAGCCGGCCAGCGGAATGCCCGGCACCTCGAACACCGCCGTAGACAACCTGCGTGAAGCGGGCAGGTCGCGCACCACCAGCTGGATGTGGTCGATCAGGCGTCCGCGGTGGATTTCCTCAAGGGTTGGCTGGGCAGCCGATGATACGACAGCCGGCCCGGCACGTGCGCGTCAATACGCTTCGGAATGGCTGAGCGTGGCGACACGCATCTTGCATGGATGGCATGATTTCCCGGAACTCGAATCGGACAAAGCATGGAGGAATGCAAGTGTGGTGGACAGAAAGCTGGCTGACGATACAGCGTGAATTTTCCGACCTGGGCAATGCCGAGGACGTGACCGTCATCGTGGTGCGCCTGCTGGTAGCCGCGCTGGTGGGGGGCATGCTGGGCTACGAACGTGAATCGGTGGGGGCCTCGGCCGGCCTGCGCACCCATATGCTGGTGTCGGTCGGCTCGGCGCTGTTCGTGCTGATTCCGTTGCAGGGCGGCATGAAGATCGAGGACCTGTCGCGCGTGCTGCAAGGCGTCACCGCCGGCATCGGGTTCCTGGGCGCCGGCGCGATTCTCAAGCAAAAGGAAAACAACGACATCAAAGGCCTGACCACCGCCGCCAGCGTCTGGATGACGGCCGCCATCGGCGTCGCCGCCGGCATGGGCCGCGAAGCCACGGCCATCCTCAGCGCGCTGTTCGGCCTGGTGATCCTGTCCATCCTGCGCGCGCCGGCCAAGAAGGAGGGCGAGTACAACAGGGCCAATCGCGACAGCGACCGCTGAGTACTCTCCCGTCAATCAATGTGTTGTTGGCTGACAGAACCGGCGTGTTATTTCCGGTTGAGTACTCAGCGCGCAATTCTGCGATAGCTGAAACGTTTGCGTCGCGGGCCGGTCTAGTATCGTAGGTCCCACCCATCGATACGAGGCGCCATGCCCGAGCCGTTTTCCATCGCGTTCATCGTGCGCGACCCCTTGCCGCCGACCCGCGCCGACCTGCTGACCCTGTTCGGCGCCGAAATGCCGCGCCATGGCGTCGGCAGCGAGCTGGTCGGCCAGTCCGGCGGCGGCGGTCCGGCGGAATGGGGCGGCGGCGGGATGCACGCCGTCGGCAGCCTCAATAGCCGCTACGCCAGCGTGCTGTCGCCCGCCTGGGACCTGCTGGGCCTGGCCCGCGCCTGGCGCCGCCGCAAGCCGGACGGCATCCAGGTGCGCGACAAGATCGCGTCGGGGCTGCTGGGCCGCCTCGCCGCCGCCGCGCTCGGCGTACCCTTCCTGTACTGGATGTCGTTCCCGATCGTCGAAGGCTTCGAGGTGCGGCGCGACGAGATCGCGCGCCGCGGCCGGGGCCCGCGCTGGCTCGCGCATGCGGCGCGCGCGGCCGCCTCGCGCTGGCTGCTCTACCGCCTGGTGCTGCCGGGCGCGCGCCATGTGTTCGTACAGAGCGAGGCGATGGCCGACTGGCTGGCAGGCAAGGGACTCGCACGCGAGCGCATGACGGCGGTGCCGATGGGTGTCGACGCCGCGCTGTGCGAACGCGGGCGCATCGTGCCCAGCCTCGATTCGCGCCTCGACGGGCGGAGGGTGGTGCTGTACCTGGGCCGGGTCGCGCAGGCGCGCGGCTCCGGCTTCCTGCTCGACGTCGTCGAGCGGCTCGCCCTCGATGTGCCCGATATCCTGCTGGTGATCGCCGGCGACGCCCCCTCGGGCGACGACATGGCCTGGATGCGCGCCGAGATCGCCCGCCGCCGACTGGACGGGCGCGTGTTGCTCACCGGCTGGCTGGCGCGGCAGCAGGCGCTCGGCTATGCGGTGCGGGCCGAGGTCGGCCTGTCGCCGATCCCGCGCGGCGTCCTGTACGACGTCTCCTCGCCGACCAAGCTGGTCGAGTACCTGGCGCTGGGCATACCCGGCGTGGCCAACGACATCCCGGACCAGGCCCGGGTGCTGGCCGAGAGCGGGGCCGGGCTGTGCGTGCCGATGGAAGCGCCGGCCTTCGCCGCCGCCGTGCGCCGGCTGCTGCACGAGCCCGGCCTGGCCGCTTCCTGCGCGGCGCGCGGGCCGGCCTGGGTCAGGGCCCATCGCAGCTATGCGATCCTGGGGCGGACAGTGGCGCAGGCCTATGCCGGCATCCTGGCCGGGCGGGGGGACTGATGGATGCGCGCACGCTCGCCCTGGCGCTCAGGTCGCTCGGCCGCCTCCTGGCGCGCGGCCTGCCGGCGCGGCTGCTGGTGCTGCCGCGCCTGATGCGCAATGAACGCTCGGCCGCCGCCCTGAATGCCTATGTGGCGCGGCGCGCGCGCCGCCTCGGCGTGGCCGTGCCGCCGGATGCGACCCGGCTGCACGCGGTGCCGCCCGGCGCCTTCCTGCTCGCCAAGTCGGCGCTGCGCCAGGACCCCGCGCGCCACCTGCGGCCGCGCCGCTTCGGCTCGCTGCTGCGCAACACGATCCGCACCAGCGGCACCTCGGGTTCGCCGCTCACCCTGGTGCAGTCGCTCGGCGCCGTGATCCGCGAGGAGGCCTTCATCCAGCGCCAGCTGCGCTGGATTGGCTGGCGGCCGGGACAGCGTCGCGCCTGGATCCGCGGCGACCTCGTGTGCGACGAGCGTCCGCACGACGGGCGCTACTGGCGCCGCGACCCGGTCGGCAAGCTGCTCGTGATGTCGTCCTATCACTTGTCCAACGCGACCATCGGCGCCTATGTGGCGGCGCTGGAAGCCTTCGATCCGACCGTGATCCACGCCTATCCATCCTCGATCGGGACCATCGCCCACTGGCTGGAGGCGGCCGGGCGCCGCTATGGGGGCCAGGCCTTGCGCGGCGTGATGACCTCGTCCGAGACCCTGGAGCCGGGCGTGCGCGCGGCCGTCATGCGCGCCTTCGGCGTCATCGTGTTCGATTGGTATGGGCAGGCCGAGCGGGTGGCCGCCATCGGCACCTGCGAGCACGCCCGCTACCACCTGCTGACCGACTATGGCGGCGTGGAGTTGCTGGCGCTGCCCGACGGCAGCAGCGAACTCGTCGGGACCAGCCTGAACAATCCCGCGATGCCGCTCGCGCGCTATCGCACGGGCGACACGGTGCTGGTGGGCGAAGGCGTGGACGAACCCGCGCCTTGCCCCTGCGGCCGCGTGTTCCCGACGCTCGAGGCCGTGATCGGACGCCAGGAGCGCATCCTCACCTTGCCCGATGGCCGCATGGTGGCGCGTCTCGACCGTGTGTTCCAGGGCAGCGGCCTGCGCCTGCTCGAGGGCCAGGTGCGCTACCACGGCCAGGCCCGCTTCACCCTGCGGGTGGTCCCCGCCGACGGTTTCGGCAGCCGCGACGAGGCCGCCCTGCGCGAACGATTCCTGCAGCGCGTGCCCGGCGTGCAGGTCGCCGTGGAGCGGGTCGAGGCGATCCCGCGCGGCGCCAACGGCAAGTTCGAGTTCATCGCCGTCGACGGCTGAATCGTGCGCGAGATTCGACAATCCGCCATGTATGATCGTAAATATTGCTCCTTTGGTAAGCACGCGCAAGCTCAGCCCGGGGGCGCCTGCATGCATACGGCGCCCCCACGCGTGCTGATGGTTGGAACGGCGCTGGGGGCAGGGGAGGCATCGCAAGCGTGGTCGACGTGCTGCGCGCCGAGGGCCTGTTCGAGCGCGAGGGCATCGTCTACGTCGCGACCCATGCCGAAGGGCGCAAGCTCGGCAGCGCGCTGCGCGGCCTGTGGCGCGTCGGGCTGGTCTGCATCCAGGCCCGGGAGAGGCCGGCCATCGTCCACGTGCACGCCGGATCGCATGCCAGCTTCCTGCGCAAGTCGCTGGTGTTGCTGATGGCGCGCCTGGGCGGCGCGCGCACGGTGTTCCACCTGCATGGCGGCGGCTTCCGGCGTTACGCGCAGGTAGATGCCGGGCCGTTGCTGCGGCGCTGGATCCGGCACACCCTGGAGGCGAGCTCGCGCGTGATCGCGTTGTCGCCCGGCTGGGCCGCCTGGGTGCGCGAATGCGCGCCGCGCGCGCGGGTCGTGGTTGTGCCCAATCCGGTGCCCAATCCGGCGCCAAACCCGGTGCATCCGGCGTCGCCCGCGGCAAGTGAACCAGCCGAAGCGGGCCGCATCCTGTTCCTGGGGCGCCTCGATCCGGCCAAGGGCGTGGACGAACTGCTGCAAGCCTGCGCCGTACTGGCAGCGCGCCATCCGCGGCTGCGCCTGGTGCTGGGCGGCAGCGGCGACCTGGACTGGGTGCGCCGCCGGGCGGGCGAGCTCGGCGTCGCCAACCGGGTCGAGACGCCGGGCTGGCTGGACGCGGCCGCGCGCGACGCCCAGCTGGCCCGCGCCTGGCTGTTCTGCCTGCCGTCCCATGCCGAAGGCCTGCCGATGTCGGTGCTCGAGGCGATGGCGGCCGGGGTGCCCGTGGTGGCCACCCGGGTCGGCGGCATTCCCGAAGCGCTGGCCGACGGCGCGCTGGGCCTGCTGGTCGCGCCGCGCGACGCGCCAGCGCTGGCCTGCGCCATCGGGCGCCTGCTGGACGACGGCCCGCTGCATGCGCGGCTGGCGTGCGCGGCGCGCGCCGCCGTCGAGCGACACTATTCGGCCGGGGTGGTGTGCGCCGCATTGGCCGCGCTGTACGCGCAATTGCTGGACGAGAGGGCGCAATGAAGAAAACGGTGAGGGAAATTTGATGAACGCAACAGTACGCATGGCATGGCTGGTCAACCGGCTGCGCTGCATGTCGGTGCCGGAAATGGCTTACCGGGTGCACCAGGCGGCGACGATCCGCCTGGCGCGCCGCGCCGTCGGCCGCGCCGCGCCGCCGCCGCTGCCGCGCACCCTGAGCCTGGGCGTGCGCGGCGCGCCGGCTTTGGCGCGGGCCGAGGTCGAGGCGCTGCTGCTCGAGGCCGAGCGCATCGAGGCCGGCCACGTGGTGCTGTTCGCCGAGCGCCGCTTCGATGTCGGCGTGCCGACCGCCTGGAACCGCGATCCGGAAACCGGCGTCGTCGCACCATCGCTGTACCGCGGCGACATCGCCATCGGCGACCGCGAACTGGTGGGCGACATCAAGCACGTGTGGGAGCTGAACCGCCACCTGCACCTGGTGACCCTGGCCCAGGCCTGGGCGCTGACGGGCGAGCCGCGCTGGCTGCACGCGCTGGAGCACAACCTGCGCAGCTGGTTCGCAGCCTGCCCGCCGCTGACGGGACCCAACTGGACCAGCTCGATGGAGCTGGGCATCCGCCTGGTCAACTGGAGCCTGATCTGGCAGCTGGTGGGTGGCGAGCGCAGCGCGCTGTTCGAGGGCGATGGCGGGCAACGCCTGCGCGCCGACTGGCTGGACAGCATCCATGCCCACTGCCGCACCATCGCGCGCCACCTGTCGCGTCATTCGTCGGCCAACAACCACCTGATCGGCGAACTGGCCGGCCTGTATGTGGGCGCCGTCACCTGGCCGTGCTGGAAGGAATCGAAGGACTGGGAAGCCCAGGCGCGGCGCGAGCTGGAGCACGAGGCCCAGGCCCAGTTCTCGCGCGACGGCGTCAACCGCGAGCAGGCGTTCGCTTACCATATGCTGTCCAGCGAATTCCTGTTCGTGGCCGGGCTGCTGGGCCAGGCCAGCGGCAAGCCTTTCCCGCGCAGCTACTGGACCGTGCTGCAGCGCGCGCTGCGCTTCCTGCGCTCGGTGCGCGACGTCGACGGCGGCCTGCCGATGGTCGGCGATGCCGACGAGGGCTGCGTGTTCCGCCTGCACGCCGGCAGCGGGCGGCCGGGCCCGGACCGCGCCGCGCAATTGCTGGCGCTGGGCGACAGCGTGTTCGGCGGCCAGCCCGACCACCACCCCGGCGTGCGCTGGCTGCTGCACGCGCTGCCGGGCGGGCGGCCCGACTGCGATCCGCATGAGATCGAGTCCGGATGGTCCTTCCCCGACGGCGGTTACCTGCTGTTCGGCAACCACTTCGGCGAGGCGAACGAGATCAAGGGCGTGCTCGACTGCGGCCCGCTGGGCTATCTCGGCATCGCCGCCCATGGCCACGCCGACGCGCTGGCCCTGACCCTGTCGGTGGCGGGCGAGGCCTGCCTGGTCGATCCCGGCACCTATTCGTACTGGCAAGACCAGAAATGGCGCGATTACTTCCGCGGCACCTCGAGCCACAATACCGTGCGCGTCGACGGCCTCGACCAGTCGGTGCCGGGCGGGCGCTTCATGTGGCTGCGCAAGGCGCGCTCGAGCATCGAGCGCATGCCTGCCTCGTCTCAGGAATTCGACTTCCGCGGCTCGCATGATGGCTATGCGCGCCTGCCGGACCCGGTGCTGCACCTGCGCAGCGTGCGCTTCGACGGCGCCAGCGATACCCTGACCGTGCGCGACGAGGTGGCGGCCAGGAAGCAGCACAAGGTCGAGGCGTTCTGGCACTTCGCGCCCGGCCTCGACGTGCGCCTGACCAGCCACGGCCTGTCGGTGCGCGGCAAGCGCTTCGTGCTGCAGATGCAGGCCAGTGGCGACGACCTGCACCTGGAGCTGGTGCGCGGCGCCGAGAATCCGCCGCTGGGCTGGTATTCGGCCGCCTATGAATCGAAGACGCCGTGCGACGTGCTGCGCATTACGACCATATCGTCCGCCGTTCCCATCGAATGCAGGTTTACAATCACCTTTATCGATGATAAATAATTAATGAGAAGAAACGTCAGACGCCGGACCGGAGGCACGCATGAACGAGCGCGTCACGCTGTTTGGTTGTAATGTAGATAACGTTTCGATGGAAGAGACCCTGGAACGGGTCGAGGATTTCGTGCGCGCCGGGCGGCCGCACCAGCATGTGGTGGTCAATGTCGACAAGCTGGTCAAGGCCAGCCGCGACGAGGACCTGCGCCGCATCATCAATGCCTGCGACCTCGTCAATGTGGACGGCATGCCGGTGGTGTGGGCCTCGCGCCTGCTGGGCAAGCCGCTCAAGGAAAGAGTCGCCGGCATCGACCTGTTCGAAGCCCTGATGCGGCGCGCGGCGGACAAGGGCTGGCGGGTATTCCTGCTCGGTGCGCGCCCCGACGTGGTGCGCGAGGTGGCTGCGACCTATGCCCGCCGCTATCCGGCCCTGGTGCTGGCAGGCGTGCGTGACGGCTACTGGCAGGGCAAGGATGCGGAAGCAGGGGTGGTGCGCCAGGTGCGCGACAGCCGCGCCGACCTGCTGTTCGTGGCGATTTCCTCGCCCAGGAAAGAACAGTTTCTCGGTCTGTACCAGGCCGAGATGCGGATACCGTTCGCGATGGGGGTGGGCGGGAGCTTCGACGTGGCGATGGGCCGGGTCAAGCGGGCGCCGGCCTGGATGCAGAAGGCCGGGCTCGAGTGGTTCTTCCGCTTCCTGCAAGAGCCGCGCCGGATGTTCCGGCGTTACTTTATCGACGATATGGCATTTATCTGGCTCGTGGTCAAGGAAGCGGCCAGGACGAATGAATGAGGCATGAAAGAAGCGCGCTAACGCGAACAAAGGGCCGCAAGCGGTCCATGGATCACCAACATACTATCAACAGAGAGCGAAAGACATGAAGATTCTGGTTACTGGCGGTGTGGGCTATATCGGGTCGCATACCGTCGTCGAGCTGCAGAACGCCGGGCACGACGTGGTCGTGCTCGACAATCTGTCGAACGCCCGGCAGTCGGTCTGCGAGCGCGTCGAGCGCATCACCGGCAAGCCGTTCGCTTTTGTCCGGGCCGACATCCGCGATCGCGCCGCCCTGGAAGCCGCGTTCGCCGAGCACAAGCCCGAGGCGGTGATCCACTTCGCCGGCCTGAAGGCGGTGGGCGAATCGGTGGCGCAGCCGCTGCGCTACTACGACAACAACGTCAACGGCAGCGTGATGCTGTTCGAGACCATGGCCAAGTTCGGCTGCAAATCGCTGGTGTTCTCGTCCTCGGCCACCGTGTACGGCGATCCCGCCTCGGTGCCGATCCGCGAGGACTTCCCACTGTCGGCCACCAATCCCTATGGCCGCAGCAAGCTGATGATCGAAGACATCCTGCGCGACCTCGCCAAGGCCGAGCCCGACTGGCGCATCGCGCTGCTGCGCTACTTCAATCCGGTCGGCGCCCATCAAAGCGGCCTGATCGGCGAAGAGCCGAGCGGCATCCCGAACAACCTCGTTCCCTACATCGCCCAGGTCGCCAACGGCCAGCGCGACAAGCTGTCGGTGTTCGGCGGCGACTACGACACCCCGGACGGCACCGGGCTGCGCGACTACATCCACGTGGTCGATCTCGCGATAGGCCACGTCAGGACGCTCGATCGCCTGAACAAGGGCCCGGGCATCGTCACCTACAACCTCGGCACTGGCCGGGGCAACAGTGTATTGGAAATGGTACGCGCCTTCGAAGCGGCCAGCGGGCGTCCGGTCGCCTACCAGATCGTCGACCGCCGTCCCGGCGACGTGGCCAAGTGCTACGCCGATCCGTCCCTGGCCCGCGAGGAACTGGGCTGGACTGCCGAACGTGATGTCGCTCAAATGTGCGCGGACGTATGGCGCTACCAAACCACAGCCAAATAATGCAAAGGATAGTCTAATGAAAGCCATGATTCTCGCCGCAGGCAAGGGCACGCGCGTCCGTCCGCTCACCTATGACTTGCCAAAACCCATGATCCCGATTCTGGGCAAACCCGTGATGGCCTACCTGATCGAACACCTCAAGAAAAATGGCGTGTCCGAAATCATGGTCAACGTCAGCTGGCTGCACGAAAAAATCGAAGAGTATTTCGGCGAAGGCGAGCAGTTCGGCGTCCAGATCGGTTATTCCTTCGAAGGCTATACGAAGGACGACGGCGAAATCGTCCCGGAACCGATCGGCTCGGCCGGCGGCATGAAGAAAATCCAGGAATTCGGCGGCTTCTTCGACGACACCACCGTCGTGCTGTGCGGCGACGCCCTGATCGACCTCGACCTCAAGGCCGCGCTGCTGGAACACCGCCGCAAGGGCGCGATGGCCACCGTCATCACCAAGGAAGTTCCATGGGACAAGGTGTCGTCCTATGGCGTGGTGGTCTCGGACGAGCAGGGCCGCATCCTGGAATTCCAGGAGAAACCAAGCCAGCAAGAAGCGAAGTCCAACTTCATTTCAACCGGCATCTATATCTTCGAGCCGGAGGTCATCGACCTGATTCCGTCGGGCGTGCCGTTCGACATCGGTTCCGAGCTGTTCCCGCTGCTGGCCGAGCGCGGCCTGCCGTTCTATGCCCAGGGCCGCCCGTTCAACTGGCTCGACATCGGCACCATGGGCGACTACTGGGAAGTGCTGCAGTCGGTCATCACCGGCGAAGTCAACAATATGGATGTGCCGGGCATCCAGATCAAGCCGGGCGTCTGGGTCGGCCTGAACACCAGCATCGACTGGGAGGGGACGACCATCGAGGGACCCGTCTACATCGGCTCCGGGGTAAAAGTGGAGGCCGGCGCCCGCATCGTGGGCCCGACCTGGATCGGCCATGGCAGCCATATCTGCGAAGGCGCCGAGATCGTGCGCAGCGTGCTGTTCGAGTACACCCGCGTGTTGCATGATGTAACATTGAATGAAATGATTGTCTTTAAGGAATATAGTGTCGACCGAAAAGGCGAAATGAAGCACGCCTCCGAGTATTCCTCGCAGGAGTGGCTCAATGCACGCGACCGTCGCCGCTCCCGGCGCGAAGAAGTCGCGGATCAGAATACCAACGAGTCAGAGAAAGAGAAAGTCAGCGCATGAAGATCTATCCAGTCATCCTCTCCGGCGGCGCCGGCACCCGCCTGTGGCCCCTGTCGCGCAAGGTCTTGCCGAAGCAGTTGCTGCCGCTGGTGGCCGACAAGACCATGCTGCAGGAAACCGCCATGCGCGTGGCCGGCTGGCCGGAGATGATGGCGCCGCTCGTGGTGTGCGGCAATGACCACCGGTTTATGGTGGCTGAGCAATTGCGTGAAGTGGGCATCACGCCGCTGGGCATCCTGCTCGAGCCGGTCGGTCGCAACACGGCGCCGGCCGTGGCCGCCGCCGCCCACCATCTGCAGCAGATCGACCCAGAGGCCGTGATGCTGGTGCTGCCGGCCGACCACGTGATCGAGAACGGCGAAGCCTTCCGTGAAGCGGTCGACCGCGCCACCCGCCTGGTGGCCAAGGGCGCCCTGGCCACCTTCGGCATCGTTCCCAAGACCCCGGAAACCGGCTACGGCTACATCCGCCGCGGCGAAGCGGTGGACGAGTGCGGCGAATGCTACAAGGTGGCGCGCTTCGTCGAGAAGCCGGATGCCGCAACGGCCGAAGGCTTCCTGGCCGAGGGCGGCTACTACTGGAACAGCGGCATGTTCATGTTCGCCGCCGCACGTTATCTCGAAGAGCTTGAGCGGCACGCCCCGGCCATCGCCGGCGCCGCCAGCCAGGCCATGCACGCGGCCTACCGCGACCTCGATTTCTGCCGCCTCGACGAAAACGCATTCTCGGCCTGCCCGTCGGATTCGATCGACTACGCGGTGATGGAACACACCCGCGACGCCGCCGTGGTGCCGGCCGATATCGGCTGGAACGACGTCGGTTCGTGGTCGGCCCTGTGGGAAACCCAGGCCAAGGATGCCAACGGCAATGCCCAGCGCGGCGACGTCTACCTCGACGGCGTCAAGAATTCGCTGGTGCGCGCCGAAAGCCGCATCGTGGCGGTGGTGGGCCTGGAAGACGTGGTCGTGGTCGAGACCCAGGATGCGGTGCTGGTCACCTGCAAAACCGCGGTGCAGCGCGTCAAGCAGGTGGTCGAACACCTGGCCTCCAAGGAACGCACCGAGCACCTGCACCACACCCGCGTCTACCGTCCATGGGGCCACTACGAGGGCATCGATGCGGGCGACCGTTTCCAGGTCAAGCGCATCACGGTCAAGCCGGGCGAGAAGCTGTCGCTGCAGATGCACCACCACCGCGCCGAGCACTGGGTCGTGGTGTCGGGCACCGCGCGCGTGACGTGCGGCGACACGGTCAGCCTGCTGTCCGAGAACGAATCGACCTATATCCCGATCGGCATGAACCACCGTCTGGAAAACCCGGGCAAGCTGCCGCTGCACATCATCGAGGTGCAATCGGGCAGCTACCTGGGCGAGGACGACATCGTGCGCTTCGAGGACATCTACAAGCGCGCGTAACAGAGAGCTTCCAGGCCCGCTCCCGGCAGCGGGCCTGGAACTTGTCCTGCGACGGCCAGTCTGACGTTGCATGAACAAGATCCTGGCACGGGGCGGGGCGGCCGCCATCCTTGTTGCAGCCGTGGGCATGGCGGCATCGCCGGCGGCGGCGCAGACCGCTACGCGCTTGCTCGATCCCAGCCTGCAGGGCCAGCTCGAACGCTGGCTCGGCGCAGGCCCCCTCTATCTCGAGAACCTCTATACGCGGCAGCCGGGCGACGACTCGCTCGACTTTCACGCCGCTGCGGATGGGCGCGGCAGCAACTTCACCCTGATGCGCGTCGCCAACGATGCCGGCGACAGCTGGATCGTGGGTGGCTACAATCCGCGCAGCTGGTCTTCCACGGCCGGCTGGCACGTGTCCGAGTTCGACTGGCAACGCACCGGCTTCCTGTTCAACTACACCGATCCGGCCGTCTACCGCCAGCTGTTGCTCGATAACGTCCTGCCCAGCCAGGGCGCGCGCCAGACCTATAACTGGCCCGATCACGGTCCCACCTTCGGCGCCGGGCCCGACCTCTTCGTCGACAACCAGCTCACCACCTCCATTTCCTGGCAACTCAGCTATGGCGACCCTGGCTTCGAAGGCCGCAGCATCATCGACGGCACCTTTGGCGGCCAGTTCAGGCGGGTCGAGGCGCTCGAGACCTATGCCATTTCACTGGTGCCCGAGCCACCCGCTCATGCGCTGCTGGCCGGCGGACTTGGCGTGATCTGCTGGGCCGCGCGGCGCCGCCAGCGCTGACTTTCACGTCGTTGATTCCCTGCGGCAACCCAACTCAGTGTAGTTGAGTTTCCGCTAAGCTAGAAATTACCCATCCGGGCTAATTTCTAGTCATCATGTTGTCAATATCCGCATTTACTATCATTCTGCTAATAGAAACAGCAGGCACATCTTGTGCGATAACTAATGGGGAATCAATGACCACCTTTGCAACTTCCACGCCGCGGCGTACGCTGCTGGCGACCCTGGTCGCCGGCCTTGCCGCGGGCGCGCCGGCCCATGCCGCCGACGTCGTCATCAACCAGCTGTATGCCCACTCGCACAGCACATCGAGCAACTTCGGTCACGATTTCGTCGAGCTGTTTAACCGTGGCAGTGCGCCGGTGAGCCTGGACGGCATGCGCGTGCAATACCAGTCGGCAAATGGCAGCAGCTGGAGCAGCGTCACCCCATTGCCGGCGGTCACGCTGGCCCCGGGCCAGTACTTCCTGCTGCGCGGCGCGCGCGACCAGGGCAAAAACCCGATCGAGAACTTCGACGTCCAGGCGCCGAGCTTCAATATGGCGGGCGGGACCGGCAAGGTCGCGATCAGCGACGGCACCCGCATCCTCGACCTGATTGGCTACGGCAGCGCCAACCTGTCCGAAGGCGCGCCGGCGCCGTCGCCGACGCTCGAGCAGTCGCTCCAGCGCGCCGCAGCCGGTTGCCAGGACAGCGACGACAACCGCGCCGACTTCGTGCTGGCGCCAGTGGCCGGCCCGCGCACTACCACATCGCCCTTGCAGGCCTGCGGCGACACCGGTCCGGCGCCCAAGCCGATCGTGCTGGCCTGCCCGGCCACGGTGCAGGTCGAGCAGGGCCGTGGCGGGTCGGCGCTGCTGTCGGCGATCGATGGCGATGCCATCGTCAACCGTGCCGGCATCGTGTCGGGCGGCGTCGCCGGCATCACCCTCGGCGGCTTCACCCCGGCCGCTGCCGCCGGCGGCAAGGCCGAGGCGCGCCTCGAGATCGCCGCCACCCTGGCCGGCGGCCGCTATCCGGTGCAGGTCGAGTTCGGTAACGATGCCGGCGAGACCGAGCGCTGCACGGTCGACGTCGCCGTTGCCGGCCTGTTGACCATTCCGCAGATCCAGGGCTCCGGCGACACCAGCCCCTACGCCAACACCGTGCAGACCGCACGCGGCGTGATTACCGCCAAGGTCGACGGTGGCTTCTTCATCCAGGATCCACAGGGCGATGGCGATCCGACGACCTCGGACGGCATCTATGTCTACGGTCTCGATACCGCACATGCGGTCGGCACCCTGGTCAGCGTGACCGGCCAGGTGGTCGAGTTCCGCCCCAACGGCGCCGGCCGCACCTATACCGAGTTCAAGGACGTCACCAATATCACCGCGCTGGGGGCCGGTCCGGCCATCGTGCCGACCAATATCACGCTGCCCGGCACCGACCTGGCCAGCGTGGAAGGCATGCTGGTGCGCTTCACCAATACGCTCACCGTCAACGGCAACGGCGACCTGGCCAACCGCGGCGAGCTGACCCTGTCCAACGGCCGCCGCGAGCAGCCGACCAGCCGCTATCCGCAGGGCTCGGCCGAAGCAGAAGCGCTTTATCGCGAGCATATGGCCAACCGCATCGTGCTGGACGACGGCCTGTTCCGCGCTCCGGCCGCCATGCCTTACCTGGCCGAGGACGGCACCGTGCGGGCCGGCGACACGATCGACAACCTGACCGGCGTGATCGACTTCGGCTCCACCGGCGCCAGCAGCGGCGCCAGCACCGGCTTCAAGCTGCAGCCGACCGAAGCCCCGGTCATCGTGCGCGCCAACGAGCGCCCGGCGGCGCCGGTGCTGCCGGAGGGCGTCAAGGTCGCGGCCGCCAACGTGCTGAACTTCTTCACCACCTTCACCAATGGCGGCGATGCCTGGGGCAGGTCGGGACAGGGGTGCAAGTTGGGCGACAGCACATCCGCCGGCAATTGCCGCGGCGCCGACAATGCGGCCGAGTTCGTCCGCCAGCGCGACAAGATCGTCGCCTCGCTGGCCGCGCTGAATGCCGACGTGGTCGGCCTGATGGAGATCCAGAACAACGGCGACATCGCGGCCAAGTACCTGGTCGACGAGATCAACCGCGTCACCGCGCCGGGCACCTACGCCGTGGTGCCGGCGCCGGTCGGACTGGGCACCGATGCGATCCGCGTCGCCATGATCTACAAGCCCTCCAGGCTGACCCTGGTAGGGGGCGCGCTGTCCGATCCGCACGAGATCAACAGCCGTCCGCCGATGGCGCAGACCTTCATGGCCGGCAACGGCGGCAAATTCTCCGTCATCGCCAACCACCTGAAATCGAAGGGCTGCGGCGGCGCCAGCGGCGGCGATGCCGACCAGGGCTACGGCCAGGGCTGCTATGACGCCACCCGGGTCCAGCAAGCCCAGCGCCTGACCAGCTTCTTCATCCCGCAAGTGGTCGCGGCGGCGAAGGATCCGGACGTGCTGGTGCTGGGCGACTTGAATTCCTACGCTTTCGAGCGCCCGATCAACCATCTGACGGGCGCGGCCGGCATGGTCAATGTGATCGAGCGTTTCGTGCGTCCGCACGCGATGCCGTACTCCTATGTGTTCAACGGCCTGGCCGGCTCGCTCGACCATGTCCTGGCAAGCAGCTCGCTGGCGCCGCAGGTGGTGGGCGCGTCCGAGTGGCACAACAATGCGGATGAGCCGAAGGACATCGACTACAACATCGAGAGCACCGGCACCGACGTCTACCGCAAGAACGCCTACCGCGCCTCGGACCACGATCCGCTGGTGGTCAGCCTGAACCTGAGCGGTTCGTTCAATGACGTCACCGCATCGAGCAAGATCGTGATCGGCGGCTTCAGCATCAACCGTGCGACGGGCAAGACCACCGGCAATGTCACGATCACCAACACGAGCGCCAGGGCGCTGGCCGGTCCGCTGCACCTGGTGCTGCAGGGCCTGCCGGACGGGATCACGCTCGACAATCCGGCCGGCATGCACGCAGGCGCGCCGTACCTGACCTTGCCTCAGGCGGCCATCGCCCCGGGCGCCACGGTCACCGTCACGACCGCGTTCACCAACGGCGCCAAACGCAACTTCACCTATACGCCGCAGCTGGTCTCCGGCGCGTTCTAAAGGAAATGAACATGTCTAACTTTGCATCCCTGCTGTTCCGCGCACTGCTGGCGCTGTCGATCGCGATCGGCGCGCCGGCCGCGCTGGCCGGACCGATCTACCGTGTTTCGCTCGATACCTCGGCCCTGGCCGGTACCGTCGGCTATCTCGACCTGGGCCTGAACGGCCCGCTGGACGCGGCGCCGACGGTGGCCCGCCTCGGCAATTTCAGCGGCGCCTTCCTGGAGGGTGACATGCGGTCCGGCGACGTCGGCGGCGACGTCGTGAACGGCATCGTGCTGCGCAGCGGCCCGGAATGGAATTTCTTCGACCAGCTGGTCACCTTCGGCGGCCTGTTCAGCTTCGACGTCGAATTCGACCTCGGCGAGGGCGCCAACGGCAACCTGTTCAGCGTGGCCTTCGTCGATGACGCCCTGAATTACCTGGGCGCCGCCGGCAATGTGATCGAGATGAACCTGGTCGCGGGCCAGAGCGTCGAGCTGCAACTGGTGGATGGCGCGTTTGCCGGCGTGGCCGAGGTGCCGGAACCGGGGGCCTGGCTGCTGCTCGCGAGCGGCCTGTTCCTGCTGGTGACGACGCGCCGCCTGGCGCAGCGCTGATCCCTGATCATCACCCCGGATCAGGACTGGGACAGGCGGGCCTCGAGCGCGGCACGGCGCTGGGCATCGATGCGCCAGGCCTCCGCATTGCCGTCGATGATGCGCAGGCTGGCGCAGCCCTCGGCGGCGCAGTCGGGCACCGGCATCGTGGCCGGGGCGATGGCAGGGACGACCGAGGCCGCTGCCGCAATCGCCCGATCGGCGCCTGGCGCCGTCTCCGGTACTGCGGCCGGGGCCTGCGCATTGGCGATCACGGTGGCGGACGCCGTCTCGACGGTCGTGTCGACGTCGTATTGGCCGCCGCAGGCAGCCAGGAAGGGCGTGAGGGAGAGGGCGGTAAGGATGCGCAGGAAGGTCATGTGATCTCGGACAAGCTCGTCTGTAACGAGCCATTGTAGTGAGTAATTTTTCCTACGCTCAATTTTTTACATTTGCGAACGTCCAATTCTGCATTCGATGAAAACAGGATGCGCGACGTTCAGGCTTCTTGCCTGCAAATGAGAAATATATCCTTATAGAAATTAAAGATGGTCTGAAGTAACAGTGTAGGCCTTGGACTGTTCCGTAAGCTCCACGCAACAGCCGGGTCGACACATTTGGTAACAGTGAGTCAATGCGATCCGCTTGACCAGTCATATCGTGCGCGCGAAGATGGCGGCATGAAAAAACTCCTCCTCACCCTCCTCTTCGGCGTGACCGCCGCCTGCACCACCCAGGCCCACGATCCCGCCTCGCCGCCCGTGAAAGAGGGCGCACCGCCGGTCGTTGCGCTCCAGCCCGGCGCCACCGTCTCCGAGATCAAGCGCCTGATCGGCACGCCCGCCTGCAGCGACAATGCGCAGTGCCGTTCGCTTCCGGTCGGCGCGCTGGCCTGCGGCGGCCCGCAGGAATACCTGCCGTACTCGACCGCGCAGACCGACGAAAAAGCCTTGCTGGCCCTGGCCGAGCGCTCGAAGACCGAACGCCAGGCCGAGATCCAGCGTACCGGCGAAATGTCGATCTGCATCCACCGCCCCGATCCGGGCGCCGTCTGCGTCGCCGGCGTTTGCCAGCTCGGTTCGCCCGCAGCCTGATTCGCTTCATTTCCATTCAAAACGACAAAGCGCGCCGAGGCGCGCTTTGTCTATTTACTGCTTGCCACTCACCGCTTACACGCCGACGTCCCTTTCCTTGACGCGCTGCGGACGCTCGGCTTTCGGCACCGGCTGGTTGGTCTCGACCTGCAGCACGGTGGTCGAGCCGACCGTGCCGCTGGCGTCCAGCAGGCGCACGGCGCCCAGGAAGCGCTTGCCGGTCGGCAGGCCGGACCAGCTTACCGCGACCGTCGCCTTGCCGCCGGCATACACGGTGGCCGGCACCATGGCGCGCAGGTTGCCGCCCTTGTCGCTGGTGTTGACGACCACCGCATGCAGGCCATACGAGGTGGCGCCGCCGGACGCGGTGCTGTAGCCCAGCGTGCAGACCTTGTAATTGCCTGCCGGCGGCGCCGCCAGCGCGATCGTCTCGTCCGAGCCGTAGGTAGCCGAGTAGGCGACCAGCTGGCCGGCCGCGTTCACCATCACGAGGTCGAGGTCGTCGCCGCCATTGCCGCTGGTATCGCGGTCGAACAGCTCGAACTGCGCCGCCATGGTGTCGGCGGTGAAGGTCACCGGCAGCACGCGGGTGCCGTACAGGCCGCGGTGGCAGGCGTCGGCCATCAGGGCCAGCGTGTCGAGGCTGCCATCCGGCGCCGGGGCGATCGTGTTGGCGGTGCGCACGATTTCCTTCAGGCCGCCGACGGTCGATCCCATCTTGCCGGCGAAGCCGGTGCTGATGCTCATGGCCTTGCTGCCGCTGGCGCGGTCGCTCGAGATGAACGCCGGGGCGATGATCAGCTTGCCGGAACGGGCCACGATCGGGCTGCGCACGGTGTGGCCGCCGCCGGTCCAGGTCAGCGTGCCATATTGCCAGGCGTTCTCGGGCGCATTGGTACGGGTCAGGGTCACCGTGAACGACTTGGTCTGGCCAGGCTCGATCGCCAGCGTGGCAGGCGACACCACGGCGCTATAGCCCGGCACCGAGATCTGCGAGCTGAAGCTCGAGGTGCTGGCGCTGACATTGGTCACGGTGCGGGTGATCTTCAACGAGCCGAGCACGTTGCCGACGGCGATCGACGGCAGGTTCAGCTCGTAGCCGGGGATCTGGCCACCCGCGCACTGGCTCGCCACCCCGGCGCCGCACAGGTATTTGCGGTAGTCGGCTTCGCCGATGTCATAGACCAGGCCCGGATCGAGGGCCGCGGTCGGGTTGACATGGCCGGCGCCCTGCGCGAACGGCAGGATGCCGCGCAGATCGCCCTGCTGGGTATCCGGGAAGGTGTCGGTCGCGGTGGTCATCAGCGCCGACTTGATCATCGCCGGCGTCCAGCTCGGGTATTTCTGGCGCAGCAGGGCGGAGATGCCGGCCACGTGCGGGGCCGACATCGAGGTGCCCTGCAGCGATACGAACTCGACCGGCGGCACCAGGGTGCCGTTGACGATGTCGTCATGCTGCTCTTGGGTCAGGCCCGGCGTGCCGCCGGCGATGATGTCCACGCCCGGCGCGGTGACGTCGGGCTTGAGCACGTTGGCGTCGGCACGGTTCGGGCCGCGCGACGAGAAGCTGGCCATGATCGGGGCGTTCAGCTTCGAGGTGCCGACCACGAACTTGCTGATCGCGGCGGTGGCGTTGGCCGCACTCGCGGCCGCATAGCTGCGGATCGCCTGGCCGTCGGCCTGGGTCACGTGCACCGACGGCACCGAGTGCATGTCGGCCACCAGGCCGGCGCCGTTGTCGACCTGGATCATGCCGACGCCCCCGGCCTCGCGCACCGCGCGGCTCTTGTCGACGCGGTCGTTCTCGCCACGGTTGCAGATCACGACCTTGCCGGCCACCTTGGCCGGGTCGAGCACGGCCTGGCCGCCGTTGAAGGAGGCGCTGTAGCAGAAGGCCAGACGGGCGGCGTTGGCGCCCGGCAGGCCAACCGCCGAAGCGTCGACCAGCTCCTCGGACGGCAGCGGTTGGGTGTTCATCGATGCGCCGGTGTATTTCTGACCATTGCCCAGGGTGACGGTCGCCTGGAATTCGCGGTTATGGGTCGAGGCGCCGACGGTGGTGTGCCACGGGCTGATGTGGGCCACCTGGTTGCCCGGGCCGTCGTTGCCGGCCGAGGCCACGGCCACGACGCCGGCATTGGCGGCGCCGAAGAACGCTTGCTCGACCGGGTCGGTGAGGCTGGTGCCGCCGCTGATCGAGAAGTTAATCACGTGGACGCCGTCGGCGACTGCCTTTTCGATCGCGGCCACGCTGTCGCCGACGAAGCAGCTGTTGCGGCGGCCGATCGTCACGCTCGGGTCGACGTAGGTCCAGCAGACCTTGTATGAAGCGATGCGCGCGCGCGGGGCCACGCCCGACATCTCGCCGATGTCGACGCCGGCCATGGTCACGTCCACGCCGTAGTTGCCGCCGGCGGTGGTCGAGGTGTGGGTGCCGTGGCTACCCTCGCCAACGTCGCCGCCGAGCGAGTCGCGCGGCGAGGAGCGGAACTCGCTCCAGTGGGTGGTGCGCCCGGTGCTCAGGTAGACGCTGTCGAAGTATTGCGCGCCGATCAGCTTGTTGTTGCAGTGGGCGGTGGTGAAGCCTTCGCCGGTCTGGCAGTCGCCCTGCCAGCGCGCCGGCGGCGCCGAGTAGGCCAGGCTGCCGCTGTTGTCGTGGGTCGGCTTGCCGTTGGCGTCCACGCGGTCGGCGTAGGACGTGTGTTCGGGCCAGATGCCGCCGTCGACGATACCGATGATGACGTCCTCGCCAGCCTCGGTCACGCCGCCGAGCTTGGACCAGGCGCCGTTCGGGCCGGTCAGCTTGAGGAAGTCGCGGGTCGAGACAGTGGTCAGTTCGCGCGGCACGTCGGGCGTGACGGCCAGCACGTCGCCGCGGGCGACCAGGGCGCGCACTTCGGCATCGGTCAGCATGGCCGAGAAGCCGTTGAGCACCACCTTGTAGTCGTGCACGACGGGGGCGCCGCCGATGGCGGCGCGCACGGCGGCTTTCTTCTGCGCCAGGTAGCCGCTGTAGAGCTGGACGCTGGCGCTGTCCAGGTCGAGGCGCTGGCCGGGGCGTGGCTGGGTGGCGGCAAGGCCATTGACGCCGCCGTCATAGGAGGCGATCGGTTTGTCGGTCAATTGGACGACATAGGGGCGGCGTACGTCGTCGGCCTGGACTGCCAGCGACAGGCCGGACAGTGCGAACAGGATGGCTGCGGAAATTGGGCGGAGTTTCATGGATGCGTGTCCTTGGGTTCTGCGAGATTCGGCTGGGTCGGGCGGTGCGGTCAGGCCTGGCGGCGGCGGGCGCGGGCGGCGAGGCCGGCAAAGCCGAGGCCGAACAGCGCGAGCGTGGCCGGCTCAGGCACCTCGGCCAGGGCGTCTTCGAGCACCAGGTTGTCGATCGCGAACTGGCCGCGGTTCGAATTGAATGCCGAGCAATTACCGGCGGCATTGCAGGTAAAGCCGAACATCGCCACGCTCACGAAAGCGGTGTTGGCGAAGGTCTCGAATGGGGTGTAGCGGCCGAATTCGAAGCCGCTCGATCCGGGGCCGTCGAGCAGCAGGTCTTGCAGCAGATAGGTGCCGTCGGCCAGGAAACCCTGCATGCGCAGGATGCCCGAGATCGCCGGATAGCCGCCCAGCGCAGCGTCCAGGCCGATGAAGCTTGCGTCGAGCGACTTCATCATGAAGGAAGCGCCGGCGCTCGCGGACGAAAGCCAGACGATGCTGTCGTTGAGGGCGCCGTAATAGCCGCCGTCGCCATTGACCGGGCAGGCCATCGCGACGCAGAAACCCGGATCGCTGGAGTCGGCGATCATGCCGACCAGGCTCCCGACATCGGCCGGGTCATACGCCTCCGTGCGCATGTTGTAGCCGCTTTCCTGCCAGGTATCGCCACTGCCGAACAGCATGCCCGCGCCACTGTCGAACGTGATGTTTGCAGCCTGGACGGGTGCGGCAATCGCCGCCGCGCCGAGCGCGGCAGCTGCAAGCTTGGCCAGGGGACTGGTCAGGGAGGGTAATGCCATCTGCGATTTCCGAGTCATGATTTGCCTTTGTGGTTGGGAGTTCTCTCGCCAGGGTACGGCGGGGCACAGCGTTTCGCACCTGAGGTTCAGGTTGCTAAGAAATATATCAATGGAAGTAATAAAAGTGTAAAAAAGTTTAACAAGCAATATTTTGACTTTTCGCAACTTGCGCTAATTAAATTTGGTTTTCTCTATGACCAATCATTGTTTCCCACCTTTTTTCATCTGTTTGAAATATGCATCATTGCATTTCAGAAATATTGTCATAGTCGTTCAATTGCGATAGGCGTGCGAAAGGGTGGTGCTTTTTTGAAAAGAACAGTTGTCGCAGCGCTCAGCAGCGTGTTACCTTTCACGGGCAGGATTTCAAAGAAGCAATCTAGGAGTCGCTTGATGGTTTTTGCTATGAAACAGGGCGCCGTCGTCCGTCGCGGGCGTGGCGCGGGCTTCACGCTGCTGGAGCTGCTGGTGGTGATCGTCATCATCGGCCTGCTTGCCGCCTATGTCGGACCCAAGTACTTCTCGCAGCTGGGCAAATCCGAAGTCACCGCCGCCCGCGCCCAAATCGACGCCTTCGACAAGACGCTCGATACCTACCGGCTCGATGTCGGGCGCTATCCGACCACCGAAGAGGGCCTGGCCGCCCTGATGACGGCGCCGCCGAGCGCCGGCGCCAAGTGGAACGGCCCCTACCTGAAGAAGGCGATTCCGCCCGATCCATGGGGCAATCCATACCAGTACCGGGCGCCCGGCGCCCGTGGCGACTATGAGGTGCTGTCCCTTGGCAAGGATGGGCAGCCGGGCGGGACTGGCGACAACGCCGATATCAGTTCCAACTGAGCACGTCGACCCGAGCACCTCGAACTGAACGTATCCATTTCGCTTCACCCCAACCTGGCCGGGCATCCCATGCAGTTCGCCGTTCGCACCCTTGCGCCCGATATGTCGATCTCGAACGTCGTCGTCGATGCGCTCGACGCCCAGGACGCGCGCCGCCAGGTCGAGGCGCGCGGCCTGTTCGTCAGCGCCGTCGAACCGGCGCGCGGGGCGGCGCTGGCGCGTCCCAAAGGCGGCAAGCTCTCCCTCGTGCTGTTCAGCCAGGAGCTGCTGGCGCTGCTCAATGCGGGCCTCGGCATCGTCGAAAGCCTCGAGGCCCTGCTCGAGAAGGAAGGCTCGCCGTCCACGCGCGGCGTGCTGGAACGGCTGCTGGGCGGCCTGCGCGAAGGCAAGCGCTTTTCCAGCGTGCTGGCGGCGCAGCCGGCCTTGTTCCCGCCTCTGTACGTCGGCATCGTGCGCGCCGCCGAAGGCACCAGCGACCTGCCACGCGCGCTGGCGCGCTACATCGACTACCAGCAGCGCATCGACACCGTGCGCTCGAAGATCGTCAGCGCCTCGATCTATCCGGTGATCCTGTTGATGGTCGGCGGCGGCGTCAGCGCCTTCCTGATCGGCTACGTGGTGCCGAAGTTCGCCGAGGTGTACCACGGCGCCGGCCGCGACCTGCCGTGGATGTCGCAGCTGCTGCTGGACTGGGGCCAGTTCGCGGCCGGCCACGGCACGGCGATCCTGGTCGCCGCGGCGCTGCTGGTGGCGGGCCTGGTCGCCGGCGTGCGCCATTTGCTGCGCAGCGGCGGCATGGCGCGCCTGCTGGCCCGCCTGCCGGGCATCGGCGAGCGGGTCCGCGTGTATGAGCTGTCGCGCCTGTACCTGACGCTGGGCATGCTGACCGAGGGCGGCATCACCATCGTCGGCGCGATCGAGACCGTGCAGCCGATGGTGTCGAGCCACCTGGCCCGCAACCTGGCCGCGGCGCGCGCCGCGATCGAGGCCGGCCAGCCGCTGTCGAACGCCTTCGAGGCGCACGGCTTGACCACGCCGATCTCGCTGCGCATGCTGCGCGTGGGCGAGCGCACCGGCGAGATGGGGCCGATGCTGACCCAGTCGGCCGCCTTCTACGACGGCGAGATCGGGCGCTGGATCGACCGCTTCACGCGCACCTTCGAGCCGCTGCTGATGGCCGCCATCGGCCTGGTGGTGGGCGCCATCGTGGTGCTGCTGTACATGCCGATCTTCGACCTGGCGGGAGACATGTCGTGAGCGCGGAACCCTTCGACACGGCGCTGCTGGCGCGCGCGCGGGCGGCCGCCGCCGTCTCGCGGCGCGGCCTGGTGGCCGAACTGGAAGCCCTGAGCGGGCGCGATCCGCGCGAACTGGTGCGCGAGCTGGCGGCGCCCTTCGGCCTGCCGGTGATGGAGACCGGCGCCATGCTGGCGCTGTCCCCGGCCTTCGACCTGCTGCCGCTGGCCCAGGCCCTGTCGCGCCACTGCGCGCTGCTGCGCCACCCCGACGGCCGCCTGACCGGGGTGCTGGCCGATCCCTTCGACCTCGACCTGCAGACCTGGCTCGGGGCCCAGGCGCGCGCCAGCGCCAGGCAACCACTGGAATTGTGCCTGGCGCTGCAATCGGACATCCAGGCCTATCTGTCGAAGCAGGAAGAGTCGGCGCGCGCCGTCGACTCGCTGGTGGGCGGCGCCCAGGACGCGCGGCGCGACGGCAAGTCCGGCACCGTGCTGTCGTTCGCCTCGGTATCGGAAGCAGGCAGCCCGGCCGTCAAGCTGGTCAACTCGACGCTGTACGATGCGCTCAAGGCCGGCGCCTCGGACATCCACCTGGAGAGCACCGCCGGCGGGCTGGCCGTCAAATACCGGGTCGACGGCGTGCTCGATCACGCCGCCACCGTGGGCGGCATCGAGCTGGCCGAGCACATCATCTCGCGCCTGAAGGTGCTGGCCGAACTCGACATCGCCGAGCGCCGCGTGCCGCAGGACGGCAGCTTCCGGGTCGAGGCGGGCGGGCGCGACATCGACCTGCGGGTCTCGATCATGCCCAGCATCCACGGCGAGGACGCGGTGATCCGTATCCTCGACAAGCGCGCCATGATCGAGGCCTATGGCGCGCTCACGCTGGAGGCGCTGGGCTTCGATGCGCCTTCGCTGGTCACCCTGCGCCACCTGGCCCAGGAGGCCTATGGGATGCTGCTGGTGACCGGCCCCACCGGCTCGGGCAAGACCACGACCCTGTATGCGGCGCTGACCGAGATCCATAACGGCCGCGAAAAGATCATTACCATCGAGGACCCGGTGGAGTACCAGCTGCCGGGAATCCTGCAGATTCCGGTGAACGAAAAGAAGGGCCTGACCTTCGCCAAGGGCCTGCGTTCGATCCTGCGCCACGACCCTGATAAAATCATGGTGGGCGAGATCCGCGACCGCGAGACCGCCGAGATCGCGGTGCAGTCGGCCCTGACCGGCCACCTCGTGCTCACGACCGTCCACGCCAACAATGTGTTCGACGTGTTCGGCCGCTTCACCCACATGGGCATCGATCCGTATGCCTTCGTCTCGGCCCTGAACGGCATCTGGGCCCAGCGCCTGATCCGCATGTGCTGCCCGCGCTGCGCCGAGCGCTACGAACCGGACGCGCATGAACTGGCCTCGGTGCGCCTGACGCGCGAAGAAACGGCGGACTACGTCTTCATGCGCGGCAAGGGTTGCGGCGACTGCCGCGGCACCGGCTACAAGGGCCGCCGCTCGATCGCCGAGATTCTGACCCTGAACGACGAGATCCGCGAACTGATCGTCGACAAGCAGCCGATCCGCCGCATCAAGGCCGCGGCCCACGCCAACGGCACCCGCAGCCTGCGCCTGGCGGCGCTCGACCTGGTGCGGCGCGGCGCCACCACGATCGACGAGATCAAGCGGGTGACACTGCATGCGTAGACTGAATTTTTCGCCGCCGCTGCCGCGCTTGGGCCAGGCCCTGCGCCTGGGCGTGGCCGCCAACGGCCTGGCCCTGGTCAAGACCAGCCGCCTGTTCGGCGGCGCGCCGCTGGCCTTGTCGGAGCAGCCGCTCGACCTGTTCGCCCCCGACGCGCTGGCGCCCGGGCTGCGCATGCTGCTGTCCGACCTGCCGGTCAAGGGCTGGCCGGTGAGCGTGGTGCTGGCCGACGAGCTGGTGCGCCTGTGGCAGGTGCCGCCGCCGCCGGGCGCGACCCGCATGGGCGACCTCGAGGCGGCCGCCGCGCTGCGTTTCCAGCACCTGTTCGGGGCGTCCGGCGCGGACTGGAAGATCAGCGCGGACTGGGATGCCGTCGATCCCTTCCTGGCCGCGGCTGCGCCAGTGGCCTTGCTCGACGCGCTGGCGGCGGCCGCCGGGGAACATGGCTTCCACCTGGTCGAGATCAGCCCGCAATTCGTCGCCGCCATGAACGCCTGGCGCCGCGAGCGGCGAAGCGGGGCCTGGTTCGGCCTGGTCCATGGGGGCGTGCTGTCGCTGGCGGCCTATGAGGGCCGCAAGCTGGCGGCGGTGAGGAGCGCCCCGATCCCCGCGGGGGCCGACCGCGACTGGCTCGAATCCCATATTGCGCGCGAAGCGCTGCGGGTCGGGATCGCCCGGCCCGAGCTCCTGCAGTTGAGCGGCGCCGCGCCAAGCGCCTGGGCCAGCAGCCCGGGGCGGCTGAAATTCGCCTGCAGCCTGCTCGAGCAGCTTGATGAGTGGTCGGAACTGGCGCGGCTGGCGCGCACGGGAGTAGCAGCATGAGGCGCACCCGCATCGATTTCGCGCCGCCCGGCCTGCGCCGCACGCTGTTCCGCGCGCCACCGACCCTGATCTATGCCGTGCCGGGCGTGCTGGCGCTGTGCATCCCGGCGCTGTTCATGACGCAGCGCTACGTCGAGCAGCAGGAAGAAGTGCGCGACTTGCAGGCCGCGCTGGCCAGGCGCAGCGCGCCGGCGCCCGTGGCCGCGCCGCCGGTCGCGAGGATCGCGGTGTCGCCGACCCAGGCCGGCGCCGTCAATGCCGCCATCCTGCAACTGAACCTGCCGTGGCGCGACCTGGCCGCGGCGCTGGGCGAAGCCACGCCGAACACGATCGCGCTGCTGGCGCTGGAACCGGACGCCAAGCGGCGCACGGTACGCATCAGCGCCGAGGCGCGCTCGAGCGACGAGATGCTGGCCTATATCACGCGCCTGCAGGCCGAGGAATGGTTCAGCAGCGTGGTGCTGCTGCGCCACGAGGTGATGGAACAGGATCCGAACCGCCCGCTGCGGTTCCAGGTGAGCGTACAGTGGGAGGCCGCATGAAGACGGGCGCATCGCTGCTGCGCGCGCGCCTGCTGCTGGCGCGCATCGACCCGCTGGTGGCCCTGGTGCTGGCGCTGCTGCTGGCCGGCGCCGCGGCCCAGGTGGCGCTGGTGCCGGCGCGCGCGCAATTGAACGAGGAATACGAGGCGGCGCGCCTGGCGGCGCGCACGCCGCTCCCGCCGCAGCCCGCGCCGGCGGCGCAGCCGCCCAGCAGCGACCAGAACCTGCAGCACTTCTATGCGACCCTGGGCGAGCGCCGCGGCGTGGAGCGCCAGTTGAAGGAGGTGTTCGCGCTGGCCGAGCGCCACGGCCTGACGCTGCGCCAGGGAGAGTATCGGGCCACCAACGATCGCAACGCCAGGCTGGTCGCCTACCAGATCAACCTGCCGGTGAAGGGCAGCTATGGCGCGATCTGGGAATTCGCGATGGACGTGCTGCGCGCGATACCGCACGCCTCGCTGGACGACGTGGCCTTCCGCCGCGACAGCGTGGGCGAGGCCGGGGTCGAGGCGCGCCTGCGCCTGACCTTCTATCTCACGGAAGGAAGCAAGTCATGAAGCCGCGCCACATTGCCCTGGGCGTGGCGCTGGTGCTGGCCGCCGGCCTGGTCGTCTTTGGCGACAAGGCGCCAGAGACGGAACTGGCCGAGCCGGTCGAACGCGCGACAGCCACGACGGCCACGACGGCCACCGAGCCGGCGCGCAGCGTCGCGCCATCCGTCAGGAAATCCGGCGACGACGTCGCCATCGCGCGCCTGATCCCGCGCGAGACCTTGATCGGCGCCAGCGGCGACCGTTTCGGGGAAGGAGAAAATAGCCTGTTCGCGCGCCATGACTGGACGCCGCCGCCGCCGCCGCCATCGAACGAGCCGCCGCCGCCGCCACCGCCGCCGAGCGCGCCGCCGCTGCCGTTCACCTATATCGGCAAGTCGCTGCAGGACGGCGTGTGGCAGATCTACCTGGCGCGCGGCGAACGCACCTATCTCGTGAACGATGGCGACACCATCGACGGCATCTACCGCGTGGACGCGATCCGCCCACCGGTGCTGACCCTGACCTACCTGCCGCTGGAACAACGACAGCAGCTCAATATTGGAGTATTCGACTGATGGTGCGAACCCGGATTCAAGGCCTTGCCATGCTGCTGCTTCCACTGCTGCTGGCAGGGTGCGCGGCCCAGCGCGCCTACCAGGAAGGCAATGCGCTGGTGGCCCGGGACCAGGTGGGCGCCGGCCTGGCCAAGTACCAGGAAGCGCTGGCGTCCGAGCCGGACAATCCGGTTTACCGGGCGGCCTTCCTGCGCGCGCGCGACAACGCCACCGCGCGCCTGGTGGACCAGGCCGAGCGCGCGCTGGCCTCCGGCCATGCTGACCTGGCGACCCAGGACTTCCGCCGCGTGCTGGCAATCGATCCCGCCAACGACCGCGCCCGCGCCGGCCTGCGCCAGGTCGAGGCCGAGCGCCGCCACGCGACCGCCATCGGCGAGGCGCGCGCCGCCCTCGACAAGGACGAGCCGGACACCGCGCGGCAACTACTGGCGGCGGTCCTCACCGAGCGCCCCACGCACGAGGCGGCGCGCCAGCTGATGCAGGAAGTCGACGAGAAGGCGGCGGCCGCGCCGAAAGGGCAGGCGGCGCTGGCGGCCAGCTACCGCAAACCGATCAGCCTGGAATTCCGCGACGCGCCGCTCAAGCAGGTGTTCGAGGTGATCGCGCGCCATTCGGGCCTGAACTTCATCTTCGACAAGGACGTCAAGGCCGACACCCGCACCTCGATCTTCCTCAAGAACAGCACGGTCGAGGCGGCGGTGTACTACCTGTTGATGACCAACCAGCTCGAGCGCCAGGTCATGGACGGCAACACGGTCCTGATCTACCCGAACGTGGCGGCCAAGTTGCGCGAATACCAGGAGATGACGGTCAAGACCTTCTTCCTGTCCAACGCCGAAGCCAAGAGCATCGCCAACACGTTCAAGACCATCCTCAAGGCGCGCGACGTGGTGGTGGACGAGAAGCTGAACCTGGTGATCCTGCGCGACAATCCGGAAGCGATCCGCATCGCGACCCAGCTGGTGGCCCTGCAGGACGTGCCCGAGCCCGAGGTCATGCTCGACGTCGAGGTGCTCGAGATCCGGCGCAGCAGCGTGATGGACCTCGGCATCGCCTGGCCGGCCGGGCTTTCGTTCACGCCGCTGCAGACGCTGGACGGCATCCCGCTGACGATCGACAGCCTGCGCACCTTCAACAGCAGCAATATCGCGGTCAGCGACATCAGCGCCACGGTCAACGCCAACAAGACCGATGGCGACACCAACACCCTGGCCAATCCGCGCATTCGCGTGCGCAACAAGGAGAAGGCCAAAGTCGTCATCGGCGACAAGATCCCGAACATCTCGGCCACGGTGTCGTCGGGCATCGGCGGCTTCGCCTCCGAGAACATCAACTACATCGACGTCGGCCTGACCCTGAACGTGGAGCCGACCATCTACCTGAACAACGAGGTGGCGATCAAGATCGGGCTCGAGGTCAGCACCCTGGGCGAGTCGGTACGCACCAGCAACGGCACCGTGGCCTACCGCATCGGCACCCGTTCGGCCAACACCCTGCTGCAACTGAAGGATGGCGAGAACCAGGTGCTGGCGGGCCTGATCAGCAACGAGGACCGCAGCAGCGGCAGCAAGGTGCCGGGCATCGGCGACCTGCCGGTCGTCGGCCGCCTGTTCGGCAGCCAGCGCGACCAGCGCGATCGCACCGAGATCGTGCTGTCGATCACGCCGCGCATCGTGCGCGCCATCCAGCGCCCGCCGGCGTCGGCGTCGGAATTCGGCGCCGGCACCGAGGCCAGCTTCCGCCGCCGTCCGGACAATGTGGTGCGGGTGCAGGTCGGGACGGCGCGCGCGCTGCCCACGCCAACCGCGGCGGCGCCGGTCGAGACGACCCCGGTCGCGCCACCGCCGGATGCGACGCCGAGCTTCTCGGTGCCGCCGTCGGCGCTGCCGGCCACGCCGCAACTGGGCTCGCCGCCATCGGCGCCGCCCGGCGCTCCCGTGCCGCAGCCGGAACCGGCGCCGGCGCCTGAACCCGAAGTCGTCCCGGCCGCCTATCCGCCGGGCGTCAACCCGCCGATCCCGCAGCGATGAACATCCTGGCGCGGCGCGGCTTTACGCTGATCGAGCTGCTGGTCACGCTGGCCATCCTCGCGCTGCTGGGGACCCTGGTGTTGCCGGTAGCCGAGGTCACGGTGCAGCGCCGCGACGAGCAGGAGCTGCGGCGCGCACTGCGCGAGATCCGCGCCGGCCTGGACGCTTTCAAGAAGGCGGGCGACGAAGGCCGCATCAGTAAAGCAGCGGACGCCAACGGCTACCCGGAACGCCTGGAACTACTGGTAGAAGGCGTGCCCGACCTGCGCAGCCCGAAGCAGGCCAAGATCTACTTCTTGCGGCGCCTGCCGCGCGACCCCTTCAATCCCGATCCCGAACTGTCGGACGCCGCCACCTGGGGCAAGCGCAGCTACGCCAGCGAGGCCGACGAGCCGAAGGAGGGCGACGACGTGTACGACGTCTATTCGCTGTCGCCACGGACTGGCCTGAACGGCATCCCCTACAACAAATGGTGAACCCGATGAAAACCGCGCGCGGCTTCACGCTGATCGAACTGCTGGTGGTGCTGGGCATCGTGGCCCTGCTGCTGACGCTGGCCGTGCCGCGCTTCTTCCCCAGCATCGACGGCGCGAAAGAGACCATCCTGGCCGACAACCTGCGCAACACGCGCGCCGTGGTCGACCAGTACCGCTCCGACACCGGGCGCTATCCGGAGTCGCTCGAACAGCTGGTGGAAGAAAAATACCTGCGCGAGATCCCGCTCGACCCGGTCACCGAAAGCCGCGAGACCTGGGTGCTGGAGGCGCCGCGGGAAGGCGAGCAGGGGGGCTTTTCCAACCTGCGCAGCGGCGCGCCCGGCAACGACCGGCGCGGGCGTCCCTACCTGGAGTGGTAGTGAAAGCGCGCGGCCAGGCCGGCTTCACCTATTTCGGCCTGATCATTTTTGTGGCCATCATCGGCCTGGTGGGGGCGGCCACGCTCAAGATCGGCTCGCTCCTGCAGCGCGCCGCGGCCGAGGAAGAGCTGCTGGACATCGGCGCCGCCTTCAGCGCAGCGCTGGACAGCTATGCCGCCGCCACGCCGCGCGGCGCCTCGCCCTATCCACCGTCGCTGGCGGAGCTGCTGAAGGACCCGCGCTCGCCCGCCGTGCGGCGCCACCTGCGCAAGGTCTACGTCGATCCGCTGACCGGCAAGGCCGAGTGGGGCATCGTCTACCTGGGCGGCGGCGAGACCGGCGTGGTCGCCATCCACAGCCTGTCGACCGCCAGGCCGCTGAAGGTCGCGAACTTCGACAGCCGCTTCAAGGGACTGGACAACAAGGCGACGATCTCGGAGTGGCGCTTCAGCGCGGGCGAACGCAGCCTGGCGCCTGCCGTCACGAGCACGCAGTCGGGCGGTCCGGGTGCGCAGCCGGCGCCGCCCGTCGAACAGCCGGCGCCGCCCGTCGAACAGCCGGCTCCGCCCGTCGAACAGCCGGCTCCGCCTTCCGCTCCGGCCGTGGAGGAGCCCGCGCCGCCGGAGCCGGCCGGGGAGGAAAGCGAAGCGGTTGATCGGGAGTGAGGCGACGTGATACTTTTGCACGACTGCCCGACACGACCGACAATCGCATGCCTCCGTATTTACACACTGCCGGAACGTCCTGGCGCGGCTTGACCGTCGCGCTGCTGCTCGTCGTGTTGACGCCGATGCTCGCCATGGCGGCCGAGAGCAATGTGCAGCAAAGCCCGCGCGCCACGGTGTCGCTGGTAAGCGAATACGCCGCCGTGAGTCCGGGGCAGCAATTGCGCATCGGCCTGCGCCAGCGCCTGGCGCCGCACTGGCATACTTACTGGAAGAATCCCGGCGACGCCGGTTCGCCGCCCAGCATCGCCTTCAAGGCGCAGGGCGCAGCCACGGTCGGCGAAATCGCCTGGCCGGGGCCGGACCGCTTCATCGTCGGCCCGGTCGCCAGCTATGGCTACGAGAACGAGATCGTGTTCCCGATGGCCCTGACGGTGCCGCAGGATGCGCGGCCCGGCTCGCACCTCGTGCTGGAGGCTGATGCCGACTGGGTCGTGTGCGAAAAGGAGTGCATTCCCGAGGAGGGCAAGTTCCGCCTGGCCTTGCCGGTCGAGGCGGATGCGCGGCCGGCCGACGCCAAGATCCTGGCCGCCTTCAAGATCGCCGACGCGCGCCAGCCGCAGCCATCTCCCTGGCGCGCCTCGGTGAGCGCGAGCGAATCGACCGTGCAACTGGCGGTCGAAGGCGAAGGCATCGCGCCGTCCTCGGTGCAGTCGGCCTTGTATTTCCCCGACAGCTGGGGCGTCGTCGACCACGTGGCCGACCAGGCCCTGACAGTGGAAGAGGGCAGGCTCACCCTGGCGACGACCAAGGGCCAGGGCTACGCGCCCGGGCCGTCCGCCGGCCTGCTGGCGATCACGGACGGCGGCGGACAGAAACGCTGGTTCGCGCTCGAACTCACCCCCGCTGCCGTCGCCACCGCCACCACCGCCACCGCCGCCGCTGATGCGCCGGCCACGCTGCCCTTGTGGCAGATGGCCTTGTTCGCCTTCCTGGGTGGCCTGATCCTGAACCTGATGCCCTGCGTATTCCCGGTGCTGGCGATCAAGGCCACGGCGGTGGCCGGGATGTCGGGCGGCGACCGGCGCGAGGTCCGCCTGTCCGGCCTGTTCTACACCCTCGGCGTGCTGGCCGCCTTCATGGCGCTGGCCCTGGCCCTGCTGGCCGTGCGCCTGGGGGGCAGCGCGGTCGGCTGGGGCTTCCAGTTCCAGTCGCCGCTGTTCGTGGCGGCGATGTCCTGGCTGATGCTGGCGATCGGCCTGAACCTGTCCGGCGTGTACGAGATCGGCGGCGCGCTCGCCGCGAATTTGGCTGGGACCGGCCAGGGCCTCACCGAGCGCAAGGGCCACGCGGGGAGCTTCTTCACCGGCCTGCTGGCGGTGGTGGTGGCCACGCCCTGCACCGCGCCGTTCATGGGCGCGGCGGTCGGCTCGGCGCTGGCGGCGCCGGCTCACGTCAGCCTGGCGGTGTTCGCGATGATGGGCCTCGGCCTGGCCCTGCCATTCCTGCTACTTGGCATGTTCCCGGCGGTCGCCCGAAAACTGCCGCGGCCCGGCGCGTGGATGGTGACCCTGCGCCAGGCGATGGCCTTCCCGATGTATGCGACGGCCGCCTGGCTGCTGTGGGTGCTGGCCCAGCAGGCGGGCGAGGCCGGCTTGCGGATGGCGCTTGCCGGGCTGGTGCTGGTGGGCCTGGTGGCCTGGCTGGTCGGCCTGGGCCAGCATGGGACCAGGAAGCGCTGGTGGCCGCGCGGCGCGGCAGTGGCCTGCGTGGCCGGGATTGCCGGCTTGATGGGCATGCTGCATGGCGCCGAGCCGCAGGCCGCCGCAGCCCCTGCGCAATCCACGCAGGCCGAACCCTACAGCGCCGAGCGCCTGGCCTTTCTGCGCGCCGAAGGCAAGCCGGTGTTCGTCAACATGACGGCCGCCTGGTGCATCACCTGCCTGGTCAACGAGCGCACGACCTTGTCGACGGCCGCCGTCCAGCAGGCCATGCAGGAGCGGGGCGTGGTCTACATGAAGGGCGACTGGACCAACCGCGATCCCGCCATCACGGCATTTCTGCAGTCGTTCCAGCGCGACGGCCTTCCGTTTTATGTCTTCTATCCGGCCGGATCGGCGCCGGTGGTCCTGCCGCCGGTGCTGACCCAGGCCATCGTCACCGAGTCGTTCGGGCAGTAATCATTCATTCACAAAGGAGATGTCATGCAAGCTTCCTCTCGTCGCACAATCTTGCGCACTACGGTATCGATGGCGGCCCTGCTGTTGGGCGCGACTGCGGCGCCGGCCTTTGCCGCGCCAGTCGTCGGCCAGCCGGCGCCCGCCTTCACGGCGGCCGACAGCAAGGGTAAGCAGCACAGCCTGGCAGACTACAAGGGCAAGGTCGTGGTGCTGGAATGGACCAACCACGATTGCCCTTACGTGAAGAAGCACTACCAGGCGAATATGCCGAACCTGCAGAAACAGGCGCAGGATGCGGGCGTGGTCTGGCTGAGCGTGATCTCGTCGGCGCCGGGCGAACAGGGCTTCGTGGATGGCAAGAAGGCCGACGAGCTGACGGCCAGCCGCAACGCGGCGCCAAGCGCGGTGCTGCTCGACCCGCAAGGCACGGTCGGCAAGGCCTATGACGCGCGCACCACGCCGCATATGTACGTGATCGATGCCAAGGGCGTGCTGCGCTACGCGGGCGGCATCGACAGCATCGCCTCGGCCAGTCTGGAAGACATCGAGAAGGCCAGCCCGCTGTTCAAGACCGCGATGGAAGCGGTCGTGAAGGGCCAGAACGTGGCCCAGGCCACGACCCGTCCTTACGGCTGCAACGTCAAGTACAAGTCTTGATCGCGGTGCAGCTCAATTCGCGCGGCGCCGGAAGTCGCGCGGCCTGAAGCCCAGCACTGCCAGCACGGCGAAGTAGGCCAAGGCGCAGGCGGCGATGATGCCGAGCAGGGCGCCGATGCGCAAGCCGGGCGTCGCCTTCATCGCCGCCCAGTCGAACTGCGCCTGGCCGAACCAGGCGAGAAGCCCCATCACGCCGACCGCGACGGCCAGCTTGATGAAGAATGCCAGCCAGCCCGGCTGCGGCGTGTAGATGCCGCGCCGGCGCAGGCCCAGGTACAGGCAGGTGGCGTTGATGCAGGCGCCCAGGCCGATCGACAGGGCCAGGCCCGCCACGCCCAGGTCGAGCCAGTACACGAACAGCACATTCATCAGCTGCGTGGCGAACAGCACCATGATCGCGATGCGCACCGGCGTCTTGACGTCCTGGCGTGCATAGAAGGCGGGCGCCAGGATTTTCACGAGGATGATGCCGAGCAGGCCGGCGCTGTAGGCCATCAGGGGCATGGCCGAGTTGGCCAGCGCCGCGTCGTCGAATTTGCCGTAGTGGAAGAGGGTGGCGATCATCGGCTCGGCCAGCGTCGCCAGGCCCACCGCCGCCGGCAGCGCCAGCAGGAAGGTCAGGCGCAGGCCCCAGTTGAGCAGGGCCGCATACTCTTCGGCATTGCCTTCGCTATTGGCTTTCGACAGCGACGGCAGCAGGATGGTGCCCAGGGCCACACCCAGCATCGCGGTCGGGAATTCCATCAGGCGGTCGGCATACTGCAGGGCCGAGACGGCGCCGGCCGCCAGGCTGGCGGCGATGCCGGTATTGATCAACAGGCTGATCTGGGCCGCCGACACCGCGAACACGGCCGGCCCCATTTTTCTCAGCATGCGCCGCACGCCGGCGTCGCGCAGGCCGTGCATCGGATTGAGCGAAATGCGCGGCAGCATGCCGATCCTGACCAGGGAGGGGATCTGGATCGCCACCTGCAGCAGGCCGCCGACGCAGACCGCGATCGCCATCGCATAGATCGGCTGCTCCAGGTAGTTGACCAGCACCAGCGAGGCGAAGATGAAGGACAGGTTCAGCAAGACCGGGGTAAAAGCGGGAATCTTGAACTGGCGCCAGGTATTCAGGATGCCGCCGGCCAGGGCCACGAAGGACATGCAGGCGATATACGGGAACATCATCTGCGTCATGATCACCGAGGCGTCGTAGGCGCCGGGTGTGTCGCGCAGGTCGCCGGCGAGCAGCGTGATCAGCAGCGGGGCGCCGACGATGCCGACGATGCTGGTCAGCACCGTGGCCCAGATCAGGGCGGTGGCGACGTGGTCGACGAGGGTCTTGGTGGCCCCCTCGCCGTGCTGGGTTTTATATTCCGACAAGATCGGCACGAAGGCTTGCGAGAACGCGCCTTCCGCGAACAGGCGGCGCAGCAGGTTCGGCAGGCGGAAGGCGATGATGAAGGCGTCGGTATAGGCCGAGGCGCCGAAGGCGCGCGCGAACAGGCTTTCGCGCAGCAGGCCGGTGACGCGCGACAGCATGGTCATGCTGGAGATGGCGGCGAGGGTTCTGAGCAGGTTCATGGCGCAAGATTATACTTGGGCAACTCGTCGGAATCCGGTACGTTTCGATGAACCGCGCGAGGCTCCCGGAAGAACAGTAAACCGACAGTCTTTGAATTTTGAATTGCTCCGAATTGAAACCTTCGCTATAATCGTGGGCTGTACTGAATTCTGTTAGCAGACACTAATCGTTGGGCAGGCACCGCATAGCCAACCCCGGCGCCAGTTTGACAGTCGCTAATGTTTGCAAACGCAACTTGACCCCGATTTAGGAAATTCCATGGCAAATACCGCACAAGCGCGCAAACGCGCTCGTCAAGCAGTTAAGCAAAACGCACACAACTCGTCGCAGCGTTCGACCCTGCGCACCGCAATCAAGGCCGTCCGCAAAGCCATCCAGGCTGGCGACAAGGCTGCCGCGACCACCATCTTCCAGCAATCCGTGTCGAAGATCGACAGCATCGCTGACAAGAAGATCATCCACAAGAACAAGGCAGCGCGTCACAAGAGCCGCCTGGCTGCAGCCCTGAAAGCACTGTCGGCTTAATAGCCCGTTTGCGACGCGGCCCTGGGGCCGCGACGGCAAAGTTCTGTGCAGTTGGAAAGACCCGCCCGACTTCGGTCCTGGCGGGTTTTTTTGCTTGGCGCCGCATTTCCTCGCTGCGGCCCGCCAAGCTTGTCGAACGCTTAAAAACTGGTAAGCCGTGCAAAGGTCGGGCATAATATGGCGCGTCTTATGTCTTATAGAAGACTTCGGCGCTGACCGCGACGCCGCAGGGTGATGTGATCACTCCTTTGCGATCTGCCATCCCGGCGTCGGGAGGGGTAGAATGTCCGGCATCAGCGCGGTGCGCCTGGGTCCTGGCCTGTGGCCAATTGTCAGTTTTATACTCGCGACAGCGTTCGCGATTACCGAGGAAAATGTGCATGAGCAGTGATCAGACCATCATCTACACCCTGACCGACGAGGCGCCGCTGCTGGCGACCCACGCCTTCCTGCCTGTGGTCAGCACCTTCACCAAGCCGGCCGGCATCACGGTCGAGGCCAGCGACATCTCGGTCGCGGCCCGTATCCTGGCCGCCTTCCCGGAGAACCTGACTCCGGAACAGCGCGTGCCCGACGCGCTGGCCGAACTGGGCAAGAAGACGCTCACGCCGGAAGCCAACATCATCAAGCTGCCGAACATCAGCGCCTCGGTCACCCAGCTGACCACCGCGATCAAGGAACTGCAGGACAAGGGCTACAACATTCCCGACTATCCGGCCGATCCGAAGACCGACGAAGAAAAAACCATCAAGGCCAAGTATGGCAAGTGCATCGGCTCGGCCGTGAACCCGGTCCTGCGTGAAGGTAACTCGGATCGCCGTGCACCGCGCGCCGTCAAGGAATACGCGCGCAAGAACCCGCACTCGATGCAGCCATGGTCGCAGGCGTCGCGCACCCACGTGTCGCACATGACCCACGGCGACTTCTACCACGGCGAAAAGTCGATGACCCTCGACGCGGCGCGCGACGTCAAGATGGAACTGGTCACCAAGAGCGGCCAGACCATCGTCCTGAAGCCTAAAGTTGCCCTGCAGGCCGGCGAGATCATCGATTCGATGTTCATGAGCCGCAAGGCCCTGCTGGACTTCTACGAAGCCCAGATCGAAGACGCGCACCAGACCGGCATGCTGTTCTCGCTGCACGTCAAGGCGACCATGATGAAGGTCTCGCACCCGATCGTGTTCGGCCACTGCGTGCGCATGTTCTACAAGGAAGCCTTCGCCAAGCACGGCGCCCTGTTCGACAGCCTCGGCATCAACGTCAACAACGGCATGGCCGACCTGTACAACAAGATCGCCGACCTGCCGTCGTCGCAGCGCGAAGAGATCATCCGCGACCTGCACGCCTGCCAGGAACACCGTCCCGAACTGGCCATGGTCGACTCGGCCAAGGGCATCACCAACTTCCACTCGCCGAACGACGTGATCGTCGACGCGTCGATGCCGGCGATGATCCGCGCCGGCGGCAAGATGTACGGCGCCGATGGCCGCCTGAAGGAAGTGAAAGCCGTCATCCCGGAGAGCACCTTCGCCCGCATCTACCAGGAGATCATCAACTTCTGCAAATGGCATGGCGCCTTCGATCCGAAGACCATGGGCACCGTGCCGAACGTCGGCCTGATGGCCCAACAGGCCGAAGAATACGGCTCGCACGACAAGACCTTCGAGATCAGCGAAGACGGCGTGGCCAACATCACCGACCTCGCCACCGGCGAAGTGCTGATGAGCCAGAACGTCGAGCAGGGCGATATCTGGCGCATGTGCCAGGTCAAGGACGCGCCGATCCGCGACTGGGTCAAGCTGGCCGTGACCCGCGCGCGCAACTCGGGCATGCCGGCCGTGTTCTGGCTCGACCCGTACCGTCCGCACGAGAATGAGCTGATCAAGAAGGTCAAGCTCTACCTGAAGGATCACGATACCAGCGGCCTGGACATCCAGATCATGTCGCAGGTGCGCGCGATGCGCTACACGCTGGAGCGCGTCAAGCGCGGCCTGGACACCATCTCGGTGACCGGCAACATCCTGCGCGACTACCTGACCGACCTGTTCCCGATCATGGAACTGGGCACGTCCGCCAAGATGCTGTCGATCGTGCCGCTGATGGCCGGTGGCGGCATGTACGAAACCGGCGCCGGCGGCTCGGCGCCGAAGCACGTGCAGCAGCTGGTCGAGGAAAACCACCTGCGCTGGGATTCGCTGGGCGAGTTCCTGGCCCTGGCCGTCTCGCTGGAAGACCTCGGCATCAAGACCGGCAACAACAAGGCCAAGGTGCTGGCCAAGACCCTGGATGCGGCCACCGGCAAGCTGCTGGACAACCGCAAGTCGCCATCGCCGAAGACCGGCGAGCTCGACAACCGCGGCAGCCAGTTCTACCTGTCGATGTACTGGGCCCAGGAACTGGCCGCGCAGACTGAGGATGCCGAACTGGCCGCCAGGTTCGCGCCGCTGGCCAAGCAGCTGGGCGAGGGCGAAGCCAAGATCGTCGCCGAACTGCTGGAAGTGCAGGGCAAGCCGGCCGACATCGGCGGCTACTACAAGCTGGACGAAGCCAAGGTGGGCGCCGTGATGCGTCCGAGCGCGACCTTCAACGCTGCGCTGGAATCGCTGGCCTGATCGCGGCATTTCGATAAAAAAACCCGCCGAGCCGTCAGGTCGGCGGGTTTTTTTGTCTTCCGCACAGCCCCTCGCCCTGGCCACGCTGCATCGCGCCAGACCGCGGCGCATATATTGACGAGACCCGGTCGAGCTGGAATTTTTTTAGGAGAATCGGGAATAGACGGCATGGCTGTTCCGTCCATCCGACTATAACCCTTCATTTTCCAGAGGTCCGACATGAAACGCCCTTCGTTTACCGCCATGGTCCTTTCCGCAACCTTGCTGGCGCCGCTTGCTCATGCTGAGCCCGCGGCCAGGATGGTGGACGGCAAGCTGGTCGATACGTCCGGCATGACGCTCTACACCTTCGACATGGATGTCGCCGGTGCGGGCACGAGCAAGTGCAACGGCCCCTGCGCGGCCCTGTGGCCGCCCGCACTGGCGGCGGCCGACGCCAAGCCGGAAGGCGACCTGAGTGTCGTCACCCGGGACGACGGCAACAAACAATGGGCCTACAAGGGCAAACCGGTCTATACCTATGCCTCCGATAAAAAGCCCGGGGATGCGACCGGTGACAATGTCAAGGGCGTATGGCACGTCGTCAAGTGAGCCCGGCCGCCACCTACCAACCCGACCATTGACACCGCCATGCGCGCACCAGACGAGGCAGAGATCGTGGCTTGCATCCCCCATTTGCGCCGCTACGCGCGCGGATTGCACTCGAATTCCGAGCACGCCGACGATCTCGTTCAAGACACCCTGGAGCGTGCCTGGAGTAAATATTCCATGTGGCAAAGACGAGGCGAAGTGCGTGCCTGGATGTTCGGCATCATGCATAACCTGTTCATCGACCGCGTACGAAGCCAGCGGACCCGCACGGAAGAGAGCGTCGGCGACGATTTGCCGGACGTTGCCGATCGCGACAGGCAGGGCGACCAGCTCGAGGTGCGGGATCTCGACAGCGCCCTGCAACGCCTGCCGCCCGAACTGCGGGAAGTGCTTCTCCTGGTCGGTGTCGAGGAGTTGAGCTACCAGGATGTCGCCACCGCGCTCGGGATTCCCATCGGGACGGTCATGTCGCGATTATCGCGAGCCCGTGAACGCTTGCGGGCCGAACTCGATGGGCGTCGCTCCGCCCCCAAGATACAGCGCGTGAAATGATATGGCCAACGAAACTCCAGACTCCTCCTCCAAACCGGCTCGCGGCGGGCCGATCACCGAAGCTGACCTGCATGGTTATGTCGACCGGCAGTTGACAGCGGCGCGGCATGCCGAAGTTGAAGCGTATCTGGATACCCACCCGGAGAAACTTCTACAGGTCATGGATTGGCAGCGACAGAATGCGCAGCTACGCGCCTTGTTGAACCCGGTTCTCGACGAAGCCATACCCGGCCGTTTGCCGCTGAAACCTGCCGTTGCCTGCTATCCATGGCGTGGGCTTGCGGCGGGAATCATGATCGCAGTAGTCAGCGCAAGTTCAGCCTGGGTCGTGCGCGGTTCGGTCGATGGGGAAGCGGCGTCCCTTGCCCTGGCCAGATCGACACACATGATGGCCTCGGGCAGCCACCACCTCACCGGATTTGCGCGTCGCGCGGCAGTGGCCCATGTGGTTTACAGCCCCGATATACGGCGCCCGGTCGAAGTGGGCGCCGACCATGAGCAGCAGCTCGTCACCTGGTTGTCCAAGCGCCTGGGTACCGCGGTCAGGCCGCCTGGCCTGCAGGGCATTGGATACGCATTGATCGGCGGGCGTCTGCTGCCCGGAGAGTCCGGCCCGGTCGCACAGTTCATGTACCACGACGCCACCGGACAGCGCTTGACGCTGTACGTGACCCGCGAGGTAGCCAAGCGCGCCAGTCAGGCCGAAACGGCATTTCGTTTCGGGCAGGACGGTCCCGTCAATGTGTTCTATTGGGTCGACGGGGAGTTCGGCTACGCCATCTCGGGCGGCGCCGATCGCAAGGAGCTCATGCGCGTTTCGCACGAGGTGCACCGGCAACTGGCTCCTGCCTGATGCAGTCTATCCGGCGCATCGCGCGCAGCGGCCACGCTCTCCTGTACTGCCTGGCTGCTGCGGCCCATTCAGCGCTTCCTATCTGTTCGCCGCACGCGGCGCCTGGCGGCGTCGACGCGCGCGGCCGGGCACGCATCGCGAACGAAGATCCAAATACCCTGGTCGTGATCGACAGGTCCGACGACCGTCCCGGATCGGCTCAGTAGCGCCATCCTGGCAGGGCGGGATCCGCATGAACGCACGTTGACGCGCAATGGCAAGGACTTGCGGCTCACCTCGCCAGGCCAAGACCGCATCGCCAACCTGCGTACCGAGCGCGCTCCGGTCCGCTGTCCGAGGCGGCTGAACTTCGACACCGAGTCCCATCCCATCCCCGGAGCGCGGCCCGATCGCCGAATCGCCGATCTGGCGGCGCGCACGGGCGTCCAGAATAAATCGGCTCCGTGCAGCGTCTATCCATGTGCGACGACGTTCATCCGTAACGGCCTGGCAAGCACACCGCGATCACTTGTGGTGCGCACCACACACAGAGATCGGACGACCAATATTTTCGTTCAGTTGTTCACAACCAAGGTAAGACATGCAAACTCTATTAAAAAATACATGGCGCTCGCTGGCCACGGCTGCGCTGGTCGCGGCGCTGGTGGCTTGCGGCGGCGGTGATGACGGCCGGCCCGGCAGCGACACGGCGACCGAGACTTTCCTCGTCACGCTGACAGGCGAGCAGGAAGCACCGAAGGCGATTGCCACGGCGGCCAATGCCAGGGCGACGTTGGCGCTGGACCGCGCTACGCGCACGATCAGCGGCAGCATCACCGTCGATGGGCTGGTACCGACACTGGCCCATATTCACACCGGCGAAGCGGGCATCGCGGGACCGGTCACATTTCCGATGACTATCTCAGGAAATGTCGCAACCCTGGCGTCGACGCAGTTGACCGCCGCGCAACTGTCCACGCTGGACGCCGGTGGCTTCTACTTCAATGTCCACAGTGCGGCCCATCCTGGCGGGGAGATTCGCGGGCAGATCGGCCGCGAAGTCTTTGTTGCCCACATGACCGGGTCGCAGGAAACGACACCCGTGGAGAGCGCCGCCGTGGGCGATGGACGCCTGGTCCTCGACCCCGCCACTGGCGCCGTCTCGGGCGGTATCGAACTGTCGAGCATCAAGGCGACCGCTGCCCATGTGCATACGGCGACCTTCGGCGCTGACGGAGCCATCCTGATTACCCTGGAAAATCGCAATGGAGGCGGTCGGTTCACGGTGCCGGCGGGTACGGTATTGAAGGCCGACGAGATCGTCAGGCTTCGTGCGGGAGGCATGTATTTCAACGCGCACAGCGCCGCCAATCCCAACGGCGAGATACGCGGCCAGATCGGACGCAGGATACTGATTGCATCGGCATCGGGCCAGCAGCAAGTACCAAGCAATGGCTCCACGGCCAGCGCCCGAGGCTTCCTCGTTTACGACGCAGCCAAACGCACGGTGGAAGGAAAGTTCAGCCCGAGCGGTCTCGCCGCCAGCAATGTCAGCATCCATCAAGCCACCCCGGGCGCGAACGGCAGCAAGATTCTGGCGCTGACCCAGGCTGCCGCAGGCAGTCATGACTGGCTGCTTCCAGCAAGCACGGCGGCGCTGAGCGTGGATCGGGCGCAGGCACTGCTAAACGATGGCTTGTACTTCAACGCACAATCGGCGGCGTTCCCGGCTGGCGAGATCCGCGGCCAGATCCGCGCCGTCACCGACGATGCTTCACCCGTGATGCGCATCGTGTCGCCGGCGTCCGGGGTGTCGGTGGCGCGCGGCGAGGGCGTTGCCGGTTCCGGAAGCTTCAATGGCAGCGGTTTTTCCATCAATCTCGAGATGATCACCCGCGATGGCGTGGGAATCGCGGCGCAGGAAAGTCTGAATATCCGCGATACGGGCCTGTTGGGCAAGCCCAATCCCAGGCTGCCCACTCTGGTGGTGAGCTTCGATGCCGATCTGATCAAGCCCGATGGAACGGTCATCCCGAAGAATACCAATCTTGCAGCGCTGTTCAATATCGCAGGCAGCGACGACACGCCGGGTCCCGGTGTGACCTTGTGGACTGGCTGGCATGTCCTCGAGTCGCTCAAGGAAGACACCACTGCGGTGACGATGACCGCGAGCGTGACCGACAAGGCCGGCCGCGTCGCGACGGACGTCAGGACCTACAACGTGCTTCCCGGCCGGCGCTCCGGCCAGTCACTCACGCCACAGGCAGCAGGCCTTCCAGGCGATGACATCGACGATGCCGATGGCCCCGAAGTGACGATGATCGCGCCCCGGCCAACGGCGAGCATCTCCACCGGGCCGCAGGACGCGTTGCCGAAGCCGCCGGGGAATGCTTCCCTGATGTTCATTCAAGTGTCGGCCCTGGACAAAACATCCGTTGGCATCGCAACCGATGAAAGCGGTGAGGGGCAGGCGGAGGCGGATCGCGGCACGGTCGTCGATGGGTCGCAGATTGCCGCCAAGGGGCCCAATCGCAAGCTGCCTGGCCTGTTCTTCAGCTTCGACGTTCCGCTGCAGACGCCCCAAGGGCCGATTGTCCCAGCTGGCCAGAATCTTGCGCCACTATTCAATATCGTCGGCAGCGAGGTGGATGCCGGGCGGGTGCGAACCACCTATGGCTGGGTCATCGGGGGCAGCTTGCTTGTACCTGGCGGCAAGACCACGGTCACAGCGCTGGCTCGCGTGACCGATAGCGCCGGCAACTCGGGCAGCACCAGCAGCACCTTCGGCGTCAGCCAGGTCGTCAATGGCCAGGAACTGACGCCCGCACCGTGACACAGGCAGCCGGCGGGGCGATTGTCCGGCCGGCGCGAAAGCGCCGACGGCCGCGCCGTAACTAGAAATGGACTTCGGTATATTCCCCGGGCATCAACGGGTGCGTCGCCAGCGAGAACGGCCCGATGCTGCTGCGCACCAGCCGCAGGGTAGGGAAGCCCACTGCCGCCGTCATCCGCCGCACCTGCCGGTTCTTGCCTTCTTCCAGCGTGATCGCGATCCACGCGGTCGGCTTGTCCTGGCGCGCGCGGATCGGCGGATTGCGCGGCCACAGCCATTCGGGCTCGGCGATGCGCACCGCGTGGCATGGGCGGGTAGTGAAGTCGCCCAGGTCGAGCGGGGCCTGCAGGCGCGCCAGCGCGGCGGCGTCCGGCACGCCATCGACCTGCACCAGATAGGTCTTGGCTTCCTTGTGGTCGGGGTGGGCGATCTTGTGCTGCAGCTTGCCGTCGTCGGTCAGCAGCATCAGGCCCTCGCTGTCGGCATCCAGCCGGCCGGCGGGGTAGATGCCCGGGATATCGAGATAGTCGGCCAGCGACTCGCGGCCCTCCTGCGGCGAGAACTGGCACAGGACCTGGAATGGCTTGTTAAAGAGAATCAGGGGCATGGGGAAGCGTGTGAACGGATGAGGATAGCTGAGGCATAATGCAGGGCACGCCGATGTCTCGTGGCGGCACGCCGGGCGTCATTGTAAGCGAGTTCGCGCCGCCGGCCGCCGCCCTCATGGAGGAATGGATGGTCCAGCATATCACCGTCCCGGCCGCTGGCCGGAAGATCACCGTCAACGCCGACTTCACCCTGAACGTCCCGGACAATCCGGTCATTCCCTATATCGAAGGCGACGGCACCGGCGTGGACATCACGCCGGTCATGCTCAAGGTGGTCGACGCGGCGGTCGACAAGGCCTACGGCGGCGCGCGCAAGATCAGCTGGATGGAAATCTTCGCCGGAGAGAAGGCGACCAAACGCTACGGCGCGGACACCTGGCTGCCGGACGAGACGCTCGCCGTGCTGAGGGACTACGTGGTCTCGATCAAGGGCCCACTGACGACGCCGGTGGGCGGCGGCATCCGTTCGCTCAACGTCGCGCTGCGCCAGGAACTCGACCTGTATGTCTGCCTGCGTCCGGTGCGCTACTTTGCCGGCGTGCCGTCGCCGCTCAAGCAGCCGGAAAAGACCGATATGGTCATCTTCCGCGAGAACTCCGAAGACATCTACGCCGGCATCGAGTGGGAAGCCGGCTCCGAAGGCGCGAAGAAACTGATCGCTTTCCTGTCCGAGGAAATGGGCGTCAACAAGATCCGCTTCCCGGCCACCTCGGGGCTGGGCATCAAGCCGGTCTCGCGCGAAGGGACCGAGCGCCTGGTGCGCAAGGCGATCCAGTACGCCATCGACAATGACAAGCCTTCGGTGACCCTGGTCCACAAGGGCAACATCATGAAGTACACCGAAGGCGCGTTCCGCGACTGGGGGTATGCACTGGCGCAAAAGGAATTCGGCGCCCAGTTGTTCGACGGCGGCCCGTGGTGCAAGGTCAAGAATCCGAAGACCGGGCGCGACATCATGATCAAGGATTCGATCGCCGACGCCTTCCTGCAGCAGATCCTGCTGCGTCCGGCGGAATACAGCGTGATCGCCACGCTGAACCTGAATGGCGACTATATCTCGGACGCGCTGGCGGCCCAGGTCGGCGGCATCGGCATCGCGCCGGGCGCGAATATGTCCGATTCGGTCGCCATGTTCGAAGCGACCCACGGCACGGCGCCGAAATACGCGGGAAAGGATTATGTGAATCCGGGTTCACTGATCCTGTCGGCAGAGATGATGTTGCGCCATATGGGTTGGAGCGAGGCGGCCGACCTGATTATCTCGGCGATGGGCCGGGCGATCGTCGCGAAGACGGTGACCTACGATTTTGCGCGCCTGATGGAAGGGGCGACCCAGGTGTCGTGTTCGGGATTCGGCGAGGCCATCACCCAAAACATGTAGGCGTCATTCAAATCGCATAAGGAGGGACTGTGGGCGAAGAATCGATCACGCAAGCCAGATACGAGAAAATCGGACGTTTTATTGTTGCTTTCCAGCGGCATGCCGATCCGGAGCGCTTGCGCGCTTCGGGCGCAGCCGCTGAGTTGGCGCCCGACCTGGCCGAACGCGCGGCGTCGCTGATACGCCGTTACGACGAGGCGCTCGATGCGCTCCAGCGCAATAGCGCGCAAACCATGCCCGATTCGGTTGACGACGATCAACTCAATGCCATTCTCGCCGACGCGGAGGCATTCGCACGGGAGAGCGGCTGGACGCACGGCGATGCGCCTGGGTGATAATCAAAAAAGGACGAAAAAAAACCCCGCTTGCGCGGGGTTCTTCGCTTCCGGGAGGGGAGTGATTACATGCCCTGGATGTTGGAAGCTTGCTTGCCTTTAGGGCCTTGCGTGACTTCGAATTGGACTTTTTGACCTTCTTTGAGGGTCTTAAAACCGTTCATGTTGATCGCGGAGAAGTGAGCAAACAGATCCTCGCCGCCGTCATCAGGAGTGATGAAGCCAAAGCCTTTGGAATCATTGAACCACTTAACAGTACCAGTTGCCATAAAAGAACTTTCAAATTTAACAAATCACACGAGCCATAAAAGCAAGAAGCTTCTTGCCCCTCCTCAGCCTGCTCACTTCTTATCAACAAGTACATAAGTACAATGTCAATAACTGCATTGTTGGTGGAATAATCACTGAAGTCAAGCGCTTTTGCGTGCCTATTGCCAAATATTTCCGCGCCGACCCACCGGTGCTCTTGATTTCCGCAATCGGAACGCCATCTGCGCAAATATCTGAAAACGCGTAAGATGGAAGCACCAGAAAACGAGCTGATGTTTACGCTTGGCACCAACCGCGGAAGTATTAGAATAACCCCATGGCAACGAAGCACGATACTGAACAGCTGCTCGAGCGGCAGACCGTCGAACCGCCTCCGCTGTACCAGGTGGCGCTACTGAACGATGACTACACGCCGATGGAGTTCGTGGTCGCCGTGATCCAGGAGTATTTCAACAAGGATCGCGAAACCGCAACCCAGATCATGCTCTCTGTTCACCGTCATGGTAAGGGTGTGTGTGGGGTGTTTTCCAAAGATATAGCGTGTACCAAAGTGGAGTTTGTCTTAACGCATGCGCGCAAGGCCGGGCACCCCCTGCAGTGCGTGATGGAGGAAGTATGATTGCGCAGGAACTTGAAGTATCCCTACACATGGCCTTTGTCGAGGCACGCCAGGCACGCCACGAATTCATCACCGTGGAACACCTGCTGCTCGCGCTGCTCGATAATCCATCGGCCGCCGAAGTCCTGCGTGCGTGCGCGGTCAATATCGAAGACCTGCGCAAGACCTTGACTAATTTTATCGGTGACAACACCCCGACCGTGCCGGGCACGGGCGAGGTCGACACACAGCCGACGCTCGGTTTCCAGCGCGTGATCCAGCGCGCCATCATGCACGTGCAGTCGGCTTCGAACGGCAAGAAAGAAGTGACCGGCGCGAATGTGCTGGTCGCGATCTTCGGCGAGAAGGATTCGCATGCCGTCTATTACCTGCACCAGCAGGGCGTGACGCGCCTGGACGTCGTCAACTTCATCTCGCACGGCGTGCGCAAGGACCAGCAGATGGACACCCAGAAGGCGTCCGAAGGCGTGGAAGAAGCGCAGGTCGAAGGCCAGGCGAAGGAGTCGCCGCTCGACCAGTTCACCCAGAACCTGAACAAGGCGGCCGCCGACGGCAAGATCGATCCGCTGATCGGACGCGAGGAAGAAGTCGACCGCGTGATCCAGATCCTGTGCCGCCGCCGCAAGAACAACCCGCTGCTGGTGGGCGAGGCCGGCGTCGGCAAGACCGCGATCGCGGAAGGCCTGGCCTGGCGCATCGTGCAGGAGGACGTGCCCGAGATTCTGCAGAACGCCGTCGTGTTCTCGCTCGACATGGGCGCGCTGCTGGCCGGCACCAAGTACCGCGGCGATTTCGAGCAGCGCCTGAAGGCCGTGCTCAAGCAGATCAAGGACACCCCGAACGGCATCCTGTTCATCGACGAGATCCACACGATCATCGGCGCCGGCTCGGCCTCGGGCGGCACGCTCGACGCGTCGAACCTGCTCAAGCCGGCACTGGCCAATGGCCAGCTCAAGTGCATCGGCGCGACCACGTTCACCGAATTCCGCGGCGTGTTCGAGAAAGACCATGCGCTCTCGCGCCGGTTCCAGAAAGTCGACGTCAACGAACCGTCGGTCGAGCAGACCGTGGCGATCCTGCGCGGCCTCAAGTCGCGCTTCGAAGAGCACCATGGCGTGAAATACTCGGCGTCGGCGCTGTCGACCGCGGCCGAACTGGCGGCGCGCTTCATCAACGACCGTCACCTGCCAGATAAAGCGATCGACGTGATCGACGAGGCCGGCGCGGCCCAGCGCATCCTGCCGAAGTCGAAGCAGAAGAAAACCATCGGCAAGACCGAGATCGAGGACATCATCGCCAAGATCGCCCGGATTCCGCCGCAAACGGTCAACCAGGACGACCGCAGCAAGCTGCAGACGATCGACCGCGACCTGCGCAACGTCGTGTTCGGCCAAGACCCCGCGATCGAGGCGCTGTCGGCCGCGATCAAGATGGCGCGTGCGGGCCTGGGCAAGACCGACAAGCCGATCGGCTCCTTCCTGTTCTCCGGTCCGACCGGCGTCGGCAAGACCGAGGTGGCGAAACAGCTGGCCTTCATCCTGGGCATCGAGCTGGTGCGCTTCGACATGTCCGAGTACATGGAGCGTCACGCCGTGTCGCGCCTGATCGGCGCGCCGCCGGGCTACGTCGGCTTCGACCAGGGCGGCCTGCTGACCGAGGCGATCACCAAGAAGCCGCACACCGTGCTGCTGCTGGACGAGATCGAGAAGGCCCATCCGGACATCTTCAACATCCTGTTGCAGGTGATGGACCATGGCACCCTGACCGACAACAACGGTCGCAAGGCGGACTTCCGTAACGTGATCATCATCATGACCACCAATGCGGGCGCGGAGAGCCTGACCAAGCGTTCGCTGGGCTTCCTCGATTCGAAGGCGGCTGGCGACGAGATGGCCGACATCAAGCGCATGTTCACGCCGGAGTTCCGTAACCGCCTGGACGCGATCATCAGCTTCCGCGCGCTGGACGAAGACATCATCCTGCGCGTCGTCGACAAGTTCCTGATGCAGCTCGAAGAGCAGCTGCACGAGAAGAAGGTCGAAGCGGTGTTCACCGAGAAGCTGCGCAAGTTCCTCGGCCAGAAGGGCTTCGACCCGGCGATGGGCGCGCGTCCGATGTCGCGCCTGATCCAGGACATGATCCGCAAGGCGCTGGCCGACGAGCTGCTGTTCGGCCGCCTGGTCAACGGCGGCCGCGTGACGGTCGACCTGAACGAGAAGGACGACGTGGTCCTGGAGTTCCCGGAAGGCGACGCACTGCCGCCACCGGCACCGGCGGAGACGGTCGAGATCGAGTAACGGAGCGCGCCGTAAGGCGCTCTGAGCAAGAAGCCCGCGCACCCGGTGCCGCGGGCTTTTTTTTGGGCGCTGTACCCGTTAGATATGGATGAGCATTGAACTGCTGAGCTGACCCGCGGTCCAACCCCGGTCGTCATCGATCGGGAGCGCGCAATGAAAGCGCCGGAGTTTGCGAAGCTGTTCAACGGGTTGCCGCTGCTGAACCAGCCGCAGCGCCAGCAGGTGCTCGCCGTCCTGCATCCGGCAGCCGGGCTCGACCGAGTGATCGCCCTCATCGGCGAGATCCGGTCAAAGGAGCGCTGCTGCCCGGACTGCGGCTGCGAGCGTTGTCGCGCTGGCTACCCAACTACCTTGGCTGGCATTGGGCGATCGATGGTGGGAGGGTCCCTTCCGTCGAACAATTGCTGCGTATCGCATTCAAGGTCATCAACAGATAACGATGACAGCGCCTTTTTTTTGTTATCGGAACGATGCATGATGGCGCTCGGCGCTCACTCCAAGCGGCATAACTTTTATTCAACTTTCTTGTCTTTATTTTAAAAATATTTATAAAGAACCATGGTAATTCTTGAAATGTGAGTTCACGACGGTGTCATATAAAATTTCTAGAATGCACGCATCGTTGTCCCACCTCATCACGGACTACCCATGCGACTGCCACAGCTCAATACTTCCGCCAAGCTCATCGGCGCCTTCGGCATCCTCTCCCTCGTCATCGTGATCATCGCCGCCGTCGCGGTATGGCGCATGCACGCGGCGGATGTCATCACCTCCAACCTGGTCGACGACAAGCTGGCGAAGCAGCAGCTGGTATCCGACCTGCTCGGCATCGAACGCCTGAACGGCTCGCGCACGGTCTCGATCGCCCGCAGCGACAGCCTGGAACTGGCCGATTATTTCCAGGCCGAGCTGGCCGAAGGCCGCAAGAACATCGCCGCCATCGAGGCGAAGCTGGCCAAGCTGCCGGTGTCGGAGCGCGAGCGCGCGATGCTGCAGGACGCGGCCCGCCACAAGGCCGCGCTGGGTACGGTGCAGGAAGCGCTGTTCAAGGCCAAGGACCTGGGCCAGACCGGCCTGGTCGAGGACATCCTGACCAGGCAGTGGGAACCGGGCTACAAGGCCAAGGTCGGCGCCTTTGAAGCCCTGCTCGCCCACGAGAGCAGCGAGGCGCACCGTCTGGCCGACGAAACGACCGCCTCGTCGAGCTTCAGCAAGATCCTGCTGCTGGGCCTGGGCGGCGCGGCGCTGCTGGTCGGCGCCGGCCTGGCCTGGGCCTTGAGCCGCAACCTGGTGGTGCCGCTGAAGCAGGCCGCGATGCTGGCCGAGCAGGTCGCCCACGGCGACCTGCGTCCGACGATCCAGCACCAGCGCACGGACGAGATCGGCCGCCTGTTCGACGCCCTCAACGGCATGACCCACGGCGTCTCGCATACCGTGTCGCAGGTGCTGGTCGGCGCCCAGGCGATCGATTCGGCCTCGAACGAGATCGCCGAAGGCAACCAGGATCTGTCGAACCGCACCGAGCGCCAGGCCGACGCGCTGCGCCAGACGGTAAGCGCGATGGATGAACTGAGCGAGGCGATCGCCAGCAACAACGCCAATGCGAAGAACGCCAATGCCCTGGCCCAGACCGCGTCGGGCGTCGCCACCGAAGGCGCGCGGGCGGTCGAGCAGCTGGTGGCGCGCATGGAAGCGATCAAGGTTTCGGCCGCGCGCATCGTCGACATCACCGGCATGATCGACAGCATCGCCTTCCAGACCAATATCCTGGCGCTGAACGCGGCGGTGGAAGCGGCGCGCGCCGGCAGCGAAGGCCGTGGCTTTGCCGTGGTGGCCAGCGAGGTGCGCAACCTGGCCCAGCACTCGGCCGGAGCGGCCAAGGAAATCAAGAAGCTGGTCCAGGAGTCGTCGAGCGAGATCGAGGCCGGCACCGGCATGGCCGAATCGGCCGGCTCGACCATGCGCGCGATGCTGCAGCACGTGCACGAAGTGGCCGGCATTCTCGGCCAGATCCACACCGCCAGCGCGGGCCAGGCCATCGGTGTCACCCAGGTCAGCAAGTCGATCGCCGAGATCGACATGTCGACCCAGCAGAACGCGGCGATGGTGGAAGAAGCCGCGGCGGCGGCGGCCTCGATGCGCCAGCAGGCGGCGGAGTTGTCGGCGCTGGTGGCGACCTTCAAGCTGCGCAGCGCGCTGGCCGCGCCGGAGCAGCCGCATCGGCGCCTGCTCGAAGCGGCTTGACGTTCAGATCGCCGCCAATGCGCGGCGCAGATCCTCGCGCTGGTCATCGACATGCTCGATGCCCACCGACAGGCGGATCAGCCCATCGCCGATGCCGAGCGCGGCGCGCTGCTCGGGCGGAATGGTGGCGTGGGTCATCAGCGCCGGATGCTCGATCAGGCTTTCCACGCCGCCCAGGCTCTCGGCCAGGGTGAACACTTCGCAGGCTTCCAGGAAGCGGCGCGCGCCGGCGATATCGGTGTCGAGGTCGATCGAGACGATGCCGCCATAACCGTGCATCTGGTGGCGCGCCAGCGCGTGCTGCGGGTGCGATTCCAGGCCCGGGTAAAACACCTTGCGTACTTGCGGTTGCTGCTCGAGCCAGCTGGCCAGCAGCATGGCATTGGCGTTGCTGCGCTCGACGCGCAGGGCCAGCGTCTTGATCCCGCGCAGCACCAGGAAGCTGTCGAACGGGCCCTGGATGGCGCCCACGGCGTTCTGGATGAAGCCGAGCTTCTCGGCCAGGCCGGTCTGGGCGTCGCCGGCGCCGACCACGGCCACCCCGCCGATCACGTCCGAGTGGCCGTTCATGTACTTGGTGGTGGAATGCACCACGATGTCGAAGCCGTGCGCCAGGGGACGCTGGTTGATCGGGCTGGCGAAGGTGTTGTCGCACACGCTGATGATGCCGCGCGCGTGGCAGATGCCGGCGATCGCCGTCAGGTCGGCCAGCTTGAGCATCGGGTTGGTCGGGGTCTCGACCCACACCATGCGCGTTTCGGGCTTGATGGCGGCGGCCAGCGCGTCGGGGTCGGACAGGTCGACGTAGGTGAACGACAGGCCGGCGCTGTCGCGGCGCACGCGCTCGAACAGGCGGTAGGTGCCGCCATACATATCGTCGCCGGCCACGATGTGCGCGCCGGCCGGGAGCAGCTCGAGCACCGCCGCGATCGCGGCCAGGCCGGAAGCGAAGGCGAAGGCGGCGCGGCCGCCCTCGATGTCGGCCACGCAGCGCTCCAGCGCCCAGCGCGTCGGGTTGTGCGAGCGGCCGTAATCGAGGCCCTTGTGCACGCCAGGGCTCTCCTGGCGGAAGGTCGAGGTGGCGAAGATGGGCGGCATCACGGCGCCGGTGGCCGGTTCGGGCGACTGTCCGCCGTGGATGACGCGGGTGGCCAGGTGGCGCTTGAATTCGATGGGATGAGATGGATTAGTCAAGACAGGGTCCTTCGCAGATGGTTGAGCAGGTCGTAGCGCGTGATCAGGCCGTAGAAGGTCGGCCCGTCGGCAATGACGGCGGTCAGGCCGCGGTCGAGGATCTCGCGCAGCTGGCCCATGCTCGCCGCCGGATGCAGCGTTTGCAGTTCGGACGTCATGGTGCCGGACACCGGCGCATTGAAGCGCGCGGTATCTTGCGTCACCTGGTGCAGCAGGTCGGATTCGTCGATCAGGCCCAGCAGCCGGCCGCCGGCGTCGACCACCGGCAACTGCTGCAGGTCGCTCGAGCGCATGCGGTTGAAGGCGGTAAGCAGGGTGTCGTCGGGCGAGAGCGTGATGACTTCGCCCAGGTCGTGGCGGCGGCCGATCAGGTCGCGCAGGTCGCCTGTTCTGGGTCGCGTGATCAGGCCCTGGTCGACCATCCAGCCGTCGCTGTACACCTTGGAGAGGTAGCGGGTGCCGGTGTCGCACACGAAGGTGACCACGCGCTTGGGGCGGGTCTGCGCACGGCAATAGCGCAGCGCCGCCGCCAGCAGGGTGCCGGTGGAGGAGCCCGCCAGGATGCCCTCGCGCTGCAGCAGCAGGCGCGCGGTCGAGAAACTCTCTTCGTCGCTGATGGTATAGGCGGTTTTTACGCGCGACAGGTCGGCGATGCCGGGGATGAAATCCTCGCCGATGCCCTCGACCGCCCACGAGCCCGCGTGTTGCGAGACGTGGCCGGTCTCGACGTACTCGGCCAGGATCGAGCCTTTCGGATCGGCCAGGACGAATTCGAGCAGGGGCTGGGTCTTTTTAAAATAGCGCGACAGGCCGGTGAGGGTGCCGGATGAGCCGACGCCGACCACGATGGCGTCGAGCTTGTGGTTGGTCTGGTCCCAGATCTCGGGGCCGGTCGTCGTTTCGTGGGCGCGCGGATTGGCCGGATTGTTGAACTGGTCGGCGAACCAGGCGCCGGGAATTTCTTTCGCCAGGCGCGCGGCGTAGTCCTGGTAATACTCGGGATGGCCCTTGCCGACGTCGGAGCGGGTCAGGTGGATCTCGGCGCCGAGCGCCTTCAGGTGCAGGACTTTCTCGGCCGCCATTTTATCGGGCACGACGAGCACGACGCGGTAGCCCTTGATGCACGCCACCAGCGCCAGGCCCAGGCCGGTATTGCCGGCCGTGGCCTCGATCACGGTGCCGCCGGGCTGCAGCAGGCCGTCGTGCTCGGCCTGCTCGATCATGGTCTTGCCGATGCGGTCCTTGATGGAACCGCCCGGGTTCTGCGATTCGAGCTTGAGGAACAGCTGGCAGGGGCCGGTATCGATCCGGGTGACTTCCACCAGCGGGGTATCGCCGATCAGCGAAAACAGTGCAGCTTGCGACGCATGTTGCATATTGCCTCCGTTAAGCCGGCCAGCCGGCGCGGGTAGCGCAAGAGTCCGCGGCGGGCCGGCGTGCTACGACGAACTGGCGCGGATCGGCGCCAGCACTCTGAAGGATCATGATACGAGCTTTTGTCGAGCGCTGCTTTGGAGAAGCTTAAGGTTTTGCTAAGTCTCGGTCTTGAGGCGGCGCCACAGGGTCGTGCGGCTGATCCCGAGGTGCTGCGCGGCAAGATCGCGTTGTCCGCCGAAGCGCGCCAGCACGGCAGCCACCGATTCGCGCCCAGGCGCAGGGGAGGGCGCCGTGCCAGGGGCCGCCACTTCTCGCCCCAGTTCCGGCGCCACCGACAGCATGAAGGCCGGCGTCAAGGCCTGCAGCGGCTCGGCCGCCAGGAACAGGGCGACCCGTTCCATCAGGTTGCGCAGCTCGCGCACATTGCCCGGCCAGGCATAGGAAGCGAGCAGGGGCGCGCAAGCGGTGATCTCGGCCGCCAGGTTCGGATGCGGACGCGCATCGAGCGCGGCCAACGCCTGTTTCAACGACCATTCGGCCAGCGGCGCGATGTCCTGCGCCCGGGCACGCAGCGGCGGCAAGGCCAGGCGCAGTACCGCCAGCCGATAGAACAGGTCGGCCCGAAAACGTCCTTCGCGCACCCGCGCTTCCAGATCGCAGTGGGTGGCGCTGATCACGCGCACGTCGATCGGCACCGGCCGGGTGCCGCCGACCCGCATCACCTCGCGTTCTTCCAGCACGCGCAGCAGGCGGGTCTGCAGCGCCAGCGGCATTTCACCGATCTCGTCCAAGAACAGGGTGCCGCCGTTGGCGGCCTCGAACAGGCCGGCGTGGCCGCCGCGGCGCGCGCCGGTAAACGCGCCTTCCTCGTGGCCGAACAGTTCCGACTCCAGCAGCGACTCGGCGATCGCGCCGCAGTTCACCGCCACGAAGGGGCGGTTGGCGCCGCGGCGCGGACTTTCGCGGTGGATCGCCTGGGCCACCAGTTCCTTGCCGCTGCCGGTCTCGCCCTCGATCAGCACGGTGCTGGGCGAGCGCGCGTACAGCACCACGGTCTGGCGCAGGCGCTCCATCGCGGGCGAGTCGCCGCGCAAGTCGTTCATGCCGCGCCGCGCGCGTTGTTCAGTGGGCTTGCGCCGTCCACGGCCGGCCTCGAGCCGGGTCAGGCGCGCCAGTTCCAGCGCATCGTCGAAGGCCTGGCGGATCGAGGCCGCCGAATACAGGAACACGCCGGTCAGCCCGGCTTCCTCGGCCAGGTCGGTGATCAATCCGGCGCCGACGATCACGGCGATGCCCTCGGCCTTGAGTTCGTGCACCGCGGCGCGCGCATCCTCGCGCGTGACATAAGTGCGCTGGGCCAGGTCGAGGCCGAAGGTGGCGGCGAAGTCGCCCAGTTCCGGCAGTGGCGCCTGGTAGCTGATGACGCCGATGCGGTGCGAGACGCGGCGCGCCCGCGCCAGCGCCTTCAGTACGTCGAAGCCGCTGGCCTTGGCCGCCACCACCGGCACCGACACGCGGCCCTTGAGCCAGGCGGCATTCGAGCCGGCCGCGATGACCACGTCACAGTGTTCAGTAGCCAGGCGCTCGCGGATATGTTTCGCAGCCTCGTCAAAACCAAGATGCAGCGGTTCGATCAAAGCTAGGTGGTCGTATTCGACGGTGATGTCGCGGAACAGGTCGGACAGGCGCGAGACGGAGACGGTCCAGATGACGGGCTTGTCGCCGGCATCGAGCGGGGAACGGGACGAATTCATGTTTCAAGTCTAGTGCATTTTTCGGAGTAACGTTTCAATTTGAAACGCCGCAACGTAAGCGAACGGGCGGTCAATAACTTCGATGCCGTAAGAATCCGGTAAGGGGGCGCCCGTAGGATGGGTCTCAGCCGCAAAGGCAACACCAGAAAAACCAGGAGACAAAATTGGATCAAGACGTCGTACAAAGGGTCAAGAGCGACCCGAATTACCTCAAGCTCAAAGAGACCCGTTCCAGGTTCGGCTGGACGCTGACCTGGGCCATGATGATCGTGTACTACGGCTTCACGCTGCTGGTCGCCTTCAACAAGGAGTTCATGGGTTCCCGCATCGGTGACGGCGTCATGACCTGGGGCATTCCCCTGGGCCTGTTCGTCATCGTGTTCACCGTCGTCATCACCGGCATCTACGTGCGCCGCGCCAACCGCGAGTACGACGAGCTGAGCGACGCCATCAAAGCGAAAGTGGGTGCCTGATGAAACGCTTCCACACCGCAGCCGCTCTCGCCGCGTTGGCTTCCCTTGCCGCCGCCGGCATCGCCCAGGCCGCCCCTGACCTTGGCCAGGGCGTCAAGCAAGCCACCAACTGGACCGCCATCATCATGTTCGGCGTGTTCGTGCTGGGCACCCTGTACATCACCAAATGGGCTGCAGCCAAGACCCGTTCGGCATCCGACTTCTATACCGCCGGCGGCGGCATCACCGGCTTCCAGAACGGCCTCGCGATCGCGGGCGACTTCATGTCGGCCGCCTCCTTCCTGGGCATTTCCGCCGCCGTGTTCCTGGACGGCTTCGATGGCCTGATCTATGCGATCGGCTTCCTGGTCGGCTGGCCCGTCATCACCTTCCTGATGGCCGAGCGGCTGCGCAACCTGGGCCGCTTCACCTTCGCCGACGTGGCCTCCTACCGCTTTGCCCAGAAGCCGATCCGCGTGTTCGCGGCCTCCGGCACCCTGGTCGTGGTGGCCTTCTACCTGATCGCGCAGATGGTCGGCGCCGGCCAGCTGATCAAGCTGCTGTTCGGCCTGGACTACTGGATCGCGGTGGTGCTGGTCGGCATCCTGATGATGGTCTACGTGCTGTTCGGTGGCATGACCGCCACCACCTGGGTGCAGATCATCAAGGCCGTGCTGCTGCTGTCGGGCGCCTCGTTCATGGCGTTCTCGGTGCTGGCCCAGTACAACTTCAGCCCGTCGCAACTGTTCCAGTCGGCCACCGAGCTGCACGCCAAGGGCGACGCCATCATGGGCCCGGGCAGCTTCATCAAGGACCCGATTTCCGCGATTTCGTTCGGCATGGCGCTGATGTTCGGCACCGCCGGCCTGCCGCACATCCTGATGCGCTTCTTCACCGTCCCGAGCGCCAAGGAAGCGCGTAAATCGGTGCTGTGGGCCACCACCTGGATCGGCTACTTCTACATCCTGACCTTCATCATCGGTTTCGGCGCGATCGTGCTGGTCGGCACCAACCCGGCCTTCAAGGATGCAGCCGGTGCACTGCTGGGCGGTAACAATATGGCGGCAGTCCACCTGGCGCAAGCCGTGGGCGGCGATGTCTTCCTGGGCTTCATCTCGGCCGTGGCCTTCGCGACCATCCTGGCGGTGGTGGCCGGCCTGACCCTGTCGGGCGCCTCGGCGGTCTCGCACGACCTGTACGCGACCGTGTTCAAGAAAGGCCAGGCAACCAGCGCCAACGAGCTGAAGGTGTCGAAGATCACCACCATCTGCCTCGGCATCATCGCCGTGCTGCTGGGTATCGCCTTCGAAAAGCAGAACGTCGCCTTCATGGTGTCGCTGGCCTTCGCGATTGCCGCTTCGGCCAACTTCCCGGTGCTGTTCATGTCGGTGCTGTGGAAAGACTGCACCACCCGCGGCGCCACCGTGGGCGGCTTCCTGGGCCTGGCGACCGCGGTCATCCTGACCGTGCTGTCGAAGTCGGTGTGGGTCGACGTGCTGGGCAACGGTGCCGCGATCTTCCCGTACGCGTCGCCGGCGATCTTCTCGATGGCGGTCGGCTTCTTCGGCATCTGGATCTTCTCGATCACCGACAAGGGCCCGCGCGCACGCATCGACCGCGCCGGCTTCGAGGCGCAGGAAGTGCGCGCCGAGACCGGTATCGGTGCGGCGGGCGCGTCGGCGCACTGAACCGTCGTTGAGTATCAAAAAGGGGCGGCCTGAAAGGGCCGCCCTTTTTTATTTGCCCGACGTCGCGTCCCACGGCTCGAGGCTGAAGGCCGCACCTTCGATGTGGCGGACGGCGGGTTCGCCCGCGAGATAGTCCTGCAAGCCCGCCATGAACAGCTGGTGGTCGTCGCTCGTTTCGAAGCGTGGGGTGTGATCTTCCAGTGTCTGCCAGCGCACGATGAGCGTGAACTGTTGCGGCAGCTCGATCCCGGGCGCCAGCAAATGGCCCCGATAACCCTTCGCGCGGGTCAGCAGGTGAGCGACGTCGGCAAATGCATGTCTGAACGCGTCGGTGTGTTCAGGCCGGACGAGCAGGGTGGCGATTTCGTAAACCATGACGTTCCTTTCGACGTGAATCAACCGGTTCAGGCTTGCGCGCTCGTGCGATCGGCCAGCGGCCCCACCGCGATCGCGATCTTCCCCCTGAGGCCGTTGTCACGGCTTTCCAGCCGCGCATGCGCAAGCGGGATGTCGGCCAGCGAGTAGACGGCGCCGACGTGGGGCCTCAGCTGGCCGCGCTCGATCAAGGCGCTCAGTTCGTCGAGCTTGCCGCGGTTCTGGCGGGTGAAGACGAAGTGGTAGCTCGCATTCTTGCCCCAGGCCTGGATCAGGTTCTGCGGTATCGCGATGTCCACGATCGACACCACGCGGCCGAGCTGCGCCAGCACGTCGGGGCTGCGCGTCAAGGTGTCGCCGCCGATGGTGTCGAACACCACGTCGACGCCGTGGCCACCGGTCTCGCGCACGATGGCCTCGACATAGTCCTCTTTCGTGTAATCGATGACCACGTCGGCGCCCAGGGAGCGTGCGAACGCGAAGTTCTCTTCCTTTACCGTGGTGAACACGCGGGCGCCCATGGCCTTGGCGACCTGGATCACGACGTGTCCCACTCCGCCCGCGCCGCCATGGATCAGGACGCTTTCCCCGGCTTTCAGCTGTGCACGGACGGCGAGCGCTTCCCAGGCGGTGCCGCCGACGAGGGTCAGGCTGGCGGCCTCGAGATGGGTGAGCGACGCGGGCTTCCTGCCGACGATGCTCTCGTTGGCGACATGGTATTCGGCATAGCTTCCGGGACCATCGAAGATTTGCGGGGTGTACCAGACTTCGTCGCCCGGCGCGAACGCGGTCACGCCCGGTCCGACTTGCTCGACCACGCCCGAGACGTCGTGACCGGTGATGCCCGGCAGCGGCACCAGGTCGGCGTAGTCGCCGCGGCGCACCTGATAGTCGAGGGGATTGATGGAGGTTGCCTGCACACGCACCAGCACCTGGCCGGCCTGCGGTACGGGTTTTTGGACGTCGCGCAGTTCGAACGATTCCGGGCCGCCAAAAGAAGTGAGCACTTGAGCTTTCATGATTGTTTCCTCGTTTCGTTAAAAAGGGATATCGGGAATTATCGATATTTACTGGCAAAAAAATTTATAGCTCTTTGCCGATGATCTCGGCGAGCGCACTGATGGCTGCCTCATTGCGCTTGTAGTACGTCCACTGGCCAATGCGCCTGACTTCCACCAGGCCGGCTCTTTGCAGCGTCGCGAGATAATCGGACACGGTCGACTGGGACAGGCCGACACCTTCCTGGATGCTGCTGACACAGACGCCAACCGTGTGCACATCGCCCTCATCCTGCGGAGGGAAATGGTTCTCGGGATCCTTCAAGCCTTTCAAAATGTCGAGGCGTGTGCGGTTCGAGAGGGCTTTGAAGACATCGAGCAGTTCCATGGATTCCAGTATATCGGGATATCCCGATATGTCAAGCCACTCGTTCAGATCGTAGTGCCTTTAAGCTGGCCTTAATTGTTTCACGCGTTGCATCCCGCCGTTTCAGTATGAAACGATGGAGCCTCGACGGCAGGCGCGGGCGTGCGCGGTAATGCAGTCTAAGTGTTTGAATACAATGGAAAATGAATGCTGTTTAGCCATGATGAACAGGGCTGGCACGCGGTTTGCAATACCAATCCAGACAACAACCGCATCTGAAAGGACACCGCATGACCAAGCTCTCCGCCGGCGCCGCATTCCGCAAGGCAATGCAGGAAGAATCCCCTTTGCAAGTGGTCGGCGCCATCAACGCCAACCACGCCCTGCTGGCCCAGCGTGCCGGCTTCAAGGCGATCTACCTGTCGGGCGGCGGGGTCGCGGCGGGTTCGCTGGGTTTGCCGGATCTCGGCATCTCGAACCTGGACGACGTCCTGATCGACGTGCGCCGCATCACCGATGTGTGCGACCTGCCGCTGCTGGTCGACGTCGACACCGGTTTCGGCGCCTCGGCCTTCAACGTGGCGCGTACGGTGCGCACCCTGGCCAAGGCCGGCGCCGCCGCCTGCCACATCGAAGACCAGGTCGGCGCCAAGCGCTGCGGCCACCGTCCGGGCAAGGAAATCGTCAGCAAGGACGAGATGGTCGACCGCATCAAGGCCGCCGCCGATGCCCGTCCGTACGACGAGTTCGTGATCATGGCGCGCACCGACGCGCTGGCCGTGGACGGGCTGGACGCCGCCATCGAGCGCGCCGTGGCGTGCGTGGAAGCCGGCGCCGACATGATCTTCCCCGAGGCAATGACGAGCCTGGAGATGTACAAGCAGTTCGCCGACGCGGTCAAGGTGCCGGTGCTGGCCAATATCACCGAATTCGGTTCCACGCCGCTGTTCACCGTCGACGAATTGAAGGGCGCCGGTGTCGGCCTGGTGCTGTATCCGCTGTCGGCCTTCCGCGCGATGAACAAGGCGGCCGAGAACGTGTACACCGCGATCCGTCGCGACGGCACCCAGCAGAACGTGCTCGACACCATGCAGACCCGCGCCGAACTGTACGACCGCATCGACTACCATCGCTACGAACAGAAGCTCGACGCGCTGTTCGCCCAGAACAAAGCCAAGTAATCAGGAGACCAGGACATGAGCACCACCAACAACGAAACCCCAACCTTCAAGCCGAAGAAATCCGTGGCCCTGTCCGGCGTCGCCGCCGGCAATACCGCGCTGTGCTCGGTCGGCAAATCGGGCAACGACCTGCACTACCGCGGCTACGATATCCTGGACGTGGCCGATGCCTGCGAATTCGAGGAAATCGCCTATCTGCTGGTGCACGGCAAGCTGCCGAACGAGGCCGAGCTGCGCGGTTATAAAGCCAAGCTGAAGTCGCTGCGCGGCCTGCCGCAGGCGGTGAAAAGCGCGCTCGAAGCGCTGCCGGCCGGCGCCCATCCGATGGACGTGATGCGCACCGGCGTGTCGACCCTCGGCTGCGTGCTGCCGGAGAAGGACGACCACAACATCGCCGGCGCGCGCGACATCGCCGATCGCCTGATGGCCTCGTTCGGCTCGATGCTGCTGTACTGGTACCACTACAGCCATGCTGGCCGCCGCATCGACGTGGAAACCGACGACGATTCGATCGGCGGCCACTTCCTGCACCTGCTGCACGGCTTCAAGCCGAGCGAATCCTGGGTGCAGGCGATGCACACCTCGCTGATCCTGTATGCCGAGCACGAATTCAATGCCTCGACCTTCACCGCGCGCGTGGTCGCCGGCACCGGTTCCGACATGCACTCGGCCATCACCGGCGCCATCGGCGCGCTGCGCGGTCCGAAGCACGGCGGCGCCAACGAAGTAGCGCTCGACATCCAGAAGCGTTATGAAAACGCCGACGAAGCCGAGGCCGACATCCGCAACCGCATGGCCAACAAGGAAGTCGTGATCGGCTTCGGCCATCCGGTGTACACGATCTCGGACCCGCGCAACAAGGTGATCAAGGAAGTGGCGCGCTCGCTGTCTCTCGATGCCGGTTCGATGAAGATGTTCGACATCGCCGAACGCCTGGAGTCGGTGATGTGGGAAGTGAAAAAGATGTTCCCGAACCTGGACTGGTTCTCGGCCGTGTCGTACCACATGATGGGCGTGCCGACCGCCATGTTCACGCCGCTGTTCGTCATCTCGCGCACTTCGGGCTGGGCCGCCCACGTGATCGAGCAGCGCATCGACAACAAGATCATCCGCCCGAGCGCGAACTACGTCGGTCCGGAAGACCTGCAATTCGTGCCGCTGGCCGAGCGTAAGTAACTTATTCAGCACTACAGCATCTCGCACGTCGTTCCCGCGTAGGCGGGAACCCAAGTCAGTTCGCAGGCCAGAAGGGCGATCGTTGCCATGCGCGCTTGACTTGGATCCCCGCCTTCGCGGGGATGACGGTTTCACGGTTAACTTATATATTGAGCTGTATCATGAATACCAACCACCTGAAACCCCTGCCAGGCACCGACCTGGAGTATTTCGACACGCGCGCCGCGGTCGACGCCATCCAGCCCGGCGCCTACGACACCTTGCCCTACACCTCGCGCGTGCTGGCCGAGAACCTCGTGCGCCGCTGCGATCCAGCCTGCATGAACGACTCGCTCCGGCAGATCATCGAACGCAAGCGCGAGCTCGATTTCCCCTGGTTCCCGGCGCGCGTGGTGTGCCACGACATCCTGGGCCAGACCGCCCTGGTCGACCTGGCCGGCCTGCGCGACGCCATTGCGCTGCAAGGGGGCGACCCGGCCTTGGTCAATCCGGTGGTGCCGACCCAGCTGGTGGTCGACCACTCGCTGGCCGTCGAATGCGGCGGCTTCGACCCTGATGCCTTTGCCAAGAACCGCGCGATCGAGGATCGCCGCAACGAAGACCGCTTCCACTTCATCGACTGGACCAAGAAGGCCTTCCAGAACGTCGACGTGATCCCGCCCGGCAACGGCATCCTGCACCAGATCAACCTGGAACGCATGTCGCCCGTGATCCAGGTGGAGAACGGCGTGGCCTATCCGGACACGCTGGTCGGCACCGACTCGCACACGCCGATGGTCGACGCGCTGGGCGTGATCGCGATCGGCGTCGGCGGGCTGGAGGCCGAAAGCGTGATGCTGGGCCGCGCCTCCTACATGCGCCTGCCCGACATCGTCGGCGTCGAGTTGACCGGCCGGCCCGGTCCCGGCATCACCGCCACCGATACCGTGCTGGCGCTGACCGAATTCCTGCGCAAGTCGAAGGTCGTATCGAGCTACCTCGAGTTCCATGGCGAGGGTGCAGCCGCACTCACCCTGGGCGACCGCGCCACGATCTCGAACATGGCGCCGGAATTCGGCGCCACCGCCGCGATGTTCTATATCGACGAGCAGACCATCAAGTATCTGCGCCTGACCGGCCGCGAGGACGAGACTGTGCACCTGGTCGAGACCTATGCGAAACAGGCCGGCCTGTGGGCCGACAGCCTCAAAACAGCCCAGTACGAACGCACCCTGAGCTTCGACCTGTCCAGCGTGGTGCGCAATATCGCCGGGCCGTCGAATCCGCACAAGCGCGTGCCGACCTCGGAACTGGCGGCGCGCGGCATCGCCCACCCGGCCGCGAATCGGGTGGAAGATGAACCAGGCCGGATGCCCGACGGCGCCGTGATCATCGCCGCCATCACCAGCTGCACCAACACCAGCAACCCGCGCAACATGATCGCCGCCGGCCTGCTGGCGCGCAACGCCAACCGCGCCGGCCTGCTGCGCAAGCCCTGGGTCAAGAGTTCGCTCGCGCCGGGGTCGAAAGCCGTCGCCCTTTACCTGGACGAAGCCGGCCTCACGCCCGAGCTGGACCAGCTGGGCTTCGGCGTCGTGGCGTTTGCCTGCACCACCTGCAACGGCATGAGCGGCGCGCTCGACCCGGCCATCCAGCAGGAGATCATCGAGCGCGACCTGTATGCCACCGCCGTCCTGTCTGGCAACCGCAACTTCGACGGCCGCATCCACCCGTATGCCAAGCAGGCCTTCCTGGCCTCGCCGGCGCTGGTGGTGGCGTATGCGATCGCCGGTACCATCCGCTTCGACATCGAGAAGGACGTGCTGGGCTTGGACGCCGCCGGCAAGGAGATCCGCCTGGCCGACCTGTGGCCATCGGACGAAGAAATCGACGCCGTGGTCGCCGCCAGCGTCAAGCCCGAGCAGTTCCGCAAGGTGTATACGCCGATGTTCGCGCGCGTGGTCGACGATGGCGCCTCGGTGAGTCCGCTGTACGACTGGCGTGCGCAGAGCACCTATATCCGCCGTCCGCCGTACTGGGAAGGCGCGCTGGCGGGCGAGCGCACCCTGCGCGGGATGCGCCCGCTGGCGGTCCTGGGCGACAACATCACCACCGACCACCTGTCGCCATCGAACGCCATCCTGCTCGACTCGGCCGCCGGCGAGTACCTGGCGAAGATGGGCTTGCCGGAAGAAGACTTCAATTCCTACGCCACCCACCGTGGCGACCACCTGACGGCGCAGCGCGCGACCTTCGCCAATCCGACCCTGAAGAACGAGATGGTCAAGGATGGCATGGGCAATGTGATTGCCGGCTCGCTGGCGCGCATCGAGCCGTCGGGCGAGGTGACCCGCATGTGGGAAGCGATCGAGCATTATATGGAGCGCAAGCAGCCGCTGATCGTCGTGGCCGGCGCCGACTATGGACAGGGCTCGTCGCGCGACTGGGCGGCCAAGGGCGTGCGCCTGGCGGGCGTGGAAGCGATCGTGGCCGAAGGTTTCGAGCGCATCCACCGCACGAACCTGGTGGGCATGGGCGTGCTGCCACTCGAGTTCAAGCCCGGCATGAATCGCATCACGCTCGGCATCGACGGCACCGAGACCTTCGACGTGGTGGGCGAGCGCACGCCGCGCGCCGACCTCACGCTGGTGATCCATCGCAGGAACGGAGAACAGCTCGAGGTCGTGGTGACCTGCCGCCTCGATACGGCCGAGGAGGTCGCCATCTATGAAGCGGGCGGGGTGCTGCAGCGCTTCGCACAGGACTTCCTGGAATCGTCGGCGCCGAAGGCGGCGGCATGATGGAGAACCGCACGATGCCCCATACCCCACAAATCAGGATCCCCGCCACCTATATGCGCGGCGGCACCAGCAAAGGCGTGTTCTTCAAGCTGCAAGACCTGCCCGAAGCGTGCCGCACGCCTGGCGCCGCGCGCGACGCCTTGCTGCTGCGCGTGATCGGCAGCCCCGACCCCTACGGCAAGCAGATCGACGGCATGGGCGGCGCCACCTCCAGCACCAGCAAGGCCGTGATCGTCGAGCGCAGCACCCGTCCCGACCACGACGTCGACTACCTGTTCGGCCAGGTGGCGATCGACAAGCCCTTCGTCGACTGGAGCGGCAACTGCGGCAACCTGTCGGCCGCGGTCGGCCCCTTCGCCATCGCGAACGGCCTGATCGACCCGGCACGGGTGCCGCAGGACGGCATCGCGGTCGTGCGCATCTGGCAGGCCAATATCGGCAAGAGCATCAATGCCCATGTGCCGATGACGGACGGACAGGTTCAGGAAACGGGCGACTTCGAGCTCGATGGCGTGACCTTCCCGGCGGCCGAGGTGCAGCTGGAATTCATCGATCCGGCGGCCGAGGAGGAGGGCGCGGCTGGCGCGATGTTCCCGACCGGGAACCTGGTCGACGAACTGGACGTGCCCGGCGTCGGCACCCTGCGCGCGACCATGATCAACGCCGGCATCCCGACCATCTTCGTCGAGGCGGGTGCGGTGGGCTACGACGGCACCGAGCTGCAGGACGCCATCAACGGCGACGCGCGCGCGCTGGCCATGTTCGAGACCATCCGTGCCCACGGCGCGCTGCGCATGGGCCTGATCGCGAGCATCGAGGACGCCGGCAAGCGCCAGCACACCCCGAAGGTCGCTTTCGTCGCGAAAGCGGCGGGCTACCGGTCGTCCAGCGGCAAGCAGGTGGCGCAGGGCGACGTCGATCTGCTGGTGCGCGCGCTCTCGATGGGCAAGCTGCACCACGCGATGATGGGGACGGCAGCGGTGGCGATCGGCACCGCTGCGGCGATTCCCGGCACCCTGGTCAACCTCGCGGCGGGCGGTGGAGAGCGCAGCGCGGTGCGCTTCGGTCATCCGTCCGGCACCCTGCGCGTGGGCGCCGAAGCGGTGCAGCGGGACGGCGCCTGGAGCGTCAGCAAGGCCATCATGAGCCGTAGCGCGCGGGTCTTGATGGAGGGGCGGGTATGCGTGCCGGGTAACGTTTTCTGACGCGCCGGGACGGCTGTGGCGCGCTGTCGCATTCTTGCTGCAAGCAGTACGATGACCGGCCCGTTTCAGGGTATGATGTTTGTCTTTGTTGCCACTCGGCAATCAATGGCAACCATGAGCATAGCCGCGACAGCAACGACCGATGGATGGATTTTCGAACCTGCAATTAGCTGACGTTGCGCAGACCGGTGGAAACGATGCGGACCTGGCCGCCTTGCGGCGCATGGTGCGCGAGCAGCGCGCCGTGTTCGAGAACGCGCCGGTCGGCATCGCCGTCACCCAGCCCGACCAGATCCGCTCCTTTAATCCGCGCGCGGGCGAGATGTTCGGCTTCGCGCAGGACGAGGTTGGCAGCATCGCGCCGGCCGAGGTCTGCGTCTCTCCCGAGGATTACCAAACGTTGATCCGGGAGGCGTTCGCGGTGCTGGCCGGGGGCGGCCTGTTCGAAAAGAGCGAGCAGCAGTTCCGGCGCCGCGACGGCAGCACCTTCTGGGCGCGCCTGCGCGGCTGCGCGGTCGAACCGGGCAACCGCGGCGCCGGCACCATCTGGATCGTCGAGGACGTGACCGAGGCGCGCCAGGCCATGAGCGAGGTGCAGGCGATCATGACCAATGCCTCGATCGGCATCATGTTCACCCGTAACCGCGTGATCCGCCGCGCCAATCCCGCCTTCTGCCAGATGTTCGGCTATGCCGAGGGCGAGCCGGTCGGGATGTCCACGCGCGTGATCTACCCGGACGAAGAGGCGTATCGCCAGCTCGGCGCCGATGCCTATCCGCAGCTGGCCGACGGCCGGCCGTTCACGACTTCGCGCACCCTGGTGCGCAAGGACGGCACGCCGGCCTGGGTCCAGATGATCGGCTACCAGGTCAACGCGAACGATCCCGACAAGGGCACGATCTGGATGCTGGAAGACCGCACCCGCGAGCGCAGCGACGAGCAATCGCTGCGCGAGGCGCTGATGGAAAACCGCGCCATCCTCGACAACGCGGTGCTGGGCATCGCCGTGGTCGAGGGCGGCCGCACGCTGCACTGCAACCGCAAGATGGAAGAGCTGTTCGGCGCGCCTCCGGGCGGCATGGACGGCTTCGCGGTTCGCGAGCTGTATCCCGATCACGCCAGCTGGAAGAAGGCGCGTGAACTCTCCGGACGCCAGTTCGCGCTCGGCCAGGCCCACATGGCCGAGCACGAGATGGTGCGGCGCGACGGCAGCCGCTTCTGGGCGCGCCTGTCGGGCCGCCTGTTCGACCTGGCGCAGGCGGGCGGCAGGAGCGTGTGGCTGGTGGACGACGTCACCGCCCAGCGCGAGGCGGCCAACGCCATTCTGCGCGCACGCGACGAACTCGAGGTGCGGGTGGCCGAGCGCACCGCCGAACTGGCCGGCGCCAACGCCCTGCTGCAGGATGAGATCAACGAGCGGCGCCAGGCCGAGGCGCGCGTGCATCACATGGCCTACCACGACAGCCTGACGGGATTGCCCAACCGCGCCATGCTGTCCGAGCGGCTCGATGCGGCGATGCGCGTCGTGGCCTCGGGTGACGCGCCCCAGCACGGGCAACAACTGGCGCTGATGTTCATCGACCTCGACCGCTTCAAGAACATCAACGATACCCTGGGCCACATGGTCGGCGACCAGCTGCTGCGCAACGTCGCGCTGCGCCTGGTGACGGCGGTGCGGCCCCGCGACCTGGTGGCGCGCCTCGGCGGCGACGAGTTCGTGGTGCTGATGCCGGAGATCGCCGGCAAGGGCGATGCCGCCGTGGTGGCCGACCGGATCATCGATGCGCTGTCGATGTCCTGCCAGATCGACGGCCACTGCCTGCACATCTCGCCCTCGATCGGGATTTGCCTGTATCCGGACGATGGCGCCGACGTCGAGACCCTGATGCGCCACGCCGACGCCGCGATGTACCAGGCCAAGGCGGCCGGCCGCAACAATTACCAGTTCTTCACCGAGCGCATGAACCTGGCGGCGGCGCGCCATTTCGAGCTCGAATCGAGCCTGCGCGGCGCCCTGGCGCGAGACGAGTTCGAGCTCCACTTTCAGCCGATCATGTGCACCGAGACGCGCCGCCCGCGCGCGCTGGAAGTCCTGCTGCGCTGGCGCCGCGGCGGCGCGCTGGTGGGGCCGGACGAATTCATCCCGATCCTGGAAGAGAGCGGGATGATCATGGAAGTCGGCGAGTGGGTGATCCGCAGCGCCTGCGTCCAGGTCATGCAGTGGCGGCGCGAGGGGCTGGACGTCGTGCCGCTGGCGATCAACCTGTCGGCGCGCCAGTTCACGCACCAGGGCCTGATCGACTCGATCCGCGCCATCGTCGACGAGACGGGGATCGCGCCAGGCATGGTGGAATTCGAGATCACCGAGACCGCCTTGATGCAGCACGGCGGCCAGACGCTCGAGATCCTGCGCCAGATAAATGCGATGGGGATGTGCCTCTCGATCGACGATTTCGGCACCGGGTATTCGAGCCTGGCCTACCTGAAGCGCTTCCCGGTACGCAAGATCAAGATCGACCGCGCCTTCGTGCGCGAACTCGAAGCCAGCACCGAGGACCGCGCCATCGTGGCGGCGGTGATGGCGCTGGCCAACAGCCTGCAATTGTCGGTGGTGGCCGAAGGCGTGGAGACGGAAGGGCAGTATGCCTTGCTGCGCTCCTTCGGTTGCCAATATGCGCAGGGCTATCTGTTCGCGCGGCCGTTGCCGGCGGAGCAGGTGGCCAGGTTGCTGGCCGGCTGATTCGACCGGCCGGCGCACACCCGCCGGTCGAACGCACCATCAGTCCGCCAGCGTCGCCACCACGGGCGCATGATCCGACGGCTGTTCCCACTTGCGCGTCTCGCGGTCGATATGGCAGGCGGTGCAGCGATCGGCCAGTGTCTTCGACAGCAGGATGTGGTCGATGCGCAGGCCGCGGTTGCGGCGGAACGCCATCTGGCGGTAGTCCCACCAGCTGTATTGCTTCTCGGGCTGCTCGAACAGGCGGAAGGCATCAAGCAGGCCGAGCGCCATCAGTTCCCGCAGCGCAGCGCGCTCGGGCAGCGAGAAGTGGATGCGGCCTTCCCATTCGGCCGGGTCGTGCACGTCGCGCGCTTCGGGCGCGATATTGTAGTCGCCCAGGATCGCGAATTGCTCGTGCGCGGCCATCTCCGCCGCCACCCAGGTGCGCAGCGCGTCCAGCCAGGCCAGCTTGTACGTATATTTGTCGGAACCGACTTCCTGCCCGTTCGGGACATAGGCGCAGATGAAGCGCACGCCCCCGATCGTGGCCGCCAGCAGACGCTGTTGGGCGTCTTCAAAATGCGGGTTGTTCCTGACCACGTCCTCGATCGGGAGCTTCGACAGGATGGCCACGCCGTTATAGGTCTTCTGGCCGGAGAACGCGACGTGGTAGCCGGCGGCGTTCAGCTCGGCCAGGGGGAATTTGTCATCCGTGAGCTTGGTCTCCTGGATGCAGAGCACGTCGACCGGGTTGGCCTCCAGCCATTGCAACAGATGCGAGAGTCGGACCTTCAGGGAGTTTACGTTCCAGGTAACTATTTTCATTGTTCTATGTGTGTCATGGTAGAGTGTTGGCCGTCACATACTGTCGTGCGGCCAAGTTGCTTGCCAACGAGCTATTATCACCGAGTTCGCGATCGGCCATCGGGCGGCCTTTGTTTTCCTTGGGGGGAAGCAAGGGCGCCAGCTTGGCCAAGTCACAACAGGCGATAATAAAATTGATTAACAGATTGCCAAAGAGTATTGCTCCACCGCCGGGTCGGCGCTATAAACGAGATCGGGTGGAGTTTGATACAAACGAACTCGGCAGTGTGAGTTTGTTGCTTTTCGGTAATAATAAAATTGCGTACGGGCAACTTCCATTGTACCATTAGCGTGTCGTGAGGCAGGTTCGGTCGGACCACACAGTTGTTCAAGACCATCGACACGCGGTAGTGGTACTATTGTGAAATATTCGGTTTCACGAGTTAATATTCCGGACGCAGATTTGAAAAAGGACAGAAATGCGCAGTGCATTTGAAGCGTGGGCCCAGCGTGAGGGTCATATTGTTCGCCGCCGCGAAGACAAGCCCGAGGAATACCTCGTTTTTGAAACCCAGCGCCGCTGGGTGATCTGGCAGGCAGCGCTGGCGCATGGCGCCAAGGCCGCCGCCGACGCGCCGTCGAAGTTCGCCAAGGATGGCGAGCAGAAGCCGGCGATCGCCCAGGACGAAGCAGCCGTGCGCAATCGCGTGCTGAACGAAGTGCTGGACGCCTTCAGCGAACTGGACGAGACTGCCGGCATGGAAGGCGTGCTCAAGGTCATCCAGGGTCTGAAGAAAAAGCAGAAGGCCGAAGCCGAGAAGGCTTGACCCGTCCGCATGCCGACGTGTTACCGCCATTACAAGGGCGGCATCTACGAGCTGGTGTGCGAAGCAGTGCTGGAAGCCGATCACACACCCGTGGTCGTCTATCGCGGCCAGGATGGTGTCGTGTGGGTAAGGCCCCGTGACGCCTTCTTCGAGACGGTGGTGGTCGACGGCAATACCCTGCCGCGATTCGCCCTGCTCGACGCGACGTCCGCGTGAAGCGCAGGGCAGGGCATCAAGTACGGCGCGCCGCTGCCGTTAACGAGGTATCTGCCTCTCGATGCTCGCCATGCCGTTCCCAATCCGCTCGTTTGCCGTTGCCGCTTTCGCTTCGCTCGCCGTGGGCGGATGCGCGACCATGTCCGAATCCCCCGTGCAGCAGCTCGAGGTGCGCGCCGTGCTCGATTACCGCGAGGTCGGCGGGGTCGGTTGCATCCTCAGCAATGACGTGGGCCGCTGGTACATGATTGCGCCCGGGCGCGTGACCGTCACCCGCAGCAGCCAGCCGATCTCGATCAGCTGCAAGAAGGGCTCGGCCGCCACCGCCGCCGAGGTCGTCCAGGCCAGGCTCGACACCAGCAACCTGATGGGCAACCTCGTCATCAGCGCCGGTCTCGGCTATTTCGTCGACCGTCATTCGGGGGCGGGGTATGGCTATCCGGCCATCCTGACCGTCGTCATGCAGCCGTCCGCGCCGCCGCCCGAGGCGGCAGGGGCGAATCCGCTCGATACGCGGGTGTTCTGACCACCAAGTAAAGCGGCCCCGCATGCGGGGCCGTTCTCGTTGCATCGCCTCAGGCGGCGATTACACCCTCGCTTTACACCCGATTCATCAGGAACGTGGTCAGCAGCGGCACCGGACGGCCGGTCGCGCCCTTGTTCGCGCCCGACTTCCAGGCGGTGCCGGCGATGTCCAGGTGGGCCCAGGTGTACTTGCGGGTGAAGTTCTCCAGGAAGCAGGCCGCGGTGATCGAGGCCGCGCCCGGGGTGCCGATATTGGCCAGGTCGGCGAAGTTCGACTTGAGCTGGTCGTTGTAGATCTCGCCCAGCGGGAAGCGCCATGCCACGTCGCCGGCTTGCTTGCCGGCGTCCAGCAGCTCGTTCGCGAGGCCGTCGTGGGCGGCGTCGTCGCGGGTGAACAGGCCGCTGGTGTGGTGGCCCAGGGCCACGATGCAGGCGCCGGTCAGGGTCGCGATGTCGACCACGGCGGCCGGCTTGAAGCGCTCGGCGTAGGTCAGGGCGTCGCACAGGATCAGGCGGCCTTCGGCATCGGTATTCAGGATCTCGATGGTGGTGCCGTTCATCGCGGTGACGATGTCGCCCGGCTTGCTGGCGCGGCCGGACGGCATGTTCTCGCAGGCGGCGACGATGCCGACCACGTTGAGCTTCAGGCCCATCTCGCCGATCGCGCGGAAGGTGCCCAGCACCGAGCCGGCGCCGCACATATCGTATTTCATCTCATCCATGCCTGGACCGGGCTTGAGCGAGATGCCGCCGGTGTCGAAGGTGATGCCCTTGCCGACCAGGACCACCGGCGCATCCTTCGATTTGCCGCCATTGTGCTTGAGGACGATGAATTTCGGCGCTTCGTCGCTGCCCTTGGCCACCGACAGGAAGCTGCCCATCTTGAGCGCTTCGAGCTGCTTGCGCTCCAGCACTTCGATGTCGAAGCCATAGTCGTCGGCCAGCTTGCGCGCGGTATTGGCGAGGAAGGTCGGGGTGCAGACGTTCGGCGACAGGTTGCCCAGCTCGCGGGTCAGGTTCATGCCGTTGGCGATGGCGGCGGCCTGGGTCAGGGTAGCCTTGTCCATGCCGGCGCCTGGTGCGGCGACGACGATCTTGCGCACGCCGGTGATGGCCGGATCTTTCTTGCTCTTCTGGCCGTCGGTACGGAATTCGGCTTCGCTGGCGCCGAGCACCAGGGCGCGCAGCGCCCAGTTTGCGTCGCGCTCTTTCACGCTGTCGAGCGGGAATGCGATAATGGCGTCCGCCGCGCCCAGGGTGGAGAACACCTTCAGTGCGGCGGTGACGCCGGTGGCGAAGCTTTTCTCGCTGACGGTTTCATCGGCGCCGAGGCCGACCAGCAGCACGCGGGGAGCCGCCACGCCGGTCAAGCCGCGCAGCAGCAGGGTCGAACCCGGCTTGCCGCTGATGTCGCCCGACTTGAGCGCCGCGCTGATGTCGCCGTTCACATCGAGTGCTTTTGCCGCAGCCGACAGTTTCTTGTTTTCGTACACCGCAACCGCGATGCAGCCGGATTTCGCAGCGGCCAGGGTGTTTTTTGTGTCGAATGCTTTTATGCTAAAGTCCATTTGGTTCTCCGTTTCGATGTTTGGCGGCGGACTGCCTAATCTGCAATTATAACTACTCTATTGAATGATTTTCCGACGTTCCCTGCAACGTGAACTGGCGAGCGCCGCGGGCGCCACTTTCACGGTGCTGTTTTCCATCCTCGTCACCTGGACCCTGATCGCCATCCTGGGCCGGGCCGCGGGCGGCAAGGTGGCATCCGGCGATGTGCTGGCGCTGATCGTATTCCGCAGCGCCGAGCTCTTGCCGATCATCCTGATCCTCACGTCCTTCATCGCGGTGGTGGCCACCGTCACGCGCAGCTACCGCGATTCCGAGATGGTGGTCTGGTTCGCCTCGGGTCAATCCCTCCTCGGATGGATCCGGCCGGTGCTGGTCCTGGGCCTGCCGATGGTGGCCCTGGTCGGCGCCTTGTCCTTCGTCGTCACGCCCTGGGCCAAGATGAAGAGCGCCGAATTCGTCGAGCGCTTCCAGAAGCGCGAAGACCTGCAGCGGGTCGCGCCGGGCCAGTTCCGCGAGTCCAGCTCGAGCGACCGCGTGTTCTTCGTCGAACGCAGCGCCGAGGGCTCGACCGTGGTGCAGAACGTGTTCGTCGGCGGCGTCGACGGCGACAGCCACTCGGTGGTGGTGGCCAAGCAGGGCGTCATCGAATCCGACGGCAAGGGCGGCCAGTTCCTGGTGCTCAGCAATGGCCGCCGCTACGAGGGCGTGCCGGGCCAGGCCAATTTCCAGACCATGGAATTCGAGCGCTACAGCATGCGCGTGGCGACCCAGGCGCCGATGATCGGCGCCGACGTGCCGGTAGCGGCGCTGTCCACGCCGGCGCTCCTGGTCGCGCCCAACCGCTTTACCCAGGCCGAGCTGCTGGCCCGTATCGCGGCGCCGATCACCTGCCTGGTCCTGATGCTCCTGGCCATCCCACTTGGATTCGTCAATCCGCGCGCGGGTTCGTCGGCCAACCTGATCGTCGCCTTGCTGATTTTCTTCACCTATAACAACCTGGTGCGGCTGACCGAGGCCAGCGTCAAGCAGGGCAAGCTGGCCTTCGCCATGGGCTGGTGGCCATTGCACTTCGCTGCGCTGCTGGTAGTGGTGGGCCTGTTCGCGTGGCGCCTGAACGTGAACCACCGCTATCATCCGCTGGTCCTGATCAGCGCCTTCAAGCGCCGCCGCCACCTGCAGAAATCGCCGGCCGCCAAGCGCGAGGAGGCGCGCGCAGAATGAAAATCCTCCAACGCTATTTCGCCGTCAATATATTCCAGGCCGTGGCCTTCGTGCTGGCTGCCTTCCTGGCCCTGGTCGCCTTCATGGACCTGACCAGCATCCTGCCGTCGGTCGGCAAGAACGACTTCGGCATGCAGCACGCCTTGTTGTACGTGTTGTTGCTGGTGCCGGGCAATGTCTATCAGGTGATGCCGGTGGCTGCCCTGATCGGCACCATCTATACCATGGCGCAATTCGCGTCGAGCTCCGAGTTCACCATCATGCGCGCCTCGTCGATGTCGACCCGCCAGGCCGCCATGATGCTGTTCAAGATTGGCGCGGTGTTCGTCCTGATCGCCTTCGTGTTCGGCGAACTGATCACGCCGCGCACGGCGCCGATCGCCGAGCGCATGCGCCTGACCGCCAAGGGCGGTTCGGTGTCGGCCGAGTTCCGCTCGGGCATGTGGACCAAGGACAGCGTGCACGCGGATGGTGTGCGCGGCAACATCACCGGCACGCGCTTCTTCAACGTGCGCCGCATCGCGGCCGACGGCCAGCTCGAAGACGTGCGCCTCTACGAATTCGACAACAATATGCGCATGCGCTCGATCGTCACGGCGGTGCGCGGCACCTATGGCGGCAACAACACCTGGCGCCTGCTTGATGTCACCGAGACCATGTTCGCCAACAGCCGCGAGCTGCCGGCGCCCGGATCAAAGGTCCCGGCCGGGCAGACCATCCAGAGCACCTATGGCCAGGAAACGGCCTCGGTCTCGACCCGCAAGCTCGACAGCTACGTGCTCGCTTCCGAGATCACGCCCAAGATCCTGTCGGTGTCCCGTTCCGACCCCGAACGCATGTCGGCCTCCGAACTGGCCGTGTACACGCGCCACCTGGCCGAAAACCGGCAAGAGACCGAACGCTTCAAGGTCGCCTTCTGGAAGAAGGTCATCGACCCGTTCTCGATCTTCGTGCTGATGGCGCTGGCGCTGCCGTTCGCCTACCTGCACACGAGAAGCGGCGGCGTCAGCCTCAAGATCTTCATCGGCATCATGATCGGGGTGAGCTTCCTGCTCATCAATTCGCTGTTCTCGCACCTGGGCGTGCTGACCATCCTGCCGGCATTCCTGACGGCGGTGGCGCCAAGCCTGCTATTCCTGCTGATGGCGCTCGGCGCGCTGTGGTGGGTGGAAAGGCATTGATGAATCATTCGAGCCAGCGTGGCCTAGTCCTGTTCGCCCACGGCGCGCGCGCCGCCAGCTGGGCCGCACCGTTCGAGCGCCTGCGCGACGCCACGCAGGCGCAGGCGCCGGACGCCGAAGTAGCGCTGGCCTTCCTGGAACTGATGACGCCCAGCCTGCCGGATACGGTGGCGGCGATGGTCGCGCGCGGGATCGACCGGGTCACCGTGGTGCCGGTATTCCTGGGGCAGGGAGGCCACTTGCTGCGCGACCTGCCGGCGCTGTGCGACGGCATCCGCGCCGCGCATCCCGGCCTGAACCTGCATGTGGTCGGCGCGATCGGCGAGGACCCTGGCGTGCAGCGCGCGATGGCCGATTATTGCGTGGCCGCGCTCGGCGACTAGTTGTACGCGTGGGCGGGGAATCCGCCCACCCTACGGCTGGTTCGCTCGTTTCGCGAGCGCCTCGCCCATCATCACCAGCACCGGACCATGGCCCGGCTCGAGGCCGCGCGCAAGGTCGGTGAGCGTCAGGCGCAGGATGCGCTCGTCGGCGCGGCTGCAGTTTTCCACCACCACCACCGGCAGGTCGGCGCGCCGGCCCTCGGCCAGCAGGCGCTCGGCGGTGGCGGCGGCTTCGCGGCCGCCCATGTACTGGACCAGGGTGTCGGTTTCGGGCAGGGCAGGATGATCCGGCTCGCCAGGCGCGGTGCTGGAAGTGAAGAAGGCGACGCTGCGCGCGAGGCCGCGCCTGGTGAGCGGCTGCTTGGTCGCGGCGGCGGCGGCCACCGCGGTGGTGATGCCGGGGACGACTTCGACGTCGATCCCCTCGGCCTCCAGCGCGCGCAACTCTTCGTCGGCGCGCCCGAACAGCATCGGATCGCCGCCCTTCAAACGCACGACCAGCGCATATTTTCGCGCGCACTCGACCAGCTGTTCGTTGATCAGGGTCTGCGCCATCGAGCGCTGGCCCGAGCGCTTGCCGACCGAGATTTTCTCGGCCTGCGCGCACAGTTTCAGCATCTCGGGCGTGACGAGGGCGTCGTACAGGACGACATCGGCCTGCGCCAGCAGGCGCGCGCCGCGCACCGTGATGAGGTCAGCCGCGCCGGGTCCGGCTCCTACCAGATACACTTTTCCCAGCGCCGCCATGAAATCAGACCCTGTCCTCTAGAAACGATTACTCTTCGATGCGGATCATACCCGCTGCGACGGTCTGGTGGGTGACTTCGTCGATCAGGATGAAGGCGCCGGTGGCGCGGATGTCGGCGTAGGCGTCGGCCGCCAGCGGCTGCTGGACCGTCAGCTGCACGCGCGCGATGTCGTTCAGCTTCAGGCCGTCGGCAGGGTGGCGCTGTTGCGTGTTGACGTCGAGGATGGTGTCCAGGCGCGCCACCTTGGCCGCGGTCTGGCGCGTGCCGTGCTTGATCCAGTACTTGCGGCGCAGGTCGAGCGGCTCGTCGGCCATCCAGCACACGTCGGCCGTCACCTGCTTGAGCAAGGTCGCCGGCTGCGCGCTGCCGGCCAGCATGTCGCCGCGCGAGACGTCCACGTATTCGTTCAGCACCAGGGTCACCGACTGGCCGGCCACGGCCGATTCCAGCGAGCCGTCGAAGGTGACGATCTCTTTCACCGTCGCGCTCTGGTTCGAGGGCTGCACGACCAGCTTGTCGCCGACCTTGACCACGCCCGATTCGATGCGGCCCATATAGCCGCGGAAGTCGTTCGCCTCGTGGCCGTTGTGGCGCGCCACCAGCTGTACCGGAAAGCGCAGCGGCGCGGCGTGCGACTGGTCGTAGACCGAGAGCGACTCCAGCAGCTCGATCAGGGTCGGGCCTTCGTACCAGGCCAGTTTGTCCGAACGGTCCACGACGTTGTCGCCGGCCAGCGCCGACAGCGGGATCGCGGTGATGTCGTTCAGGCCCAGCGATTGCGCGAATTTTTCGTACTCGGCGACGATGCGCTCGTAGACGCTGCGGTCGTAGTCGACCAGGTCCATCTTGTTCACGGCCACCACGACGTGCTCGATCTGCAGCAGCTTGGCGATGGTCGAATGGCGCTTGGTCTGCGTCAGCAGCTGGACGCTGCCGTCTTCCCCGAACTTCACCTTCGACACGTCGATCAGGATGATGACGGCGTCGGCGGTCGAGGCGCCGGTGACCATATTGCGGGTGTACTGCTCGTGGCCCGGGGTGTCGGCGATGATGAATTTGCGCTTCGGCGTGGCGAAATAACGGTAGGCCACGTCGATCGTGATGCCTTGTTCGCGCTCGGCCTCGAGGCCGTCGGTCAGCAGCGACAAGTCGATGGTGTCGCCCACGGTGCGCTTGTGCTTGGCGCGCGAGACGGCGGCCAGCTGGTCGGCGAAGATGCCCTTGCTGTCGTACAGCAGACGGCCGATCAGGGTGCTCTTGCCATCGTCCACCGAGCCGGCGGTGATGAAGCGCAGCAGGGTCGAACCCCCTTGCTGGTTCAATTTTTCGTCGAAGTTGTCAGTGCGGGCGTTCATCAGAAGTATCCTGCTTTCTTGCGTTTTTCCATCGAGGCTTCGGAGGTCTGGTCGTCCATCCGGGTCGCACCGCGCTCCGTCACTTCGGTGACGGCGGTCTCGGCGATGATGCCGGCCACGGTATCCGCGCTTGACGCCACCGGGCAGGTGCAGGAGATGTCGCCCACGGTCCGGAAGCGCACGGTGCGGTTTTCGACGGTCTCGCCTTCGCGCGCCGGGGTCAGCGGGGTCAGCGGCACCAGCAGGCCGTTGCGCGGGATGACGTCGCGCTGGTGGGCAAAATAGATCGACGGCAGCGCCAGCTTTTCGCGCGCGATGTACTGCCACACATCCAGCTCGGTCCAGTTCGAGATCGGGAATACGCGCATGTTCTCGCCCGGATGGACGCGGGTGTTATACAGGTCCCACAGCTCGGGGCGCTGGGCTTTCGGGTCCCACTGGCCGAACTCGTCGCGGAAGGAAAAGATGCGTTCCTTGGCGCGCGCCTTTTCTTCGTCGCGGCGCGCGCCGCCGATGCAGGCGTCGAAGCCGTGCTCGGCGATGGTTTCCAGCAGGGTCACGGCCTGGGCCGCATTGCGCGAATCCGTCTGAGGATTGCGCAGGCGCACGGTGCCGCGCTTGATCGAGTCTTCGACGCTGCCGACGATCAGGCGTTCGCCCAGTTCGGCGGCGCGCGCATCGCGGAAGGCGATCACTTCGTCGAAGTTGTGGCCGGTGTCGATGTGCACCAGCGGGAAGGGAAATTTGCCCGGGCGGAAAGCCTTTTCGGCCAGGCGCAGCAGGACCACCGAATCCTTGCCGCCCGAGAACAGCAGGGCAGGGTTGCTGCATTCGGCCGCCACTTCGCGCAGGATGTGGATCGCTTCCGATTCCAGCGCGTCCAGGTGGGCGGCGTTCACGTCGCTCAGTACTACATTGTCGCTGATAGTTGTCATGGCTGTGCCTGTTCTTTTCTCGGGTCGTGGCTCAAGCGGCCACGGATTTGATGCGAATAAGTTTGCCGTCCACGACGTGCAGGCCGCATTCCTTCGATTCCGGGTTTTCCCACCACCAGCGCCCGGCGCGCACGTCCTCGCCCGGCTGGATGGCCCGGGTGCAGGGTTCGCAGCCGATCGACGGGTAGCCGCGGTCATGCAGGGCGTTGTAGGGGACGTTGTTGCTACGCAGGTAGTCCCAGACGTTCTGCTCGCTCCAGTCGGCCAGCGGATTGAACTTCTGCATGCCGTGTGCATGGTCGTCTTCCTGTACCGCCAGTTCGGCGCGCGTGGTCGACTGGGCGCGGCGCTGGCCGGTGATCCAGGCGCGCTTGCCGGCCAGGGCGCGGCCCAGCGGCTCGACCTTGCGGATGCGGCAGCATTCCTTGCGCATCTCGACGCTGTCGTAGAAGGCGTTCAGGCCATGGTCCGCGACGTAGCGTTCCACCGCCCCGGGCTGCGGGCGGTACAGGGCGATGTCGTAGTCATACACCTGCTTGACGCGCTCGACCATCGACAGCGTCTCGGCATGCAGGCGGCCGGTCTCGAGCGAGAAGATCGCGATCGGCAGTTTCGCCTTCAGGATCAGGTCGGTCAGCACCATGTCTTCGGCCGCCAGGCTCGATGCGAACACGGCGGGCGTGAGATCGCGGGCAATACGGGTCAGTATCGCGTGGGTTTCATCCACGCGACGATGCAGGTCGCTCATCTTGACAGCTCCTAGATGCCGGCGCCGACGTCGCGGTGCTCCGCCGGGGTATCACGCGGGACCCTGCGGAACAGCGGGATCGGATTGTCGACCGTCGCCTGGTAGGTTTCCGAAAACACCGACAGGCCCTTGAGTGCGTCGTCGATGCTGCGGTCTTGCCTGGTGGCGAAGGCGTCGAAGCCGCAGCGCGCCATCTGGAACAGCTGGTCGCGCAGCACGTCGCCGATCGCGCGCAATTCGCCGGTCCAGCCCAGGCGCTTGCGCAGGTTGTAGGCGATCGAATAGCCGCGGCCATCGGTGAATTTGGGGAAGGAGATCGCGATCACGGCAAAGCGCTGCAGGTCGTCCTTCAACGCGGCGGCGCTTTCGTCCGGCGCCAGCCACACGCCCAGTTCGGCGCGTTCGAGCAGTGCAGCGCGCTGCGCCTGCCACACGGTCAGCGGCACGATGATCTTGCCGGCCGGGACTTCAACGCCTTCGGCGGTCTGTCCTTCGTCGAGGCTCAAGACGCTCCAGTCGTCATCGACCACTTCGCGACCCTTGATGATTTGCGGGTGTCGGTCAAGCATAGTGGTCCTCTCCGTGCAGTTCTTCCGCCGCGATCGGCGTGGCGTACACATGTTCCTTGAATGGGGCGATCCCCAGGCGCTGCACGGTGTCGACGAAGCGCTCACCTTCGATTCGACAGCGTACATAGACTTCGAGCAGGCGCCCGATCACTTCCGGCATCTGCACCGCCGAGAACGACGGGCCGATGATCTTGCCGATGGCGGACTCGTTGCCCTGGGCGCCGCCGATCGATACCTGGTACCACTCGCTGCCGTCCTTGTCGACGCCCAGGACGCCGATATTGCCGACGTGATGGTGGCCGCAGGCATTGATGCAGCCCGAGATATTCAGTTCGATGTCGCCGATATCGTGCTGGAAGTCCAGGTCGTCGAAGCGTTCGGCGATGGCGGCGGCGATCGGGATCGATTTCGCGTTCGCCAGCGAGCAATAGTCGCCGCCCGGGCAGGCGATGATGTCGGTCAGCATGCCGATGTTCGGCGTCGCCATGCCTTTCGACTTGGCCAGTTGCCACACCTCGAACAGTTTCTGTTGCTCGACGTCGGCCAGCACCAGGTTCTGTTCGTGGGTCACGCGCACCTGGCCGAAGCTGAAGCGGTCGGCCAGTTCGGCCACGAAGTCCATCTGCTCGGCGGTAGCGTCGCCCGGCGGCACGCCGGTCTTCTTGAGCGACAGCACGACGGCGGCGTAGCCCGGCACCTTGTGCGGCTTGACGTTGCGATTGAGCCAGTTGGTGAAGGCGCGGTTGTCGCCGTGCGCGGAGGCGCCGTGCGACGCAGCGACGTCGGTATCGGCCAGCTCGCGGTAGGCATGCGGCTGGAACCACTTGGCCACGCGGTCGAATTCTTCCTGGGTCAGCGTTTCTGGACCATCCTTGAGGTCGGCCCATTCTTCCTCGACCTGGCGCGTGAATTCCTCGACGCCGAGGGCCTTGAGCAGGATCTTGATGCGGGCCTTGTATTTGTTGTCGCGACGGCCATGGGTGTTATACACGCGCATCACGGCTTCGGTATAGGTCAGCAGGTGCTGCCACGGCAGGAACCCGCGGATCACGCTGCCCAGGATCGGGGTGCGGCCCATGCCGCCGCCGGCCATGAACCTGAAGCCGACTTCACCGGATTCATTGCGCACGACGGTCAGGCCGATATCGTGCACGGCGATCGCGGCGCGGTCTTCCAGGGCGCCATTGATGGCTACCTTGAACTTGCGCGGCAAGGCCAGGAATTCGGGGTGGAAGGTGCTCCACTGGCGCAGGATTTCGGCGAAGGGACGCGGATCGACGATCTCGTCCGCCGCTACACCGGCGTATTCGTCAGTGGTAATGTTGCGGATGCAATTGCCGGAGGTTTGGATCGCGTGCATTTCGACCGAAGCCAGGTCGGTCAGGATGTCCGGCGTCTGCTCGAGCTCGATCCAGTTGTACTGGATGTTCTGGCGCGTGGTGAAGTGGCCGTAGCCGCGGTCGTACTTGCGGGCGATATGGGCGAACATGCGCACCTGGTTCGACGACAGCAGACCATACGGCACGGCGATACGCAGCATGTAGGCGTGGCGCTGCATGTACAGGCCATTCTGCAGGCGCAGGGGCAGGAATTCTTCTTCCAGCAGCTCGCCGGAGAGGCGGCGGGCGACCTGGTCGCGGTACTGGGCGATGCGCTCGCGAACGATGAGGTGGTCGTATTGGTCGTAACGGTACATGTGCAGGGTCCGTATGGAGAGGCGGATGGTGCTCGCCCATTAAATAATGTGCCGATGATACGGAGCCAAGCTTATATTCCAAACTACGGATAATTTATTTGCTTATATACGTAACCCGAATAAGCATCTTAGAATGTCGTTCTTACCTGGTTTGCTGCCTCCTTAACAACAATAATTATCAAATGAATCTCCACCAACTGCGCTTCGTGCGCGAGGCCGTCCGTCAGAACTACAATCTGACCGATGCCGCCAAGGCATTGTTCACTTCCCAGCCCGGCGTCTCGAAGGCCATCATCGAACTGGAAGAAGAGCTTGGCGTCGACATCTTCACCCGGCACGGCAAGCGCATCCGCGGCCTGACCGAGCCGGGGCGGCTGGTGCTGCAATCGGTCGAGCTGATCATGCAGGAGATCGACAGCCTGAAACGCATCGGCAAGGAGTACGCCGCCCACGACAGCGGCAGCTTCACCATCGCCACCACCCACACCCAGGCGCGCTACATGCTGCCGAGAGTGGTGCAGGGCTTCATGCAGAAGTATCCGAAAGTGCGCCTGTCGCTGCTGCAGGGCAACCCGAAGCAGATCGCCGACATGGTCAAGAACGACCAGGCCGACCTGGCCATCGCCACAGAATCGATCGCGGCCGTCGACGGCCTGATCACCTTGCCCGCCTACCAGTGGGAGCACGTGGTGGTGGCGCCGCCGGACCACCCGCTGTTCAAGTCGCGCGCCATTTCACTGGAAGAAATCGCCAGCTATCCCGTGATCACGTATGATGCCGCCTTCGCCGGCCGCAGCAAGATCGACCACGCTTTCTCCTTACGCAACCTGAAGCCGGACGTGCTGCTCGAAGCGATCGACGCCGACGTGATCAAGACCTATGTCGAGCTGGGCATGGGCGTCGGCATCATCGCCGGCATGGCCTTCGACCCCGAGCGCGACCGCAACCTGCGCGCGCTGCCGGTCGGCCACCTGTTCGGCATGAACACCTCGCGCGTGGCGATCAAGCAGGGCGCCTACCTGCGCAGCTATATCTATACCTTCATCGAGCTGCTGACGCCGACGCTCAACCGCAAGATGGTCGAGTCGGCGATGCGCGGTGGGGAAAACTACGAACTGTGATGGAATCAACGATGGACAAGAACGAGGTCATTGCCTACTACGACGGCATCGCCGCCCACTACGACAACGCTGGCGCCGGGTATTCGGAAGAGCAGCTGGAAGACCTGGACGAGGCGCGCGAGCAGCTCGCCACCTTGCTCAGCGGTCACCGCATCCTGGAACTGGGTTGCGGCACCGGCGCCTGGACCGAGGTGCTGAGCGAGACCGCCGAATCGGTGCTCGCGACTGATGCCAGCGCAGCCATGCTCGACCTGGCGCGCATGCATGGCGAAGACCTGGACAATGTCGAATACCGCCTGGTCGATGCGCTGGCCCTGCCGGACGATATCGGCTGCGGCGAGGACAAGTTCACTGCGGTGTTCATGGCCGGTCTGTGGTCGCGTCTGACGCGCGACCAGCAGGAAGCGCTGCTGCTGTCGCTCAAGAAACGCCTGGGCAAGGACGTGCTGCTGGTGGTCTTCGACGATGCCTATGTCGAAACCGAGAGCGCCACCATCGCCCGCACCGACCTGCAGGGCAATACCCATGAATTCCAGCTCGACGCCGACGGCAACCGCCACGAGCTGGTCAAGAATTACCCGACCGACAGCTACCTGCGCAAGCGCCTCGACAAGGTCGGCCGCGAGATCAAGATCGCGCGCTGGGAGTTCTATTGGGTGCTGACCTGCCGCCTCAAGTGATGGATCAGGGAGCAGCGCGGGACTTGCACATCTGGGTCGACGCCGACGCCTGTCCCGCCGTCATCAAGGACATCCTGTTCCGGGTGGCCGAGCGCCTGCAGCTGAACGTGACGCTGGTCGCCAACCAGCTGATCCGGGTGCCCGGCTCGCGTTTCATCCGCGCGCTGCAGGTGCCGGCCGGACCTGACGTGGCCGACGCCGAGATCGTCGCCCGGGTGAACCCCGGCGACATCGTCGTGACCGGCGATATCCCGCTGGCCGCACAGGTGCTGGACAAGGGCGGCCTGCCCCTCAATCCGCGCGGCGAGTGGTACACCAAGGACACCATCGCCCAGCAATTGACGATGCGCGCCTTCATGGAAGAGCTGCGCGGCAGCGGCGTCGATACCGGCGGGCCGGCCGCCTTCAGCCAGGCCGACCGCCAGAACTTCGCGAATGCGCTCGATCGCCAGCTGGCGCGATCGAGGCCGCGCGCGGCGGACCGCTAGATCCACGCCGCCGCGCCCGATGGCAACACCTGTTGACCTGCGCACGATACAGTTGTGCCATTGATAACAATGTTGTTCTTGTTATAATGAGGCAAGGGTGCACACGTCATCAAAGGCGTGGCAGGATGCGCGATGGTCGGGCCGCCACGCGTAACAGTTCACGCCCGTGTCAACCGGACGCTGGCGTGAACGTTGAGAGCTTGCCATGCACGCTAACGTACTACCCGATCACCGCACCAGGCCACTGTCGCCACCATTCCCGAGGATGGCCGCATGACGCGCACCCGCTACGGCCTGCGCTCTCCCGACAGCCCCGACGGCCGCAGCGGCGCCAGCCTGCTGATCGAGCGGATGTACGCCTGGCGCGGCTACCAGGCGGCAAGGCTCGACGCCGACGACCCGCACCGCATCACACTGACCGCGTCCGACCGGGGCGAGGTGGTAGGCACGCTGACCATCGGGATCGACGCCGGCCGCGGTCTGATGGCCGACGGTATGTACAAGGAAGAACTCGATGCCCTCCGGGGCCAGGGCGCGCGCCTGGCCGAGGTCACCAAGCTGGCGTTCGACCATTCGGTCCAGTCCAAGCATGCGCTGGCCAGCGTGTTTCACCTTGCATTCATCTACGCGCGCGAGATGCACGGCTGCACCGACGCCGTCATCGAAGTCAATCCGCGCCATCGCCGCTTCTACGAGCGCATGCTCGGTTTTCGGCAGGTGGGGGAGCTGAAGGTGAATCCGCGGGTGAACGCGCCATCCTTCCTGCTGCACGTCAGCCTGGCCTATGTGGCGCAACAGGTCGAGGCGGTCGGCGGCGCGTTCAAGCGCGGCATCGACACCGGCGAGCGCTCTTTCTACCCCTATTTCTTCTCGCCGGAAGAGGAGCGCGGCATCGCGGCGCGGCTGCTGCGCAGCGGGGCCGCCGACGCCGATCGCTGAGCCGGGACCTGGCCAGCCGGTGGGATGAAAAACGCCGGCATGGCCGGCGTCAAGCGTCCCCGCGGGCGCGGGGACGGAGTGGAAACCGCGCATGCCGCCCGCAGGCGACACGCGCGGCCTTGCGTGATCAGAACGAGTGACGCAGGCCGACGGTGAACACCGAAGGATCGGCGCCCAGCGCGGTGGCTGGCGGGGTCACGTTGTTCGACGAGGCGTTGATGCCGAACACGCCGCGGCTGTTGTTGCGCAGTTGGGCGTAGGTCGTGTAGATGTTGGTGCGCTTCGACAGCGAGTAGGTGTACGACACCGACACGGTGTTGCCCTTGGCATCGGTGTTGTCCAGCTTCTGCTGCTGGAAGTTCAGGAAGAACTTGTTCGCGCCGACGGCGTACGAAGCGCCGATGTTGGCGTTGGTGTACTCTGGGTTGACCGCGTTGCCGGCGCCTTCCAGCTCGGCCTTCATCCAGTTACCCTTGATCTCGAACGCGCCGAAGTTGTAGCCGGCGCCGAAGGCCATTTCCTTGTCGTCGCCCTCGCTCAGGCGCTCGATGGTGTGGTAGCCGGCGCCCAGGTACAGGCCGCCGTTCTTGTATTCCAGCGACGCGCCCAGCAGGTCGCCCGATGGGTCGACGGTTTTTTCGCCGGTCGAGTAGGCGGCGTTGACGACGAAGCCCGACAGCGCGTTCGATTTGTAGTTGACCGAGTTGGCCAGGCGGCGGGTCAGGCGGTTGGTGCCGAAGGCCGACAGGTTCGAGCCGTACAGGCCCTGGCCGTTGATGTCCGATGCGGCGGCGACGGCGGCGATCGGCGAGTATTCGCGGCCGACGGTCAGGGTACCGAAGTCGCCCTGCAGGCCGACCACGGCGCGGCGGCCGAACGTCTGCGAATCGGTGGCGCCGGTGTCGAGCGACACGCCGGCTTCGATGTTGAACAGGGCTTTCAGGCCATTGCCGAGATCTTCGGTACCGCGGAAGCCCAGGCGGCTGCTCGACTGGTTGCCCGAGCTGACGGTGGTGCGGCGGTCTTCGCCCGGTGCATCGGTGTCTTCCAGGGCGATGGCTGCGTCCATCACGCCGTAGATCTGGACGTTGGTCTGGGCTTGGGCGAACAGTGGCAGGGACGACAGCACAGCGGCGGCCAGGAACTTATACTTCATGAAGATCTCCAGTTTAGTTTCGACAAGATGTTGAGTTATCAATCAACTCAGATCGACAGCGATCTTATCGAGCCAATATGTCGAGTTCATGACATCCTGACTATGTTGTTTTTACGCAATAGCCCGAATAATATTCTTTACTTTCGGCATCCGTAGAAAACTTTAGACGACATGTCCGCTCAGCGGCAGCACGATGTCGATGCGGGTGCCCGGCGCTTCGTCGCCGGCGATGGTGATGTCGCCCCCCATCCCCCAGACCCGTTCGCGCATGCCGACCAGGCCCAGCGACTGCGCCTTCTCCATGTCTTCGGCGCGGATGCCGCGGCCGTCGTCCTGGATCGTCACCAGCAATTCTCCATTGGTGCGGTAGAGGTTGAGCAGGACGTTCTGCGCCCCCGCATGGCGCGCGATATTGATCAGCGCCTCTTGCACGATGCGAAACACGGCCGTGCTGGCGGCATCGTCCAGGCGCAGCTCGGCCTCGTCGGCAAGCAGGGTGCAGGCGATGCCGTGGCGTTCGACGAATTCGTCGCGCAAGCCCTGCAGCGCGAAATACAGGCCGCCTTCGTCGAGGGCCCGCGGACGCAGGTTGGCGGCGATCCGGCGCAGCGAGGCGATGGCGGTGAGCAGGTTGGTTTCCATGCCGGCGACCAGGCGCACGCTATCGTCCGGCAATTGGTCGACCCGGGCCAGCAACGTCAGGTCCATGCGCAGCGAAGCCAGCAGCTGGCCGAGGTCGTCGTGCAGCTCGCGCGCGATGTGGGTGCGCTCTTCTTCGCGGATGCTTTGCAGGGCCGAGGACAGCTGGCGCAGCTGGTCGTGCGAGCGCGCCAGCTTTTGCTGCACCAGGTGGCGCTCGGACACGTCGCGCAGGATCACCGTAAACACGAGGCGGCCTTCGTGCTCGACGCTCGAGATCGATCCCTCGATGGGGAACAGCTGGCCGCCGGCGCGGATGCCGGTGACGGCGTAGTCGGTGGCGCGCCGTCCCGCGCGGCCGCCGCCGGCCGGGAAGTAGTCGAATGGGGTATGCGCTTCTGGCGAGGGCGGCTGGATGAAGCGCGACAAACGGCTGCCCTGCATGGCGCTCACGCTCGAATTGAACATCTGGGCCGCGGCCGGGTTGGCCAGCAGGATGGTGGTGTCCTCGTCGACCGACAGGATGGCGTCGCTTGCGCTGTGCACGATGCGGCGGCTGTCGAAGCCGCGCGCGCCGCGCTGTGGGCCGCGGGCGCGCCTCGGCGCAGCGGCCATATTGCCGGTGCAATAGTCGGACAGGAAGCCGGCCACCAGCTCAGCCGGACCCGTGCGGCGGCTGCGTGCCCTGCGCTGAGGTCTCATGCGGAATAGATATATAGAGGGGAGGGCCGCAGACGCGGACCTGGCCCTCTACATTATGCGCAAGGAGGAGGGTGGGCGTTGAGACGAGACAAGGCGCCAGCGCTCAGCCGCGCCGGCCGGCTTCACATCTGCTTGAACAGGTGCAGGAAGCTGCGGCTGACCTCGAGTTTTTCCGGGCGCCCCTTGACCAGCACGAGGTGACGGCCGCGGATGTCGCGCGTCACGCCCTCGATCGCATTCACGTTGACCAGGGTCGCGCGGTGGATCTGCCAGAACAGCGAAGGATCGAGCTCGTCGGCCAGGTCGCGCACCGGCTTGCGGATCAGGGCTTCGAAGCTGGCCGTCTGCACGGCCGTGTATTTCTCGTCCGACCGGAAGAACAGGATGTCCTCGACCGGGATCATGCGCAAGTCCTGGCCGATGCTGGCCTGGATCCATTGCAGGTGTTTTTGCTTCGGCGCGGCGATCTTCTCGGCCAGCTGGCTCAGCATGGCCGACACGCTGTCGTTGACGCTGCCGGCTGCCTGCGGCTTCTCGAGGCGTTCCTTGAGGCGGTCGACCGTGATCTTCAGGCGGTCCGGCTCGGTCGGCTTGAGCACGTAGTCGATCGCGCCGCGCTCGAAGGCTTCCACCGCGTACTGGTCGTAGGCGGTGACGAACACGATCTGGCTGGCGTCGCCGATCTCGCGCGCCGCTTCCATGCCGGTCTTGCCCGGCATGCGGATGTCGAGGAAGGTCAGGTCGGGCTTGAGCTCGCCGACCAGTTGCACGGCTTCTTCGCCATTCTTCGCTTCGCCGACGATCTGCAGTTCGGGCCAGGCTTCCTGCAGGCGCATGCGCAGCTGGTCGCGCATCAGTCTCTCGTCATCGGCAATAATCGCGGTAGGCATGGTGAGTCTCTTCTCAGGTTTATTATGCAATGATTATTCAATGAAACCGGGCGTCAGGCAAGCCGGGCCGCCAGCGACGCGCATTTCCAGCCCTACCTTCAAGCCTGTTTCGACAGCTGGTAAGGCACCTCGATCGTCGCGATCACGCCGGTCGGGCTGTTGGCGCCGATGTGCAGGCGGGCGCTGTCCCCGTGCAGCAGCTTGAGGCGGTCGCGGATCGTCTGCAGGCCCAGGCCGGTGCCGTCGCTCGGCACCACGCCGAAGCCCACGCCGTCGTCGGTCACGGTCACGCGCAGCTTGCTGTCGGCCACCTCGGCCACGATCCTGAGGGTGCCGCCTTCGGGCTTGCACTCCAGGCCGTGCTTGATCGCGTTCTCGACCATCGACTGCAGCATCATCGGCGGGAAGGCGGCGCTGCGCAGGCCCTCCGGGATCTGCAGATCGACCGTCAGGCGTTCTTCCATCCGCATCTTGAGCAGGGCGAGATAGGCGCTGACCATGTCCACTTCGCGCCCGAGGCCGGTGAGCACGGCGTTGTCGCGCATCTGCGGCAGCACCGCCCGCAAGTATTGGATCAGGCTGCGCTGCATGGCCGAGGCGCGCGGCGGGTCGACCCGGATCAGGTGCTCGACCGAGGCCAGCGTGTTGAACAGGAAGTGCGGTTCGACCTGGGCCTGCATCATCTGCATCTTCGTTTCGGACAGCTGGCGCTGCATGGCTTCGCGCTCGGCGGCGGCGTTGGCGACCTGGGCCTCGGCATCGGCGCGCTTCTTGCCGCCGACCAGGGCCTTGGTGCCGAACAGGGCGAGCAGGAGCAGCAGCACGAAGTTCATGAACCAGGTCGAGGCCTGCTTGTGGTAGCGCGACACCTTCTGCTCGGCGGCGTCCTCGACCGCCGCTTCGATCGCGTTCGACAGTTCTTCGCCGATCTGCGGCGGCAGCTCGATATGGACGGAATCGTCGCCCGGGTGGATATTGATGCCGCTGCCGCTGCCGCTGCCGCTGCCGCTGCCGCCGGTGGCGGGCGGTTTCGGCGGCAGCGGCGGACGCGGCGCCTCCGTGGCATCCGGATCGGCCGGCGGAACCGGTTCGACAGGTTCCGCCGGCTCGGCCGCGCCGCTGCGCGCACGGGTGCGCGGATTGAAGCGGATGCCGCTCTCGTCGATCAGGATGCTGGCTTCGCTGCGCCGCCCTGCCTCGCGCTCGGCGCGCGCGATCTCTTCCTGGGCCGGTCCATTGAACAGTTCTTCCTGCAGGATGCCGGCGGCGGTCAGGGTCAGGCAGGCAAACAGGAGGAATTTCCACCACGATAGCTGGGTAACCCAGGTCGCCACCGCGTCGAAGGCCCGGTAGAGCCAGGACAGGATGCCCGTCAAATACTGTTGTGTCGAACTGCGTGCTTGCATGGTCGTCAATCTTGTGTGCTCGTCGTTGCGGGATAGCCGACGATGGAGCGTTGGAATGTTGCAACTTTAACGCGCCGGACGCGTCAGGACCAGCCCCCTGCGACAGCCTGCAGGATTCGGGGAATGGACGGTGCGCATGCGCTGGAAATGATCGAACTCAACAGCTATTAATTAAAAACATTGCAAGGTATGATGCTCATCTCCGATGGCCGGGCCTTCCGGGCACGTTCCGGGACCAATCACAACCGATGACGAAAGGGTGTGCAGATGTCCGCTATTCCCCAAAAATTCCGCCTCGTAACCCGTAGCGATTTCGACGGTCTCGTGTGCGCCGTGCTGCTCAGGCATCTCGAGCTGATCGACGACATCCTGTTCGTCCATCCCAAGGACATGCAGGACGGCAAAATCGTGATCACCGCCCGCGACATCACGACCAATCTGCCTTACGTCGCCGGCGCCCACCTGGTGTTCGACCACCACCTGTCGGAAACCATCCGCAACACCGGCCGCCGCGAGAACCACATCATCCACCCCGAAGCGCCGTCGGCGGCGCGGGTGGTGTATGACCACTACGGCGGCGCGCGCACCTTCCCGGCCGCCTGGAACACCATGATGGCGGCGGTCGACAAGGGCGATTCGGCGCGTTTTACACGCGAAGAAGTGCTCGATCCGCAGGGCTGGGACCTGCTCAATTTCTTGATGGATGCGCGCACCGGCCTCGGGCGCTTCCACGATTTCCGCATCTCGAACTACCAGCTCATGATGGACCTGATCGGCTACTGCGCCACCCAGGACGTCGAACAACTGATGGCGCTGCCGGACGTGGTCGAACGCAGCACCCTGTACCGCGAGCACAGCGAGCGCTGCAAGGAGCAGATCCGGCGCTGCGCGCGGGTCGAAGGCAACCTGGTGGTGCTCGACCTGCGGGAAGAGCCCGTGATCTATGCCGGCAACCGCTTCATCATCTATGCCCTGTTCCCCGAGACGAACATCTCGATCCACGTGCTGTGGGGCGTCAAGCAGCAGAACACGGTGTTCGCCGCCGGCAAGTCGATCCTCAACCGGTCTTCGAAGACGAATATCGGCGCGCTGATGCTGGAATACGGCGGGGGCGGGCACGAGAATGCCGGCACCTGCCAGGTGGACAACGAGCTGGCCGAGGACGTGCTTGGGGCGCTGGTCAAGCGCATTACCAGCGAGGGATAGTACTCAGGCAGTATGCTGCCGCTGCGCCAGCAAATGCCGCGCCGCGTCGGCCGACAGCGGTTCGCAGAACCACTGGCCCTGCATCTGGTCGCAGCCGTGGCTGCGCAGGAATTCCACCTGCTCCTCGGTTTCGACCGCCTCGCCGACCACCGTGATGTCGAGGTTGCGGCCGATGTCGATCAGGGCCCTGGCCAGCGAGCCGCCGCGGCCGTGGTCGGCGATATCGTGCACCGCCGCCTTCGACAGCTTGACCTGGCGCACCGACAGCTGCTGCAGGAAATTCAGGTCGGAGATGCCGCGCCCGAACTGGTCGATCGACAGCATGGCGCCGACGTCGCGCAATTGGGCCGCCAGGTCGCGTCCCAGTCCCGGATTCCTGATCAGGTCGGCCTCGGGGATCTCGATCTCGAGGGCGCCGGGTGGCAGGCCGTAGCGCGACATGCGCTCGGCGATGCCGGCGATGAAGGTGGGCCGGCTGTACTCGCGATGCGAGACATTGACCGCCACCGGCAGCGCCGTAAAGCCGGCATGGCGCAGCTCGCGCGCGAAGGCGCAGGCCTGGTCCAGCACCCGGTTGCCGATCTCGACGATCAGCCCGTTCTCCTCGGCCTCGCTCAGGAAGGCCGCTGGCAGCATCACCCCGTGTTCGGGATGGCGCCAGCGTAGCAGCGCCTCGAAGCCGCGCACCTTGCCGCTGCGCGCGTCCATGCGCGGCTGGAACAGCAGGAACAGTTCGTCGTTGTCCAGCGCGCTTTTCATGCTGCCGGCCAGGGTCGCGCGCGCTTCGCTGGCCAAACGCATCTCGCTGGAATAGAAATGCACGCCCCCGCCACTGTTCTTGGCCCGGTACATGGCCATGTCCGCCGCCCGCACCAGGTCGGCCGGGGTGCGGCCGTCGTGCGGGAAGGACGCCACGCCCAGGCTGGCGCCGACCGGGATCTCGCTGCCGCCGAAGGCCACCGGCATGGTCAGCGCACGGCGCACGCGCTCGACCATGCGCAGCGTATAGCGCAGGTTGGGCTGGTCGACCAGCACCATCACGAATTCGTCGCCCGACATGCGCGCCACCGTGTCGCTGTCACGCACCGTGGCCTGCAGGCGGCGCGCCACCACCTTCAGCACCACGTCGCCGGCGTCGTGGCCAAAGGTGTCGTTGATGGGCTTGAAGTTGTCCAGGTCGATCAGCACGGTCGCCACCAGCGTCTGGTGGCGCTGGGCCAGGTGCACCGCGTGGCCGAGCCGGTCCCACAGCAGCGTGCGGTTGGCCAGGCCGGTCAGGTTGTCGTGGTTGACCTCGTGCTCGAGGTGGTCGGTGCGCTGCTTGCTGGCCGTGACGTCGGTCACGATGCCGACGAAGTGGGTCACCTGGCCGTTGTCGTCATGCACCGGCGTGATGTGCAGGTCGTTCCAGAACAGCTCGCCGTTCTTGCGCAGGTTGCGCAGCACCGCGTGCACCGAGCGCTGCTCGTGCAGCGCCCTGCTCAAGCGCTTGCGTTCGTCCTCGTCCAGCCCGGGTGCGGCCATGAAGCGCGTATCCTTGCCGATGATCTCGTCGGCCGTGTAGCCGGTGATGCGTTCGAAGGCGGGATTGACGTACTCGACCGGATGGTCTGGGTCGCCATTGTGGGCGATGATCACGCCGTTGCTGGCCGCGTCCAGGGCCCGCTTGTACAGGTTCAGCTGGCGTTCGTGCGCGCGCCGCCTGGAGATGTCGATGCCCATGCCGAACAGGTACCGGCCGCCTTCGCAGTCGATGCGGGCGCCCCGCAGCAGGACGGGAATTTCCCGCCCGCTGCGCGCGACGTAGTCGACCTCCATCTCCAGCTCGATGTTGTCGTCGAACATGCGATGAACCTTGTCGGTGAATTCGACACGGTCGCACGGATCGAGCATCTCGAACGCATTGGCTGCCGCCAGTTCGTCGGGCATCATTTCGCAGACGCGTTCAAGATTGTGGTTCCACATCAGGATGCGACCTTCGCGGTCGAGGATGTAGAAGGTGCCAGGCAGCAGATCGACCACGTCCTTCAGCGCGGTGGCGCCGAGACGCTCGGCGTCGGACATGGCATCGGCTGCCGGAATGACGGTGACGCTGACGCCGCGCGCGCCGCCGCTCGCATCGAGCTGGGCCGAGAGCGTGACGCTGGCCGCGCGCCCCGCCGGCAACACGAGCCGGACGGCGCCGGCGTCGAGCAGCTCGGGCCAGGGCGGCGCGCCCAGCAACCGCGAGACCTCCCGGCCGAGCGCATCCGCCGCCGCCAGGCCGAACAACGCGACGCATCGCGGGTTCCAGGTGACAATCGTACCTGTGTCGTCGGCCAGGAAACTGGCCTGCTCGGAGGGGTCGAACGCTGACATGCCGGGTCGCCTTTCTTGCAACGCAGCGCGTGCCGCCACGGCCAGCGCTTGCGTGAAGCCAGCTTACACCTGTTCCAAATTAGCTTGGCAAGCGTTATGTGACGTGCGCGACAGTAGCGTCATGCAGGCGGCGCGGGTGGGTGTAGGTCACGTGGCGGCCGCCGCGCACGAAACCGGCCAGGGTCAGCCCGGCCCGGTCCGCCAGTCGCACCGCCATCGCGGTCGGTGCCGAGATGGCCGCCAGCAAGCCAATGCCGGCGCGGGCCGCCTTCTGCACCATCTCGAAGCTGGCGCGGCTGGTGACGAGCGCGAAGCCGTCGTGAGCATCGATGCCCGTGCGCGCCAGCGCCCCGACCAGCTTATCCAGCGCGTTGTGACGGCCCACGTCTTCGCGCACCAGCAGCAGGCGGCCGTCGCGGTCGGCCCAGCCGGCGGCATGCATGGCGCCGGTGGCCTGGTGCAGGCGCTGCTGGCCGGGCATGGCGGCCATGGCGCGCTGCAGCGCGGCCGGGGCGAGCGGGGCGTTGGTCTCGCGGGCGCCGCCGTCGCGCGGGTCGTTCTGCGCCATCTCGTGCTCGAACCAGGCCAGGCTGTCGATGCCGCACAGGCCGCAGCCGGTCTGGCCCAGGCGTGCGCGCCGCGTTGCCTTCAGGCGCGCCATGGCGCCGGGCGCGATGTCGATGGACAGCGCGATGCCGTGCGGGCCGGCCTCGATCTCGATGTCACGGACGTCATGCGCGGCGCGGACGATGCGTTCGGAGAGCGAAAAGCCGATGGCGAAGTCTTCCAGGTCTTGCGGCGACGCCAGCATCACGGCGTGGCTGATGCCGTTGTAGACCAGGGCTACCGGCACTTCCTCGGCCAGCAGCTCGCTGCCGTCCTCGATCGCGCCATCGCGCCAGCTTGCTGCCGGCACGCTGCTGGCGAGCGCGAACGTCGCGTCGCCGGCTTCGGCAATCGGTGCGCGCGCGTTCATGGCGTCGTCACGGCGGCGCTGCGTTCGAGCAGCACGTCGATCGACTTGGCCGCCGGCACCTTGCTTTCCTTGGCATGGTGCCACAGCGGAATCAGGGGATTGCATTCCGGGTAGTAGCCGGCGATGCAGCCGGGAGGCACGTCGTAGGGCACGATCTGCAGGCCGTCGACGCGGCGCTCGACGCCGTCGTCGGCTTTCGTGCGCAGTGCCACCACGTCGCCCTTGGCGAGACCGTATCTCGCCATGTCGGCTTCGCCCATGAACAGCACCATGCGGCTGCCGTACACGCCGCGGAAGCGGTCGTCGTGGCTGTAGATCGTGGTGTTGAACTGGCCGTCGCTGCGGATCGTGAACAGGCGCAGCACCTCGGGCCCGCCGTCCATGTCCGGGTTGCCGGGCAGCTCGTCCGGCGCCGTGAACTCGGCCTTGCCGCTCTCGGTCTTCCAGATCCGTTCGGCGGCGGCGAGCGGCTTGCGGAAGCCGCCGGGGGTCCACATGCGCTCATTGAAATCGTGGAAGATCTCGGGGAAGGTCTCGGCGATGGCGGCGCGGATCGTGCCGTAGTCGGCGACCCAGGCATCCCAGTCCACGCGCGGGTTCGGATCGAGCGTGGCCTTGGCGATGCCGGCCACGATGGCCGGTTCGGACAGCAGGGATGGCGCCACCGGCTCGGCCATGCCGCGCGAACCGTGCATGCACGAGGTGCTGTCCTCGACCGTCACCGCCTGCGCTCCCGTGCGCTGGCGGTCGATCTCGATCCGTCCCAGGCAGGGCAGCAGGTAGGCGGCCTTGCCGTGGATGACGTGATTACGGTTGAGCTTGGTTGCGACCTGCACCGTCAGCGGCAGCTCGCGCCAGGCCGCTTCCATCAGGCGCGTCTCCGGCACCGCGCGCAAGAAATTGCCGCCCAGGCCAATAAAGGCTTGCAGCTCGTGCTTCAGGATCGCTTCGCAGGCGTCGACGGTGGTCAGGCCTTCGTCGCGCGGCGGCTCGAAGCCGTACTGCTCCTTGAGCTTGTCGAGCGGGGCGAGCTCGGGCTTTTCGGTGATGCCGACCGTGCGCTGGCCCTGCACGTTCGAGTGGCCGCGCACCGGGCAGATGCCGGCCCCGGGCTTGCCGATATTGCCGCGCAACAGCAGCAGGTTGACCAGCATCGTCACGTTCTGCACGCCATTGCGGTGCTGGGTGACGCCCATGCCGTAGACAGCCATCGCGGCGCCGGCCTGGCAATAGACCTCGGCCGCCTGTTCCAGCGCGGCGCGCGGCAGGCCCGATTCGCGCTCGATCGCATCCCAGCCGCAGGCGCGCACGGCGCGCTCGAAGTCCTCGAAGCCGTGGGTGTGCTCCTGGACGAAGGCGACGTCGATCACGCGCTGCGCGCCGCTCTCCCGGGCGACGTCGTCCAGCGCGAAGACGGTCTTGCAGATGCCCATGATGGCGGCCGTGTCGCCGCCCGGCCTGATCTGGTGGTAATGGGTGCTGATCACGGTCTCGTGCCCGGTCAGCATCTCGAGCGGCGATTGCGGATTGGTGAAGCTCACCAGGCCGCGTTCGCGCAGCGGGTTGAAGGTGACGATCGGCACGTCGCGTCCGCGCGCTTCCTGCAGCTGGTGCAGCATGCGCGGGCTGTTCACGCCCACGTTCTGGCCGAAGAACAGGATGCAGTCGGTATGCTTGAAATCGTTCAACCCCACGGTGCCGACGCCGACCCCGATGCTCTTCTGCAAGCCGACCGAAGTGCTTTCGTGGCACATGTTCGAGCTGTCCGGCAGGTTGTTGTTGCCGTACATGCGCGCCAGGAGCTGGTACATATACGAGGTTTCCAGCGAAGCGCGGCCGGAGGCGTAGAACACCACTTGCCTGGGCTCGCAGGCGCGCAAGTGGGCGCCGATCTCGGCGAACGCCGCGTCCCAGTCGACCGGACGGTACTTGTCGCTGGCGGCGTCGTAGCGCAGCGGCACCGTCAGGCGGCCGTGGTCTTCCAGCGCGTGGTCGCTCCAGCCTTCCAGTTCGGTGAGCGTGTGGCGGTCGAAAAAGTCGGGACCGATCGCCTTGCTCGTGGTTTCCCAGGCGGTGGCCTTGGCGCCGTTGGCACAGAACTCGAATGGATGCGGGTCGGCCGGCTTGGCCCAGGCGCAGCTGACGCAGGCAAAGCCGTCGGGCTTGTTCTGCTTGAGCAGCAGCACCGTGTCCTTCAGCACCACGTTCTGCCCGGTCAGGACCTTCTTCACGTCATCGACTGAGCCCCAGCCGCCTGCGGGCATGGTGGCGTCTTCGACGCGGAGGCGGTGTTCTCGATCACTCATCTGGCTCTCCCTGCTGGTGGAGTTCCACCGTAACGTTGCAGGGGGAATGCCTCGGTGCGTCCGCGCACATTGAGGTGCAATCCATCGTCGCGGTGCGGGACAAGGGCAGGTCGGAGCATCGCGCCGATGGGGGGGGAGGGCGCCAGCAAAAAGCGCGGTACTCGTCAGCCATGGCGTGGCCGCGCGCCGTCTCCCCGATTACCTGGGCTGGCACTGGGCACGCGACGGCGGGAGAGTCAATTCCGTCGAGCAATTGCTGCGTATTGGATTCGGGGTCATCAACAGCTGATGCGTACAGCGCCAACAAAAAAGCCACGGCAGGCCGTGGCTTCATGAGGAGCGCGGCAGCCTTACGCAGCCGCGATATCCTGCTTCTCGGGCAGCGCGATCTCGTTGTTCACGCTGAACTGGTAATCCTTGAACACGTGTTCCGCGCTCAGGATCTGGTAGTTGCCGTCCGCCAGCAGGTGGGTGGTGTCCTTCAGGCGGTAGGTGTAGTGGCCGCAGGTCCAGCAATTGAAGTTGCGCATGTGCGTGCACAGGCAGGTCTTGTCCATCACGACCACTTTCTTCTGGTCCGGATGGGCCTGCACCTCGCGGTTGTACGAGTTGATGTAGGCGCAGTTGCCAGTGGCGTCCAGCAGGTAGCCGTAGGATTCGCAGCCGGGACGGATGCCGGAGCCGATCGCCGGGGTATTCTTGAGCATGCGCATCGGGTAGCCGGTCGGCGACACGCCGTTGACTTCGATGTCTTCTTCGCTGGCGCGGAAGTACTCCTGCTTGACGCTGTCCGGCAGGCCGCACTCGTGGGTGACGGTGAAGCGGGTCGCCACCTGCACGCCGCCGGCGCCTTTTTCCAGGAAGCCGACCGCATCCGAGCCGGTGAACACGCCGCCGGCCGCGATCACCGGGATGCCCAGCTGCTCGGCCTGCATGAAGGCGAGGACTTCGTCCATGATGGTGTGCAGGTCGTACTGCTTCCAGTCATCGATGCCGAAGCCCAGGTGGCCGCCGGCCAGCGGGCCTTCGACGATCACGAAATCCGGCTTGCGGTCCAGGCGCGAGACCTTCTTGAGGAAGAGCTGCAGCGCGCGCACCGAAGACACGATGATGCCCAGATGGGCGTCGCGGAAGCGTGGATGGTCCTTGATCAGCTCGAACGAGCCCAGGTGCAGGCCGGCCGACAGGGTGATGCCGTCGATGCCGGCGTCCAGTGCCGACGCCAGGCGCACGCGCAGGGTTTCCTTCGGCGCATTCATGGTCAGCTTTTCCATGCAATTGACGTAGATAAGGCCATCGCCTTTCTTCGCTTCCATGGTCGCACCGACGTGGCGACGGGTCGCCTCGGCAAGGTGATCCAGGTCGAACTGGACCACCGCCTTGTTCATATTGTTGATGTTGAACTTGTAGGTCTTCGTCTTGTCTTTAACGAAGGTGGTGTCGAACTTGCGGTCGGACACGTCCTGGGACATGGCGTCGGAGATATGACCGATCCCACCGAGGCGGGCCGCTTCAAGGGCCAGCTCGGACGTCGAAATGTCCACACCCATTCCGCCGATCATGATGGGCACATATTCCTTGTTGCCCATACGTAGGCGGAAATCATCAACACGTTTCATTGCTATCCTTAGACTACCTAAACTGCCTGGGGTTGCGGCGGCGCACGGCGTCACGAAAACGCACGAATGTCAAGGCGCCATTCTACTCCAAGCGGGGCTACGCGCCGCGGAACACGTCCGCCTGCGCCACGCTCTCGAGCCGGCCATGCCGGCCACCGGCGACTGGGCTATGAATCAGTCGCGGAAATTATTGAAAGCCAGCGGCAGCTCCTGCACGTCCTTGCGCAGCATCGCCATCGCAGTCTGCAGGTCGTCGCGCTTGGCGCCAGTCACGCGCACCGACTCGCCCTGGATGCTGGCCTGTACCTTCATCTTGCTTTCCTTGATCAGCTTGGTGATCTTTTTCGCGTCTTCGGTTTCAATGCCGTTGCGCACCTTGATCACCTGCTTGACCTTGTCGCCGCCGATCTTCTCGACCTTGCCTTCGTCGAGGAAGCGCACGTCGACCTTGCGCTTCGACATCTTGTTGATGAGCACGTCCTTGACCTGGCTGAGCTGGAAGTCGGAATCGGCCAGCAGCGTCAGTTCGCGCTCTTTTTGTTCGACATTGGCCGAGCTGCCCTTGAAGTCGAAGCGGGTCGCGATTTCCTTGTTCGATTGCTCGACCGCGTTCTTGACTTCGACCATGTCTGCTTCGCAGACCACATCAAACGATGGCATGGAGTGTGTCCTTGTTTAGATTAATCCCTCTATTTTAGCGGACAACGGCCCGAATCGCGACCGTTTTGCCATGCTGGAAAGTCGGGAATGCGTGAACCACTATAATGAAACGACATTTTCCATCCCAACCGTCATGCATCCAGACCTGCCCATCGTCCACGATCAGCCGCTTGCCGGGCTGAATACCTTCCGTATCCCCGCCACCGCCCGTCACTACCTGCGCGTGACAAGCGCCGGGCAATTGACGGCGCTGCGCGCCGATCCGTCTCTCGCCAACCTGCCGCGCCTGGTGCTGGGCGGCGGCAGCAACCTGCTGTTCACCCAGGATGTCGACGGCCTGGTGCTGCACATGGCCGGCCAGGGGCGGGAGATCCTGGGCCAGCACGGCGACAAGGTCCTCGTGCGCGCCCAGGCCGGCGAGAACTGGCATGCCTTCGTCCAGTTTACCCTGGCGCAGGGGCTGGGCGGGCTGGAAAACCTGTCACTGATCCCCGGCACGGTCGGCGCCGCACCCATCCAGAACGTGGGGGCGTACGGCGTCGAAACCAGGGATGTGTTCCACAGCCTGACGGCCTTCGACATGGCCAGCGGCGAACTCCGCACCCTGGACGCCGCCGCCTGCCGCTTCGGCTACCGCGACAGCATCTTCAAGCATGCCGAGGGACGCGATCTCATCGTGCTGGACGTCACCTTCGCGCTGCCGGCGGCCTGGCAGCCGAACCTGCGCTATGCCGAACTGGCCAACGCGGTGCAGGAGGCGGGGCTGGCGGCGCCGACGCCGCGCGATATCGGCGCCATCGTCGAAGCGATCCGTCGCCGCAAGCTGCCCGATCCCCAGGAGATCGGCAATGCCGGCAGCTTCTTCAAGAACCCGGTGGTCTCAGACGAGGAATGCCGGCGCCTGCTGGAGACGTATCCGAACCTCGTCCACCATGCCCAGCCGGACGGCAGCCAGAAGCTGGCGGCGGGCTGGCTGATCGACCAGTGCGGCTGGAAGGGAAAGAACATCGGCCCGGCCGGTGTCTATCACAAGCAGGCGCTGGTCCTGGTCAATCTGGGCGGCGCGATCGGGACCGATGTGGTGCGCCTGGCCCAGGCCATCCAGGCCGACGTGGCGGCCCGCTACGGCGTGGCGCTGGAACCCGAACCCGTATTCATTTAAGGAACCCACCATGAAGAAGGCAATCGTCACAGGCCACACCCGCGGCCTCGGCGCCGCCGTCGCGGCCGAACTGCAGGCGCGCGGCATCGCCGTGCTGGGCCTGGCGCGCGGACGCTCGCCACGGGCCGGCATCGAACAGGTCGTGCTCGACATGGCCGATCCCGCCGCCCTGCAAGCCTGGCTCGCGGGCGATGCGCTGCGCGATTTTCTGCAGGACGCAAACGATGCACTCCTGGTGAACAATGCCGGCGTCGTCGCGCCGGTCGGTCCGCTTGCCGTCCAGGATCCGGCCGAGGTGCTGCGCGCCGTCGCGCTCAACGTCGGCGCGCCCTTGGCGCTGGCCGCCGCCTTCGTGCGGGCCGCGCCAAAGGCCCAGCGCCGCATCCTGCACGTCTCGAGCGGCGCGGCGCGCAATGCCTATCCCGGCTGGGCCGTGTATTGCGCGACCAAGGCGGCGCTCGACCAGCATGCGCGCGCCGTGCTGCTCGATGGCGATCCGGGCGTGCGCGCCTGCAGCCTGGCGCCGGGCGTGATCGACACCGATATGCAGGCGGCCATCCGCGCCACGCCGGATGCCGATTTCCCGATGCGCGAGCGGTTCGTCGCGCTGAAGGAGGGCGGCGCGCTGGATACGCCCGAGGCGTGCGCCAGCAAGCTGGTCGATTACCTGCTGGCGCCGGGATTTGGCAGCGAGCCGGTAGATGACTTGCGTAACTAGTTGACAGGCGTGCGACACTTGTCGCATGATTGTGGCTGCCGTCACACGCTGGAGTGTTGTCCATGGCCGTCCCCTCGATCTCCGAACTGAGCCTGCTGAAAGCGCTGTGGCGCCGGCAGCCATTGAGCGCCCGCGAAATCCATGACGCGGTGGTCGAGGAGCTGGCGTGGTCGTATTCGTCGACCCGCAAGACGCTCGAGCGCATGCTCGAGAAAAACATGGTGCGCCAGGAGCTGCGCCATGGCGTGCAGGTGTACGAGGCGGTCAGCGACAAGGTCGATACCCTGGCCGCCTTCGCCCACGACTTCGGCCGGCGCGTAATGGAAATCGATACGCCTCTGCCGGTCAATATGTTCACTGGCAGCAAGCTGGTCGACGATGCGGAGCTGGCCCGCCTGGAGCGGCTCCTCAACGACTGGCCGGTCGACACGGACGGGGCCCCATGACCGCGCTCGACAAGTTGGCCATCCGCTTCCTGTTCGCCAGCGCGGGTTGCCTGGCGGCCGGGCTGGCGGTGTGGGGCGCGACCCGGCTGGCGCGCCGTGCGCTGCCGGCGCTGGGCATGCAGCGCTCGACCTGGCTGCTGGGCCAGGCCGCGATCGCGGCCACTTTCCTGTTGCTGTTGATAGCGCCCGCCCGGCAGGCGGAGATGCAGCCGGTGTTCGAAGTCGACGTGAGCGCGGTGGCGGCAAGCCTGCCCGCCGCCCTGGCGCCATCGGGCCCCGCCGCCGGCATGCCGGCCACCATCGCAGGTGAGCGTTCCTGGCTGGCGTGGCTGGCCTGGGCCTGGGTGTCGATCTATGCCTGCGGCCTCGCCTGGATGGTCGGCAGGCTGTGGCAGGGCCAGCGGATCGTGCAGCGCCTGATGCGATGCGGGGCGCCCCAGGCGCCCCAGGCGCATCCGGCGCACCCTGCCGTCATCGAAGTCGACGCCCCCATACCTCCGATGCTGGTCGGCCCATTCAAGCCGCGCCTGCTGCTGCCGCGCGGCCTGCGCGACATCGATCCGCTCCAGCGCGAGCTGATCGTGGCCCATGAACTGACGCACTGGCGCCGCGGCGACCTGTGGTGGCTGACGGTGGGCGCCGGGCTGCAGGCGCTGTGCTGGTTCAATCCCGCCATGCGCCTGCTGCGCGAACGACTCGCCTGGGCGCAGGAACTCGGCTGCGACCGCGACGTGTTGCGCGGCCGGCCGCCGCTCGAACGCCGCGCCTATGCCGCCGCGCTGGTCGCGCAGCTGCGCATGCAGCACCGTACGGTGAACGGGGCATTGGCATTTGGCGGCGTCAGCCCCGATACGCTGGCGGCCCGCGTTGAACTGATCCGTGCTCCCGGCGCCGCGCGGCATGCGGCATGGGCGCGCGGCGCGGGACTCGCGATCCTGGCGCTGGCCTTCGGCGGCAACCTGGCGCTGCAGCCCGCGCTGGCCTGGAGCGATCAGCCGGCCAGGCTCGATTGCACCCTCATGCTCGACGCCGCGAGCGGCGCCCCCCTCGTCGAGCAGGGCGACTGCGATGTGCGCGCCACGCCGGCCTCCACTTTTAATATCGTCGTCAGCCTGATGGGCTACGACGCGGGCATCCTGGTCGACGCCCACACGCCGGCGCTGCCGTTCAGGAAGGGTTATGTCGACTGGCTGCCGGCCTGGCGCACCACCACCGACCCCACGGGCTGGATCCGCAACTCGACCGTGTGGTATGCGCAGCAGGTGACCGCGCGCCTTGGTCTCGATGGCTTGCAATCGTATTTGCAGCGTTTCGACTACGGCAACCGGGACCTGTCGGGTGGCGTGACCGATGCCTGGATCGGTTCCTCGCTGCAGATCTCGGCGCAAGAGCAGGCGGCGTTCCTGCGCAAGGTCGTCAACCGCGAGCTGGGTTTGAATGCGCAGGCCTACGACATGACGGCGACGCTGCTGCGCCTGCCCACGCTGCCGAACGGCTGGGACGTGTACGCCAAGACCGGCACCGCCGTGCTGGATCGGCCGAAGGGTTCGCAAGATCCGCCGCGCTCCTATGGCTGGTTCGTCGGTTGGGCCAGCAAGGAAGGGCGCACGATCGTGTTCGCGCGCCTGATCCTGGACCGGGAGAATCCCGATCGCGCAGCCGGTCCGCTATTGAAAGAAGCCTTCCTGCGCGAACTGCCTGCAAGACTGGACGCGCTCTAAACCTCCATCAAAGGACATCTCCATGAAGATCACAAGCCTGGCATTGGCCGCGGCTGGCCTCGTCACGTGCATGCCTTTCGCATCCGCCAGTGACTGGAACACGCCGCAGGACCCGTTCGCGCTCTCCGCCGACAGCTACTACGTCGGCACGCGCGGCCTGAGCGCCGTCTTGATTACCTCCAAAACAGGCCACATCCTGATCGACGGCGCTACGCCGGAGGCGGCAGGCCAGATCGCCGCCAATGTCCGCAGGCTCGGTTTCAAGGTCGAGGACATCCGCATCATCCTCAATTCGCACGAGCACTTCGACCACGCGGGCGGGATCGCCGAGCTGCAACGGCTGTCCGGCGCCGAGGTCAGGGCCACGCCCGCCGCGGCCGCGGTCCTGCGCACCGGTAAAGTCAGCCGCGGCGATCCGCAATATGCCGGCCTGCTGGAAAACGACATGGCGCCGGTGGCCAGGGTCGGCGTCGTGCGCGACGGCGAGACGGTCAAGGTCGGTCCGCTGGCCGTCACCCTGCATGCGACCCCCGGCCACACCCAGGGGGGATCGACCTGGACCTGGACGTCGAACGATGGCGGCAAGCGCGTGAACATGGTGTATGCCGACAGCCTGAACGCCATCGGCGCCGGGGGCTTCCGCTACAGCGGCGACCCGGCCTATCCGAACGCGCGCGGCGACGTGGAGCGCTCGATCGCGAAAGTCGCGGCCCTGCCTTGCGACGTGCTGGTCTCGGCCCATCCTGAAGGGAGCGATGTATGGAAGCGTCACGCGCAACGCGCCACGCTCGGCAACGCGGCCTTCGTCGACAAGACCGCTTGCCGCGCCTATGCCGACAAGGGCCGCGCGCGGCTGCAGAAGACGCTGGCGGAAGAAGCGAAGACGCCTGCGATCGTCTGGCGCGACGATGCGAAGATCGCCGAGATGTTCGAGAAGGCGGGCGTGACCGGCACCTTCGTCGTGCACGACGTCGCCGCCAACGTCTACACAGGGCATGACCGCCAGCGCGCCAATATCCGCTACGTCCCGGCGTCGACCTACAAGATTCCCAATTCGCTGATCGGCCTGGCGACCGGCGCCGTCTCCAGCGTCGACGAAGTGTTGCCGTACGGCGGCGGGCCGACCTACCTGCCGCAATGGGCCAGGGACATGCCGCTACGCGAGGCGATCAGGATATCGAACGTCCCGGTGTACAAGGAACTGGCGCGCCGCATCGGCATGCCGCGCATGCGAGAGGGCCTGCGCCAGCTCGATTACGGCAATATGGATGCGGGGGCTGTCATCGACGCCTTCTGGCTCGAAGGGCCGTTGAAGATCAGCGCAATCGAGCAGACCCGTTTCCTGGGCCGGCTGGCGCAGGACCAGCTGCCGTTTCCGAAAGCCGCGATGGCGGCGGTGCGCGAGATCGTGCGCCAGGACGATCACGCGAACCTGTACGCCAAGACCGGCTGGTATATGCCCGACGATCGCAAGAACCAGATCGGCTGGTGGGTCGGCTGGGTCGAGAAGGACGGCAAGGTGTATGCGTTCGCGCTGAATGCCGACATCACCGACGATACGGTTGGCGCCAAGCGGGTGCCGCTGGGGAAGGCGGCTTTGCAGTCGTTAGGGCTGTTGTAGACCTTTTCAGCCACATATCGCGGCGTACAGGTCGTGCCACGTCGGATTGGTGGACTGGATCAGGTTGATCTTCCAGTCCCGGTTCCAGCGCTTGAGCTGTTTCTCGCGAAGGATGGCGTGGGTGATGTCGGTGCGGGTTTCGTACCAGAAGAGGCGTTTGACCCCGTGTTTGCTGGTGAAGCTCGGCACGACAGCTTCCTTGTGCTGCCACACGCGCTTGATCAGGTCAGAGGTAACGCCGATGTAGAGAGTGCCGTAGGGGCGGCTGGCCAGGATGTAAACGCAGGATGGTTTGTCCATGCCGGCCAGTTTGGTGTCTGGCCCTGGTGTGTGTTTGTGGTGGGTCAAATCGGCTTGGGTTCCCGCCGTTGCGGGAACGACGTGCTCGGGGGCGTGGCCGAAGTCGCTTCTTCAACGCATCGCGACCAGCATCAACGTCGTTCCCGCGAAGGCGGGAACCCAAGCCCGCACGCACACCACCACCTCCCGCCAACGGCCACCCAAGCCATCACGCCACGCCTCCGATCACCCCCAAGCCATGCCGCTCACGCGCCCCATTGCACTTGCCATCCCCGATCTGCACCTCCCTGCATGCCGAAGGCCGTTGCGCATACACGCCACAAGCCATCGGCCCGGCGTCGCCCGTTCCGAGCGCGATGCAATAGGGGCGGGAAGCACTGGTCCCCTTCATGCACGAAATATGCGGCGTGACCTGTTCGGTCATGGCGTCGGGCAGACCGAGGTCGAGGGCTTCGGCCCAGTAGAAGGACACGCGGTAGCTCTTGCAACAAGCTCCGCAGCTCAGGCAGGGAAGGACGTCGTCGGCGCTCATGGTGGCCAATTCTAGCGCGGACACGGGACGAAAAAAAGCCGCCCGAAGGCGGCTTCCCGATCAGCTTGAAACCGGCTGTGAAGCCGGTTGCGTCAGCCCTTGTTGGCCACCTTGTTGGCCACCTTATTGGCCGCTTTATTGACCACCTTATTGGCCGCCTTATTGACCACGTTTCGCGCGCGCCTTGGCGGCAATCCGCATGCGCAGCGCGTTCAGCTTGATGAAGCCGCCCGCATCCGCCTGGTTGTAGGCGCCGCCGTCTTCGTCGAAGGTCGCAATGTTCATGTCGAACAGCGAATCGGTCTTCGAATCGCGCGACACGACGATCACATTGCCCTTGTACAGCTTGATGCGCACCCAGCCGTTGACGGTGGCCTGGGTGTGGTCGATCAGGGTCTGCAGCGCGACGCGTTCCGGCGCCCACCAGTAGCCGTTATAGATCAGCGAAGCGTAACGCGGCATCAGGTCGTCCTTCAGGTGCGCCACTTCGCGGTCCAGCGTGATCGATTCGATCGCGCGGTGCGCGCGCAGCATGATGGTGCCGCCCGGGGTTTCGTAGCAGCCGCGCGACTTCATGCCCACATAACGGTTTTCCACCAGGTCCAGGCGGCCGATGCCGTGCTTGCCGCCCAGGCGGTTCAGCTCGGTCAGGACGGCGGCCGGCGACAGGCGCTTGCCGTTCAGGCCGACGATGTCGCCCTTCTCGTATTCGATGTCCAGGTACTCGGCTTCGTCCGGCGCCTGCTCGGGCGACACGGTCCAGCGCCACATCGATTCCTCGGCCTCGGCGCTCGGGTTTTCCAGGTGGCGGCCTTCGAACGAGATGTGCAGCAGGTTGGCGTCCATCGAGTACGGCGCGCCGCCGTTCTTGTGCTTCATGTCGATGTCGATGCCGGCGTCTTCCGCGTACTTCAGCAGTTTTTCGCGCGACAGCAGGTCCCATTCGCGCCATGGGGCGATGATCTTGACGTCGGGTTTCAGCGCATAGGCGCCCAGCTCGAAGCGCACCTGGTCGTTGCCCTTGCCGGTCGCGCCGTGCGAAACGGCGTCGGCGCCGGTCTCGTTGGCGATCTCGATCAGGCGCTTGGCGATCAGCGGACGCGCGATCGAGGTGCCCAGCAGGTATTCGCCTTCATACACGGTGTTGGCGCGGAACATCGGGAACACGAAGTCGCGCACGAACTCCTCGCGCACATCGTCGATGTAGATGTTTTCCGGCTTGATGCCGAACTTCAGCGCCTTGGCGCGCGCCGGTTCCAGTTCCTCGCCTTGGCCGAGGTCGGCGGTAAAGGTGACGATTTCGCAGTTGTAATTGTCCTGCAGCCATTTCAGGATGACGGAGGTGTCGAGACCGCCGGAATAGGCAAGGACTACTTTCTTGATGTCGCTCATGGGAGTTCCAGTGATGGAGGGATGGTAGAGGAGTAATGGTCAGCTGGCGCACAGGTTCACCGCCCGGGAGGGCAATGAACGGCCAACGATCAAGCTTCAGTGGGTGAAAAAAATCAATTATCTTCGATACGACCGAGCAGCAGGTACTCGATCAGGGCTTTTTGCACGTGCAGGCGGTTCTCGGCCTCGTCCCAGACCACCGATTGCGGGCCGTCGATGACGCCGGCCGAGACTTCCTCGCCGCGGTGCGCGGGCAGGCAGTGCATGAACAGGGCGTCGCTGGCCGCGCGCGCCATCTTGTCCTCGTCGACGATGAAGCCGTCGAAGGCTTTCAGGCGCTCCGCGTTTTCCTTCTCGTAGCCCATGCTGGTCCAGACGTCGGTATTGACCAGGTGGGCGCCGGCGCAGGCGTCCGACGGGTTGTCGAACAGGGTGTAGCGCGAGGTCGAGACCAGGCTCGGGTCCAGTTCGTAGCCCTTCGGCGTCGAGACGTTCAGGTGGAAGCCGAACACCTCGGCCGCCTGCAGCCACGAGTACAGCATATTGTTGGCGTCGCCGATCCAGGCCACCGTCTTGCCGGCGATCGAGCCGCGGTGTTCCCAGAACGTGAACACGTCGGCCAGCACCTGGCAGGGATGGTGTTCGTTGGTGAGGCCGTTGATGACCGGGACGCGCGAATGGGCGGCGAAGCGCTCGATGATGTCCTGGCCAAAGGTGCGGACCATGATGATGTCGCACATGCGGCTCATCACCTGGCCGGCGTCTTCGACCGGCTCTCCGCGGCCCAGCTGGCTGTCGCGGGTATTCAGGTAGATGGCGGCGCCGCCCAGCTGGTGCATGCCGGCCTCGAACGAGAGGCGGGTACGGGTCGAGCTCTTCTCGAACACCATCATGAGGGTGCGGTCGACCAGCGGGTGATACACCTCGTAGGCCTTGAACTTGCGCTTGATGATCGCCGCGCGCTTGATGACGTATTCGAACTCGTCGCGCGTGAAGTCGGAGAATTGCAGGAAGTGCTTGATCGGAGTGGTGCCTGGCATAGTGGGTCTACTCGAATGTTATCCCTTGAATTATAAGGGGTTTTTCTTTCCGTTAGGGAAAGTATAGTCTCTCGTCCCTGGTCTCAGTACAAGGTCTGCGACGATTCGTGCAACAGCTGCGCATACAGTTCGTGGCGCATGCGCGCGATCTTGCCGTCGGCCACCGCATCCAGCACGGCGCACTGCGGTTCGGCCAGGTGGCGGCAGTTGTAGTACTTGCAGCCGCCCAGGTAGGGCTTGAACTCGACGAAGGCGCGCTCCAGCATGCCTTCCGTCAGGTGGTACAGGCCGAATTCCTGGAAGCCGGGCGAGTCGATGATCGTCGCGGTTTTCCCTTCCGCGCCCGGGAGCCGGTACAGCCTGGTGAATGTCGTGGTGTGCTTGCCGGTGTCGAGGGCGGCCGAGATCTCGCGCACCGCGATGTCGGCGTCCGGCACCAGCAGGTTGATCATCGACGACTTGCCCATGCCGGACTGGCCGATGAAGATCGACGAGTGTCCTGCCAGCAGCGGCATCAAGGTGGCAACGGTCTGTTCGGGCTGGCCGGTGGCCGATACCTCGTGCACCGGATAGCCCAGCGCGGCATACGGCGCGACGCGCTCGCGGGCGCGCGGCAGCAGGTCTGCGACGTCGGTCTTGTTCAGGATCAGGTGGGCCTCGATGCCGGCCGCCTCGCAGGCGACCAGCGCGCGCGACACCAGGTCGTCGGTAAAACCGGGCTCGGTGGCGACGACGATGAACAGGCGCGAGATGTTCGCCGCCAGCAGCTTCGATTTGTATTGGTCGGAGCGGTAGAGCAGGGTGGTGCGGTCCGCGATCTTTTCGATCACGGCCTGGTCGGCGGAGGTGCGCTTGAGGTGCACCACGTCGCCCACGGCGACGTTGGTCTTCTTGCCGCGCGTGACGCATTGCAGTTTTTCGCCGTCGACGTCGGCCAGGTAGTGGCGGCCGTGGGCCGCGATGATGGTGCCTTTGAGTTCGCTCATGCGCTCGTCATTCCAGGGTAAAGCGCATTCACTTTCGCGGCGCAGATAAAATCGTTTTCGGTCAGGGCGCCGCCGGCCGAGTGGGTGCTCCAGGCGACGCTGCAGCTTGCGTGGCCGACCGTCATCTCCGGATGGTGGTCCTGCGTTTCGGCGACCTGGGCCACGGCGTTCACGAAGGCGATGGTGGCGCGGTAGTCCGGCAGGCGGAACTCGCGCGACAGGACGCCGTCGACCGCCGTCCAGCCGGGGACGTCGTTCAGCAAGGTGTCGATCGTCCGCGGATCGAGGGCGTTCGCGTGGCGGACGCAGTCGCGATGCTCCAGCTTCATGCGCCCGCCATCGTCAGGTGTTTCACGCGCACCGAGGCCGGCGGATGCGAATCGTAAAAGGCCGAATGCAGCGGGTCAGGGGTGAGCGTGGAGGCGTTGTCCTCGTACATCTTGACCAGGGCCGACACCAGGTGGCGGCCATCGGTATGCTTGGCCGCGAAGGCGTCGGCCTCGAACTCGTGCTTGCGCGAGGTGATCGAGGACAGTGGCGCCAGCGGGAAGGTGAACACCGGCAGAACTAAAACGAAAAGCACCAGGGCCATGCCGTCGTTGGAGGCGTTCATGAAGGGCATCACGCCCAGGCCGGTATAGAACCAGGCCTGGCCCTTCAGGTAGCCGAGCAGGGCCAGGAAGGCCAGCGACATGGCGAACATCACGGCGACGCGCTTGACGATGTGGCGCAATTTAAAGTGGCCAAGTTCGTGCGCCAGCACGGCCTCGATCTCTTGCGGCTCGAGGCGCGACAGCAGGGTGTCGAAGAACACGATGCGCTTGGCGCGGCCGAAGCCCGAGAAATAGGCGTTGCCGTGGGCGCTGCGCCTGGAACCGTCCATCACGAACAGGCCGCGCGACGCGAAGCCGACGCGCGCCATCAGGCCCTCGATGCGCTGCTTGAGGCTGGCGTCTTCGAGCGGGCTGAATTTGTTGAACATCGGCGCGATCACGCTCGGGTAGATCGCGATCATGAGCAGCTGGAAGCCGCTCCACACCAGCCAGGTATAGAACCACCACAGCTCGCCAGATTGCTCCATCAGGGTGAGCACGACCCACAGCAGCGGCAGGCCGATGACGGCGCCCACGATCGTGCTCTTGACCAGGTCGGTGAACCACAGGCCGGGCGTCATCTTGTTGAAGCCGAAGCGCTGCTCCAGCACGAACTGGCGATACCAGTCCAGCGGCAGGTCGAGCAGGCCGGAGATGACGCCGAAGGCCACCACCAGCGTCATCTGGTGCCACAGCCCCGGGCCGGTCAATGGCAACAGTGCCAGCGACAGCAGCTGCAGTCCGCCCAGCAGGGTAAAGCCGATCAGGACCGCGCCGCCCCACAGCATGCCCACCAGGCCAAGGCGGGTCTTGGCGACGGTGTAGTCGGCCGCTTTCTGGTGCGCCGCCAGCGGCACCTTTGGTGCAAACTCGGCCGGCACGCTGGCGCGGTGGCGCGCGATGTGCCGGATGTGGCGCGCGGCCAGCCAGGTGCGCAGCACCATGGTGAGCACGAAGAAAACGACGAACAAAACCGAAAACCCGAATGAAGACATTCTGTGCCTGTGAGAAAATGCAGGATTAAGTGTAAGACACGACTAAACACGACTAGGCAAAGAGAGAATTATGTCACAAGCTACACCAACCACCGAGTCCGCCGCAGCCCAGCGCCCGAACGAGTTCAACCTGGTCTGGGTGGACATGGAAATGACCGGCCTGGATCCGGACAACGACCGCATCATCGAAGTGGCGGTGGTCGTTACCGACCCCGAGCTGAACATCATCGCCGAAGGCCCGGTGTTCGCCATCCACCAGTCGGACGCGACGCTGGACAAGATGGACAACTGGAACAAGGGCACCCACGGCAAGTCGGGCCTGATCGACCGCGTGAAAGCCTCGACTGTCAGCGAAGCCCAGGCCGAGCAGGAACTGATCGCCTTCCTCAAGCAGTACGTGCCGGCGAACAAATCTCCAATGTGCGGCAACTCGATCTGCCAGGACCGCCGCTTCATGGCGCGCGGCATGCCGAAGCTGGAAGCCTTCTTCCACTATCGTAACCTGGACGTGTCGACGCTGAAGGAATTGTGCCGCCGCTGGAAGCCCGAAATTGCCGGTGGTTTCAAGAAGCACCAGAAGCACACGGCCCTGGCCGACATCACGGAATCGATCGAAGAACTGCGCTATTACCGCGAGCACTTCATCCAGAAGTAATGTTGTAAAAGCTGCAGCAAAAAAACTGCGCAGTATTGACAAGAAGGTATGCGACAATCTGCGGTATGGTTCCGCTCACGCATACCGCCTTCGCGAGTGAAGGCCAGGTGGCCTCGCGCATGCGCAGCCACGACTGGCAGACTTCCAGCCTCGGCCCGGCCGACGGCTGGCCGCCGTCCCTGCGCACGGCAGTGGGCATGATGCTGCATTCGTCCTTCCCGATGTTCATCGCGTGGGGACCGCAGTTCTCCTTCCTGTTCAACGACGCCTACATCCCCATCCTGGGCGGGCGCTATCCGTGCGCGCCCGGCCTGCCATTCGCCGAGGTGTGGCCCGAGGCATGGCCGGACCTGCGGCCGTTGCTCGAGCGCACCATGGCGGGCGAGGCGGTGTTTTTCGAAGACCTCGAGCTGAGCCTGCTGCGCAACGGCTATCCGGAGCGCGCCTGGTTCACCTTCTCGTATGCGCCCCTGTTCGACGCGGCCGGCCAGGTCGGCGGCCTGTTCTGCACCTGCATGGAAACCACCGGACGCGTGCTGGCCGAGCGGCGCGCGGCCTTCCAGCTCAGGGTGTCCGATGCGCTGGGCCCGATCGGGGATCCGGGCGAGGTGATTGCCACCGCCAGCGCCTTGCTGGGCGTGGAGCTCGGGGCCGCCCGGGTGTTGTATGCAGAAATCGATCCGCTCAGCGGCCGCCTGGACCTGCCGCGCCTGTGGTCGCAGGATGGCGCCGCGCCGGCGGCCTTGCGCTCGCCATTCCACGAACTCAGTCCGGCGGTGGTGGACGAGCTGCGCAGCGGGGCGGTGGTGCAAATCCACGATGCGGCCAATGACCCGCGCACGCAAGACCTGCGCGCCGTCTGGCGCGGCGAGCGCATCGGCGCCTTGCTGGTGGTGCCGCTGGTGAAATCCGGCCGCCTGATCGCTTGCCTGGGCGTCGATGCGCCGACGCCGCGCTCCTGGACCGCCCACGACGTCCAGCTCGCGCGCGACGTGGCCGAGCGCACCTGGGCCGCGGCCGAGACCGCGCGCGCCCAGGCGCTGCTGCGCGAAGAGCGCGACCGCAGCCGTGACATCTTCGACAATATCTCCGAAGGCTTCGCGCTGTTCGACCGCAACTGGATCGTGCAGCGCATGAACGCCGAGGGCCTGCGCATCTGCGCCGTCACGCGCGAGGAAGTCATCGGCCGCAACCACTGGGAAGTGTTCACTGCCATGGCGGACAGCGAGGCCGGCCGCATGTACCGCCGCGTGATGGACACGCGCCGCGCCGGCGCCGCCGAGCAGTGCCACGTCTTCCCCGACGGGCGCCGCATCTGGACCGACATCCGCGCCTATCCGACCCAGGACGGCGGCATCGCCAGCTTTTTCCGCGACATCACCGACCGCAAGCTGGCCGAAGAAAAACTGATGCAAGCCAACCGCCGCAAGGACGAATTCCTGGCGATGCTCGCGCACGAGCTGCGCAACCCGCTGGCGCCGATCAGCGCCGCCGCCGAGCTGCTCCGGCTGGGCAATATGGACGAGCGCCGGGTGCACCAGAGCAGCGCCATCATCGGACGTCAGGTGCGCCACATGACGCGCCTGGTGGACGATCTGCTCGATGTCTCGCGCGTCACGCGCGGCCTGATCACGCTGGGCCAGGCGCGGGTGCCGGCGCGCGCCGTGGTCGAAGAAGCGGTGGAGCAGGTGCGGCCGACGATCGACGCGCGCTCGCAGCAACTGGGCGTACGCCTGCCGCCCGACTACGCCGCCGTGCGCGGCGACAAGGCGCGCCTGGTGCAGGTGGTGGCCAATGTGCTGGGCAACGCCGCCAAGTACACACCCCCGGGGCGTGGCATCGACCTGCGCGCCGAGGTGCTGGGGACGCGCCTGGTGCTCAGTGTGCGCGACGAGGGCATCGGGATGGACCGCGAGCTCACTGGTCGCGTGTTCGACCTGTTCACCCAGGCCGAGCGCTCGTCCGACCGCTCGCAGGGTGGCCTCGGACTGGGCCTGGCCCTGGTCAAGCACCTGGTCGAGCTGCATGGCGGCACGGTGGGCTGTTCCAGCCCCGGCTTAGGGAAGGGCAGCACCTTCGTGATCAGCTTGCCGTTGCTGCAGGAAGAAGCTTCAGTGCCTGCGCCGGACGCTGCCTGCCCGGCCGGCGCCGCGCCCTTGCGCGTGCTGGTGGTGGACGACAATCATGACGCCGCCGAGACGCTGGGGCTGCTGCTGTCGGCGCAGGGGCACGAGGTGGCGATCGAGCATGCGTCGCTGCCAGCGCTCGAACGCGCGCGCGCCATCCGGCCGGATGTCTGCCTGCTTGATATCGGCTTGCCGGAGATGGATGGGCGCGAACTGGCGCGGCGCCTCAAGGCCGATCCGGCGACGAGGGACGCGACCCTGATCGCCATCACCGGCTACGGCCAGCAGCAGGACCGCGACGCCGCGCTGGCCGCGGGCTTCGCGCATCACCTGGTCAAGCCGGTCAATGTCGATGTGCTGCTGCGCGTGCTCGATGGCGTGCGCGGAGAAGAAAATGCCAGGCAATCGGAGACCTTGGCCGACGTCGTTCCCGCGCAGGCGGGAACCTGAGTATCCGGCGCAGCCACAAAAACAATCGAAGGAGACTAGATGAAAACAAAACGGACCGTCATCGCAAAATCACTGGCGCTTGTATTACTCTCCACCCTGGGCACCGTCTCCCATGCCGCCAACCCGATCGTCCCCGGCTGGTACGCCGACCCTGAAATCCGCATCTACGGCAACAAGTACTGGATCTACCCCACCTATTCGGACCACGACGGCACGCCGCGCACCTCACACGCCTTCACCCCGGAACAGAAGCGCATGCGCGCCAAGTCCGACCTGATCTGGGAACCCTACCTGAAGCAGACCTTCCTCGACGCCTTCTCGTCGACCGACCTGGTCAACTGGACGAAGCACACCCACGTGCTCGACGTCGAGAACGTCGCGTGGGCGGCCTATGCGGTGTGGGCGCCATCCGCCATCGAGCACAACGGCAAGTACTACCTGTTCTTCGGCGCCAACGACATCAAGGCCAACGGCCAGCTGGGCGGCATCGGCGTGGCGGTCAGCGACCGTCCCGAAGGCCCGTTCAAGGATGCGCTGGGCCGCCCGCTGATCGACAAGATCCACAACGGCGCCCAGCCGATCGACCAGATGGTGTTCAAGGACGACGATGGCCAGGTGTATATGTATTACGGCGGCTGGAAGCATGCCAACGTGGTCAAGCTGGCGCCGGACCTGCTGAGCGTCGTGCCGTTCCCGGACGGGACCACCTACAAGGAAATCACGCCCGACCCGGCCTATGTGGAGGGCTCGTTCATGGCCAAGCGCAATGGCGTGTATTACTTCATGTGGTCGGAAGGAGGGTGGACGGGACCGGATTACCGCGTCGCTTACGCCATGAGCAAGTCGCCGTTCGGTCCATTCAAGCGCATTGGGACCATCCTGCAACAGGATACGACCATTGCCAACGGGGCGGGGCATCATTCGGTGGCCAATATTCCAGGGACGGATGATTGGGTCATCGTCTATCACCGCAGGCCGCTCGATGACAAGGATGGCCATCATCGGGAGATGGCTATCGAGCATGTGTACTTTAATGCGGATGGCACGATCAAGCCGGTGGTCATGACGAACGAGGGCGTGGCGCCACGGCAGATCCGTCGCGGCGGATAATGGCGTGAAGTGGTGAACAAGACCGCTAGCCGGTTCTACGGGACGTGGCGGGGCAGTAGTGCAATGGCGCTAGTCCTGCCAGGACATTTTGGCCTTCGGCGGCATCATCACTGGATCGTGTGAATGTATGTACGGCAACAAGCGAACTGGCGCAGAACGCCCTGCAGCACGCTGGAGATGAGTTGACAATGTTTACCTCGCAAGGCAATGGTACGACGGATGACATGCGGAGAATGTGTTAGTCAAAGTCTTACCGCAGGGTTATAGTTCAAGGCGACGTACGGTTGTATGGTTCATGGCGAGCAAAGTCCAATCCCGGATTGCGCCGATACAGCCCCCCCGATATTCCAGGTCGGCGAGTATTGGACAGTTTTATTTATTGTGCCCGTTCCCACCACTGTTTTTACCATGCATTCTTCATCATTTTACGAGGCTGTTTTCAATGGCAGCTCAGTGGGAACCTGCCTGCTCTCCGCTTCGGATGATCCAGTCATCCTCGCGGTTAACGATGCCTTTTTGAGAGGTAACTCGAGGAAGAGGGAAGACCTCGTCGGGAAGAAGCTCTTCGACGTCTTTCCAGAAGATCCATCGGATCCATTTGATACCGGGACCGCGGCCCTGCGCACCGCGCTCGCGAAGGTGGTTGAAACGGGCTTGTCACAGGTCATGACAGTGCAGCGCTATCCGATAGAAGTAGCTCAGGCTGATGGACAAATCATATTTGAGGAGCGTTATTGGCGGGCCACAAGCACGCCGATTCTTGACGTGGAAAACAATGTCGTCTGCATAGAGCACACTGCCGCTGACGTGACGGATCAGGTTTATGCGGAAATCGCCAAGCGCAACAGCGAAGATCGGTTGAGCGCCTTTATTTCAGCCACCTCCGATGTTATCTACCGCATGAGTCCGGACTGGAAATTCATGGACAGCCTGGACGGACGCGGGTTTTTGAAGACAACGACGCAGTGGGCAGAGTGGCCGATGGAGCAGTATGTGCACCCGGATGATCTCGAGCGTGCCCGTTCCGCCATTGAAACGGCAATTCGCGAGAAAAGCGTGTTTGAACTCGAACACCGGGTTCTGCGTGTCGACGGCAGTTGCGGCTGGACCTATTCCAGAGCCGCTCCGCGGTTGGATGATAACGGAGAGATATTTGAATGGATAGGCGCTGCTAGCGACATTACGCAACGCAAGCTGACGGAAGAAAGCTTGAAGCAGGGCGAACGTCGAAAAGACGAGTTTCTCGCGATGCTGGCACATGAGTTAAGAAATCCACTGGCGCCAATCAGTTCGGCAGCAGAACTGTTGCGTCTGGCTCCGCTGGATAGGCCGCGCGTGCAACAAACAAGCGAGATTATCCTAAGACAAATCAAGCATATGGCGAGCCTGGTTGACGATCTGATGGATGTTTCGCGTGTCAGCAGAGGACTCGTGAAGCTTGAACTTGCACCATTGGATGTGCGGCAAGTCGTCGGTGAAGCGGTCGAACAATTGACTCCAATAATGCAGGTTAAGCGCCATCACCTCCAGTTCCATCTGGCGCCTGGTACGACATTGGTCAGCGGGGACCGAAAAAGACTCGTGCAAGTGGTCGCCAATCTTCTGAATAACGCGGCCAAATATACCCCGAGCGGCGGTGAAATCAAGGTTGAAGCAGAAGCGCGCGGCACGCAAGTCGTGGTCAGCGTGACAGATAACGGCATTGGAATGCAGCCCGACCTGGTTGCGCGCGTGTTTGACCTGTTTTCACAGGCTGAGGTGACGTCCGACCGCACATCAGGAGGATTGGGCTTGGGGTTGGCACTCGTCAAGAATCTGGTCGAGCTTCATGGCGGGACAGTTACCGCCGAAAGTCAGGGTTTAGGTTATGGAAGCAAATTCACCGTATGCCTTCCGCATTTGGAGGAAGCCGCCGGAATCGCGCCCGCAGGCGGTGCAGACCAACCGCACCCTTCCCACAACCAGAAGCTGCGGCTGCTGTTAGTGGATGACAATGTCGACGGAGCGCTTACGCTCGCCATGCTTCTGGAGGCATCTGGCCATACAGTCACTGTTGAGCATCATCCGAGAAGCGCTCTCGAGCGCGCTGCTGCCGGCGTTTTCGATGCCTGCCTGCTCGACATCGGCTTGCCGGAGGTTGATGGGTATGAGTTGGCAAAGCGCCTCCGGGAGCATTCCGGAACTGCGGCCTCCGTGCTCATCGCTGTAACCGGCTACGGCCAGGAACAGGACCGTCAGCAATCCCTGGAGGCTGGCTTCGCCCATCATCTTGTCAAGCCGCTTGATGCCGCCGAGTTGTTCTCGATTTTTGCGCATATAGCACCCCGTTAGAGGTCAAAGCACGCTCGACGCTGAGCGAGCGCGCGCCGGATGAGACGATGCGCGCATCAAACAGCGGCCCTCCCGGCGGCTCGGCGCCGTATACCAGGCAAGGCAGCGAAAAGTGGAACGGGCTGAATGCCTGCACTATTTTCGGGTGATTGTGCACTCAATTCGTGCAAATGTGCTGTAATGACGCTCTTCGCGCTCATCCTTGGTGCAATGTCATCCTTTCTTCTATCCATTCTGAGGCGACCCCATCCGGTCGCCTTGCCGCCAATCGGCCAGGCGCGGGCCGCGTTCGGCGCACTGTTCGGCCTGGCCCTTTCCGGCGTGCTCAGCCAGGTCGTGCTGGCCTGGAGCGCTCCAGGCGCTCACGTCGCATGGCTGGTCGCCCCCATGGCCGCCTCCGCCGTATTGCTGTTCTGCGTCCCCGCCAGCCCTCTGGCCCAGCCCTGGCCCGTCATCGGCGGCAACGTGGTGTCGGCCCTGGTTGGCGTTGTCTGTGCCCAGCTGCTGCCCGACCCGATGTTCGCCGCGCCACTGGCGGGCGGCCTGTCGATCGCCATGATGTTCCTGCTGCGCTGCCTGCATCCGCCGGGCGGTGCGGTGGCGATGACGGCGGTGCTGGGCGGGCCGGCGGTGCACGAAGCCGGTCTGTCGTTCGCGCTGGCGCCGGTAGGCCTGAACACCGTGCTGCTGGTGCTGGCGGCGCTGCTGTACAACCGGGTGACGGGCGCCCATCACGCGCACAAGGCCGCTCCCGCGCCGACCGCCGTCGCGGTCGAGGACATTGATGCCGCGCTGGAACATTTTGGCGAAGCGCTCGACGTCTCGCGCGAAGACCTGGCCGTCATCGTCAACGATGCCGAGCACCATGCGGCCGAGCGGCGCGTGCGTCACCTGCATGCCGGCGATGTCGTGGTGCCGCCGCTGGCGCGGCTCGAACCCGATATGCCGCTGGCGACGGCGCGCGCCATCCTGCTCGAACATGGCTTGCCTTCGCTGCCGGTGGTGGATGGGGAAGGGCGGCTGCTTGGCGTGCTGACCCTGAAATCGCTGCTGCGTGCGGCGGCCGAGGCCGAAGCATGGAGCATCAAGGCGCGGGCGCTGATCGTGCTGCGCGGGCGCAAGGAGGCCGAGCGGGTGGCCGAGCTGATGATGACCGGGATCGCGGTGCAGGCGGCGCAGCCGGCCAGCGACGTGGCCACGCTGGCGGGCCGTCATGGACTGGCGCGGGTGCCGGTGGTCGATGCGGCGGGAACGCTGGTGGGGATGGCGGGGCCGGTCGAAGTGCTCGATGCCCTGCATGGGGGGGCGCTGGCGACGCAGGGGTGGCGGTCGCGGCGCCGGCGCGGCGATTGATTCTGGCGAGGCGCCGGTTTCGTCAGCGATGATCTCGCTGCTGACCATCACCGCGTGGGGCGGCAAAGCCGCCCACGCTACGGTGAACGCGGCGGCGAAACGGGTGGATCAGGCCGAATCAGGTGAGCCGGCCCGATACAGGTAATCAAGCCGATTCAGCCCCGCAGCACTTCTTGAACTTCTTCCCGCTGCCGCAAGGGCAATCGTCATTGCGGCCGACCTTCGGCTCCTCGCGCACCACGGTCTCGACCGCGGCCTTGCGCAGCGGCAGCCAGTAACGGTAGAGGGCCGGCACATTGGCTTCGATCTCCAGCGCCAGGGCGTGGATCTTGTGCGGGTTGTCGACCAGGGCCAGTTCTTCTTCCTCGATCTCGTCGGCGCCGAGCAGGTAGATCGGGCGAATGAGTTCGGCGACGTCGGAGGTCCAGATCGGATCCCAGGAATCGGCGCGCAACTCGACGCCTTCCCAGAAGCCCCAGCACCAGGCTTCCGGATCGATCAGGGTCTTGCCCTCGAATTCATGTTCGACGAACAGCGGCTCGAACTCCTTCGGCGAGACTTCGAAGGTGATCAGCACTTCGTTCATGAAGCGCATGATCAGGTTGACGATCTTTTCTTCTTCGCGCTTGTTCTTCCACTTCGGCGCGGCCGCTTCGTCCTGGCCCCAGACCAGCGGCAGCCATTCGGCCGGCATGATGGTTTCCGGACCGATCGCGATCGCGGTCAGGTAGCCGTGCAGGGTGTCCATCGTCATCGCTTCGTCGGAGCAACGGTCGGACAAGAGGAACTGGTCGAGTTCGTCGAATTCTTTTTCGGAGAGGGGCTGTTCGAGATGCATGGGAGTGTCTGGTGATGGCGCCCGGGCGCCGGTTTTGCGTAAAGGCGCCAGTGTAACGCCTGCGCCGCCGGGCGGCAGCAAAAACCTCGATTGCAGACGGGAGATGGCGCCGCGGCGCAACGGCCGCGGCGCCGGGACGGCATCAACGCTTGGCGTTGAAGGCCTTGGTCAGCTCGTCGGCCGCGAACTGCTGCGCTTCCCTGGCTTTCGGCACCACCGCGCCCATGCCGAAGAATTCGTGGGTCACGCCCGCGTAGTGGCGATAGTTGACGGTCACGCCTTCCTTCTTGAGGCGGTCGGCATAGGCCTTGCCCTCGGTCATCAGCGGGTCGATCTCGGCGGTGATCACGGTCGCCGGAGGCAGGCCCTTGAGCGAGGTCGCCTTCATCGGCAGCGCATACGGGCTCTTCGGATCGGCGCCGTAGTGCTTGAAGAACCAGCCCATCATCGCCTTGTTGAGCGGCTTGGCGTTGGCGTTTTTCTTGTATGACGCGTTGTTCATGTCGTTGTCGACCACCGGATACACCAGCAGCTGGTGCACCGGCAGCTGGGCTTTCTGGTCGCGCGCCATCATCGACACCACGGTCGCCAGGTTGCCGCCGGCCGATTCGCCGGCCACCGCCACGCGGGTGGCGTCGCCATTGAACTGCTTGGCGTTGTCGATCGCCCATTTATAGGCGGCGAAGGCGTCTTCCGGCTGGGTCGGGAATGTGTGTTCCGGCGCCAGGCGGTAGTCGGCCGAGACGACGATCGCCTTGGCCTGCTTGGCCAGCGCGCGGATCGACGCTTCATAGACCTTGGTATCGGCGATCACGAAGCCACCGCCGTGGTAGTAGACGATGACGGGGAACGGACCCTTGCCTTCAGGGGTGAAGATATGAACCGGGAAGCTGCCGCCCTTGCCCTGGACCGTCTGGGTCTTCATGGTCACGCCCGGTTCCGGCGCGGTGCTCTGGCCCGCGTCCGACAGCACTTCTTTCACCGCGTCGGCGGCCGACGGCTGCTTGCGCGCTTCTTCCGGGCTCAGGGTCTCGATCGGCTTCGGTTTCAGCGACGCCATCGCGTCGAGCACTTTCTGCATGTTCGGTTCGGCCTTCGGCGGCTGGGCTGCGGTCTGGGCAACCGCGGTGCCGGCCAGCATGCCGGCGGCCAGTGCAACCATGGTCAGGGTCAGTTTCTTCATATTCTTCCTTTCGGGTTTCTCGCCCGGCGCGACATGCGCTCGGGGTTTCTGACATGAGACCGTGTAACAACGCCGCACTCCGTGCGGGAACGAACTCAGCGCGGGTGAAATGCGGGCCACTCCCGCTTCCCGGTGCGCCGCCGTACAATAGGCACATGGATAACTTAACCACCGACAACGAAACGCCCGAGCATCCGTATGCGCGCCTCGATCCTGCCCTGGTGCTGGACGCGCTTGACAGTGTCGGCATGCATGGCGATGGCCGCCTGCTGGCGCTGAACAGCTACGAGAACCGCGTATACCAGGTCGGCCGCGAAGAGGGCGGGCCGGTGGTGGTCAAGTTTTATCGGCCCGAACGCTGGACCGATGCCGCCATCCTCGAAGAACACGCCTTCGTGGCCGAGCTGGTGGAGCAAGAAATCCCGGTCGTGCCGGCCCTGGTCATCGATGGCAAGACCCTGCACGCTTTCGCGGGCTTCCGTTTTTCGGTCTTCCCGCGCCGCGGCGGACGCGCGCCCGAGCTGGGCGACCCGGCCGTGCTGGAATGGATCGGCCGTTTCATCGGCCGCATCCATGCCCAGGGCGCGGTCAAGGCCTATGAACACCGGCCGGCACTGGATCCGGTCACTTTCGGGCGCCAGCCCTACGACTACCTGCGCAAGCACGATTTCGTGCCGCCCGAGCTGATGGCCGCGTGGTCGAGCGTGGTCGAGCAGGCGCTGGACGGCGTGGCGCGCTGCTACGAGCGCGCCGGCGAGCTGCCGCTGCTGCGCCTGCACGGCGACTGCCACGGCGGCAATGTCCTGTGGACGCCGGACGGCCCCCATTTCGTCGACTTCGACGATAGCCGCATGGGCCCGGCGGTGCAGGACTTGTGGATGTTGCTCTCGGGCGAGCGTCACGAGATGGTCGGCCAGATGGCCGACGTGCTGGCCGGCTACGAGGACTTCTGCGATTTCCACCCGCGCCAGCTGTACCTGGTCGAGGCCTTGCGGACCCTGCGCCTGATCCATTATGCGGCGTGGCTGGCGATGCGCTGGAGCGATCCCGCCTTCCCGGCCGCCTTCCCCTGGTTTAATACCCAGCGCTACTGGCAGGACCGGATTCTCGAGCTGCGCGAGCAGGTGGCCCTGATGGACGAACCGCCACTGTGGCCGGCGTGAGGGGTCAAATGGATGAGCTGAGCCAATATTGCCGCCCAGTTCCGCGTAGCATACCGAACGGATTTGCCGGATAATCGAACCGACCGCCGCCATTGAGACCTCGCATGGAACCAAACCCAGCCAAGCAAGACGAAGCCGACTTCTCGATCGACCTGTCGCAGGCCGCCGGCATGGCGCCGGCCGAGGCGTCGCGGGAAACGCCTGACGCGTCGCCCGAACCCGCGCCCGACGCATCGTCGCAAACATCCGCGGCCGCTCCGGCGTCGTCCGCGCGCAAGCCCCTCGAGATGCGCGAAATCCAGGAAGCGATCGCGCGCGTGGAAGCCGAGGCCAAGGCCAACGTCGCCTTTGAAAACCGCCAGACCGCCGAATCGCGCGCCCGCACGCTGGCCGACGAGCGCGCCGCCATCGATGCCGCCGCCGCCGCCGCCGCGCTGGCCAATTCGCAGGCCTCCGAAGACGCGATCGCGGCCAACCGCGACCGCCTGGAATCCCTGCGCGCCGCCGCCAAGGCGTCCGCCGAGCGCCTGGAAGCGATCCGGCAAGAGACCGCCGAGCTGCGCGCGCGGGTCAAGAGCGATACCGAGATCCGCTTGGCGCTGGAGGCCCGTTCGCGCTCCGAAGAAGAAGCGCGGCGCCGCGCCGCGGTCCAGATGGAGGCCGAGGCCGAGCTGGCGGCCAAGGCCGCCCGCGCCGCCGACGAGCTGGTGGCGCATACCGAGCAGGCCAGGCTGCAGGCCGCCGAGCGCATGGCCGCGGTGGAAGCGGCCAAGGAAGAAGTGTTGCACAACGCCAGCGCCGATGCCCGCATCGCCATCCTGGCGCGCGAGCGCGAGCGCGCCGAAAAGGCCGCGCGCCAGACCGCCGAGAAACTGGCCGAGGCCGAAGCCGAGGCGCTCGACCTGACCCAGCAGCGCGAACGCGCCGACCAGGTGGCCCTGGCCTCGGCGTTCCAGCGCGCGGCAGCCGAGGCGCGCGCGCTGGAAGAAGCGCGCGCCATGGCCCATATCGAACAGGAGCGCGAGGCGATCGCGCTGGCCCAGGCCGAGTCCGAGCGCGTCGCGGCCCAGTCGCTGCGCATGCGCCTGCAGACCGAAAAGGAATTGCGCGACGCCGCCACCCACCGCGAGCGCCTGGAGCAGATGGCGGCTGCCAGCGCCGAGGCGCGGCGCGAGGCCGAGACCCGCATCCTGGCCGCGACCGAAGCCCGGATCGAGACCGATCGCAAGCTGCGCCTGGTGGCCGAAGACCGTGTCCGCGCCGAGGAAGAAGCGGACGAGCAGGTGCAGGCCCGGCTGGAGGCCGAGGCCGAGGCGGCGCTGGATGCGCGTGCGCGCGCCGCGGCCGACGAAGCGGCGGCAGCGGCGGCCCGGCGCGAGGCCGAGGAGCACCGGCGCGAGCGGCTTCTCGCCGAAGAAAAAGCGGCGCTGGCCGAGGCCGCGGCCGAGGTCCAGGCCAGACGCAATGCCGACGAGGCGGAAGCGGTCGCGTTCGAGGCCGAACTGGTCGAACTGCAGCGCCAGGCCGCGCAACTGGCCGAGCAAAAACGGGAAGAAGCCGAGCGCCTGGCCCAGCTCGAGCGTGAGCGGGTGGCGGCCGAGACCCAGGCGTTGCTTGAGCTCGAGCAGAAAGTGGCGGCCGAGCGCGAATTGATGCAGGCGGCCCGGGCGCGCAGCGAAGCCGAAGCCGCCGCGGCGGCGGCGCTGGCCGCCAAGGCCCAGGCCGAGCGCCGCCTGGAAGAAGCCCAGCGCGCGGCCTTCGAGGCCCAGCAGGCCCAGATGGATGCGGTGGCGGAAGAAGCCACGCAAGCCGAGGCCACGCGCGACGCCCAGCAGGCGCATGCGCGCCGGGCGCAGGAGCTGGCCCAGGCCCAGGCCGAGCGTACCGAAGTCGAGCGCCAGCAGGTGGCGCTGACCGAGCAGGCGATCGCCTCCGAGCGCGAAGCCACGCAGGCCGCGCGCGAATCGCTGGCCCTGGTCGAGCGCAAGCTGGCCGCCCAGCGCGCCCAGGCCGCGGCCGACGCCCGCGCCAACGAGGCGCAGGCGGCGCGGCTGGCGTCGGAACATGCCGCCGCCCAGGCCGCCGAAGCGCGCGCCGAGGCCGAGGAGGAACAGGCCCGGCTGGCGCGCGAGCGCGAGCTGGTCGAGCAGGCGGCGGTGCAGGCGGCGGTCGACAAGCGCGAGGCCCAGCGCGCGCTGCTGGAGCACGCCCAGGCCCACGCCGAGATGCAGCGCAAGGCGGCGCAGGCGACCCTTCAAATGGCCGATGCGCGCAAGCACCTGGTGAACCTGGAAAGCAAGCGCCAGGATGAGCAGGCCGCCGAGCTGGCGGCGACCGAGCGCGTCATCGGCGAGCGCAAGGTGGAAGCCGGCCAGCGTTCCGTGTCGGCCGACCTGACGCGCGAAGTGTTAGGACGGTTCAAGCAGTCGCAGGCGAGGGCCGGCGACACCTCGGCCGCGCAGGCGGCGGCGAGGCTGGCGGAAGTGATCGCGGCCCAGCGCGAACTCGACCGGGACAAGGAGTAGGGGTGGCGGCTGCGCCGCCGACGCTGCCGCTTACTGTGCCGGCGTTCCCTGCGCCTGGCTCGGCGACACCGGGTCCACCGGCCCGGTCAAGGCACGCTTGACGAAATACTCGGTATCGCCAAAGCAGCTGGTCGGCACGCCCTTGTGCTGCTCGTACGAGATCTGCACGCGGCGGCCGATATTGCTGTTCAGTTGCTGCACGACCGCCTCATCGCGCACGGTGAAGGCGAAGCGTTCGGGAATCGCTCCCGGCATGCTCGACAGCAGGATCTCGCCCTCCCAGGTCTTGCACAGCCAGCCTTTCTTGGAGAACGTCTGCAGATAGCCGGCGCGGTCGCCCTCGGAATACGACCAGGTCAGAGTGAACCAGGTGTACAGAGAACCGAGCACGGCGACGACGGCGATGACGGACAGCAGGATGGCGGTGGCGCGGGCTTTGGGCATGGTCGGGCAGGGCGATCAAAAAGGGTTGGATTGTCAATATGGCAGCGCTGGCGCGATGCGCGCCCATTCTGCCATGCCTTGCCGTAATCGCAAACCGCAATTCTCAGTCTTACCGATTCAGCCGGTCCGCGCCGCTACCTCGGCCTCCTGCGCCGCGATCCGCCTGCGGTGGCGTATGGACGACCACAGCGACACCAGGATGAAGGCCAGCCCCGACAGTCCGGTGAACCATTCCGGGATGTGATAGTGCACGCTGGCGAACATGATCAGGGCCAGGATGCCGATCGCATAGTGCGCCCCATGCTCGAGATAGACGAATTCCTGCAGCGTGCCCTTGTAGACCAGGAACACCGTCATCGAGCGCACGAACATGGCGCCGATCGCCAGGCCCAGCATGATGATCACGACATCGTTGGTGATGGCAAAGGCACCGATCACGCCGTCGAAGCTGAACGAGGCGTCCAGCACTTCCAGATAGAGAAAGCCGCCGATGCTGCCCTGCGAGATCATGGCGCCGACCGACGGGTCTTCTTCCTTCTCTTCGAGCAGTCCGCTCAGCCACTTGACGCCGATATAGATCAGTACCCCGGTGACGCCGGCGATCAGCACCGCCAGCTTGCGCACCTCCGGCATCAGGCGCATCGCGCCGATCACGCCCAGCAGGGTAATCAGCACGGCTAGCCCCTCGGAGCCGTATTTGCCGACTTTTTCCTCGAACCAGGTAATCCAATGCAGTTCTTTTTCCGTGTCGAAGAGGAAGTTCAGGAACACCAGTAACAGGAAGGCGCCGCCGAAGGCCGCGACTTCGGCGTGGTGTTCGGTCAGGTGGCGTGAATATTCATTGGGGTTGTCGAGCGCCATATGCCAGACGTCGAGCAGGCCGAGGCCGGTGGCGGCGGCGACGATCACCAACGGAAACAACAGGCGCATGCCGAACACCGCCACCAGGATCCCGACCGTGAGGAACAGCTTGCGCCAGAATTCGTTCCAGTGCTTGAGCACCGAGGCGTTGACGACGGCATTGTCGAAAGAAAGCGACACTTCCAGCACGCCGAGGATGGCGGTGATCCACAGGGCCTGCAGCAGCCCGGGCATGCCCTTGTGCTCGTAGCCCCACCAGCCGGCCAGGGTCATCAGGACTGCCGTGACGATGAAAGACCATCGGAAATGCCGCATATGCCCCTCTTGTGTGGTTTGACTCGTTGGGTCAATATTACCGTTTCCCGGCCTGATGCGTCCGTTTCAAAAGTCGCCCACCGCGCCTTGCTTCTGAGATAATTCCGCCCAGCATTTTCACCTAGAAGACATCATGGAAATTATCTACCTCGCGACGCCCATACTGACCTGGATGGTGGTCGGCCCGATCAAGTTTCTCATTTCGAGTGTCCGCCTGCGGCGCTGGGCCTTCGACCTGGTCGGCAATGGCGGCTTTCCCAGCAACCATAGCGCGGTCGTGTCCAGCATGGCCACCCTGATCGCCCTGCGCGAGGGCATGGGCCACCCGGCCTTCGGCGTGGCCTGCACGCTGGCCTTCATCGTCATGATCGACGCCAACAGCCTGCGCCAGCACGTCGGCCGCCACGCGGTGTCGCTCAACCGGCTGCACGACGGCAAGGCCGACTACGTGATCCTGCGCGAAAGGATGGGCCATACCAAGATCGAGATCCTAGGTGGCGTCCTGACCGGCATCGGCATGGGCTTCCTGATCAATGCCGTCCTCGGCGGCTTCTGATCATGTACATACAGCGGGCGTCCATCCCCCGGACGTCCGCCTGTCCGTTTCATCCCGCATCTCGTCCGGGCTGGAATGCAGCTCATCGCCAAAAAACGCAGTTCATCCATCGAATTCGGCGTTATACAGGTTCGTCAATTGACGCCATCAGGGCCCTCCTGAATACTTCGCGCTGGCTGTATCTATTCTCATTTTTATAAAAAAGACCAAGTCCTTCTCTGGAGAACCACAATGCTGCGCAAAACCCTCCTCGTTCTAGCCATCGCTTCAAGCCTCGTCGCCTGCGGCAAGGATTCCGCCAAGGCCCCCGGCCAGGCCAAGGACAACAAGCTCACGCAGCTGACGGTGGCGCCCGAGGATGTATTGACGATCCAGAGCGACTCGATCTCGTCCGGCCCGGTCATCACCGGCTCGATCCAGCCCGAACGCAAGGCTGACCTGCGCGCCGAAGTGTCGGCCATCGTGCTGCAGGTGCTGAAGGAGAACGGCGAGCCGGTCAAGCGCGGCGACGTGCTGGTGCGTCTCGATGAAACCTCGATCCGCGACACCCTGACGTCGGCCGAGGATGCGCAGCGCGCCGCCAGCCTGGCGCTGGAACAGGCCAACCGCCAGCTCGAGCGCCTGAAGACCCTGACCGCCTCCGGCATGACCTCGGCCAAGGCCCTGGACGACGCCGAGATGGCGCGCAACAACGCCATGAGTGAACTGTCCGGCGCCCGGAGCCGCGTCGCCACCGCGCGCCAGCAGCTGGCCCGCACCACCGTGCGCGCGCCGTTCGACGGCATCGTCTCCGAGCGCAAGGTCTCCAACGGCGACACCGCCAATATCGGCAAGGAACTCGTGAAAGTCATCGACCCGGCCAGCATGCGCTTCGAAGGCGCGGTATCGGCCGATGCGGTCAGCACCGTCAAGGTCGGCCAGAAAGTCAATTTCCGCGTCAACGGCTATGGCGAACAGCGATTCGCCGGCATCGTCAAGCGCATCGACCCCGCTGCGAACCCGGTCACCCGCCAGGTCGAGGTGCTGGTGGGCTTCGCCGACAAGGCCCAGCCGCGCGTGGCCGGCCTGTATGCCGAAGGCCGCGTCGACGCGGCCGCCACCGACGCCCTGATGCTGCCGGAATCGGCCCTGGTGCGGGTCGGCGACAGCAGCCACACCTGGCGCATCAAGGATAAAACCCTGTCCAAGGTCAACCTGGTGGTGGGCGCGCGCGACCCGCGCACCGGCAACCTGGAAATCAAGCAGGGCCTGGCCGCCGGCGACGTCGTGCTGCGTTCCCCGAGCTCGAACCTGAAGGATGGTCAGAAGGTCGACATGCCGGCGGCCCGTGTCGCCAGCGCGGCAGGGACCGGCAGCGCGAATGCGCCGGTCCAGGGCAAGTAATACGGGAAATAATAACTAGGAAAACAAACCATGTTCCTGTCCAATTTCAGTGTCAAGAAACCGGTCGCGACGATCGTCATCATCGTCGCGATGATGGCCATCGGCCTGCTCGCGCTGTCCAAGCTGCGGGTCAACCAGAATCCCGACGTCGACATCCCGGTCATCGTGGTCGACATCCCGTATCCGGGCGCCTCGCCCGAGACGTCCGAGCGGGAGATCACCAACCGCCTCGAGAAGCAGATGCAGGCGATCCAGGGCGTCACCGAAGTCAATTCCAACTCCTACGAGGGCGGCGCCACGATCTGGATGGAGTTCGACTTCGACCGCAACCTGATCGAAGCCTCGGACGACGTGCGCAACGCCATCGCCGCGGTGCGCTACAAGCTGCCGATCGAAATGCGCGAGCCGGTGCTGCGCCGCATCGACCCGGCCGCGGAACCGGTGATGTCGCTGGCCCTGTCGTCCAGCACCCAGAGCCATGCCGAAATCTCGCGCTACGCCGAGGACGTGCTGGCCGACCAGTTCCGCGCCATCGACGGCGTCTCGACGGTGGCCGTCAACGGCGCCCTGCGGCGCGAGTTGTCGGTGCTGCTGCGCGCCGAGAAGCTGCGTGAATTCAATGTCTCGGTCACGGAGGTCACCAACGCCCTGCGTAGCGGCAATACCAATGCGCCGGTCGGCAAGCTGCGCGACGAGCTGGATGAGAAGGGCATCCGCCTGGTCGGCCGCATCGAGCGACCCGAAGATTTTTCGCAGATCGTGGTCAAGCGCAATGGCGACACCATCGTCCGCCTGAACCAGGTGGCCGAGATCCAGGACGGCTTCGCCGACATCAACAGCCTGTCCATGCGCAGCGGCAAGCCGAACGTCGGCCTGCAGATTTCCCGTTCGCGTGACGCGTCGACCGTGTCCCTGGCCAAGAAGGTGCACGAAGTCGTCAAGGAAGCGAACAAGCACCTGCCCGAAGGCACCAAGCTGGAAGTCACCCGCGACGGCGGCGAGGATGCCCAGTCGAGCCTGAACAATGTGATCGAGGCGCTGGTACTGGGCGCGGTGCTGACCGTGTTCGTGGTGTATGCCTTCCTTAACTCGTGGCGCTCGACCCTGATCACCGCGCTGGCCCTGCCGACCTCGGTGCTGGCGGCCTTCATCGCGGTCTGGCTGTGCGGCTTCACCCTCAACTTCATGACCCTGCTGGGCCTGTCGCTGGCGATCGGCGTGCTGATCGACGATGCGATCGTGGTGCGCGAAAACATCGTGCGCCACATGGAAATGGGTTCCGACCGCCGCACCGCGGCGCTGGAAGGCACCGCCGAGATCGGCATGGCCGTGGCCGCCACGACCTTCTCCATCATGGCCGTGTTCGTGCCGGTGGCCTTCATGCCTGGCGTGTCCGGCGAGTGGTTCCGTCCGTTCGCGCTCACCGTGACGTGCTCGGTGATCGTGTCGCTGCTCATCTCGTTCACGCTGGACCCGATGCTGTCGGCCTACTGGGGCGACCCGCCGGATCACCACACCGCGCCCAAGAAAGGCCTCGGTCGCGTGCTGGACAAGTTCAACCACTGGTTCGACCACCAGGCCGACCGTTATGGCCGCGTGATCGCCTGGGCGCTGCACCACCGCCGCTGGATGGGCTTCCTGGCGCTGGCCAGCTTCGTCGGCGCGATCGCCCTGCACTCGACGTTCGGCGGCTCGAGCTTCCTGCCCAAGATGGACTCGGGCACGATCATGATCGACGTGCGCGTGCCGGCCTCGTCGAGCGTCGAGTACGCCCGCCGCAAGGTCGAGGCGGCCGCCGAGCTGGCGCGCACCCTGCCCGAAGCCGAGGACACCAACAGCAACGTCAACCTGAACGGCGGCCGCGTCTATGTCGACATCGGCAAGCGCCGCCAGCGCGAACGCAGCGCCTCCGAAGTCGCGGTCGAGCTGCGCCAGAAGATCAGCCGCCTGGTCGGCGCCGAGTACGTCGTCATGGACGACCTGAGCGGAAACGGCAAGCCGGTGCAGATCGAATTCAGCGGCCCCGATTCGCGCAAGCTGATGGAACTGACCAATGCCTATATGGCCAAGCTGCGCGAAGTGCCGGGCGCGGTCGACGTCACCCTGTCCGAGCAGGATCCGAAGAACGAGCTGCAGATCGTGCTCGACCGCGGCCTGGCGAACATGATGGGCATCTCCGTCAACGACGCCGCCCAGTCGCTGCGCGTGGCCTTCGCCGGCATCGAGGTGGGCGACTGGGTCGACCCGACCAGCGAGACCCGCGACGTCGCCGTGCGCCTGCATCCGGACGACCGCGTCAATACCGAGAGCATCGAGCGCCTGCCGATCTCGGTCGGCGGCACCGGCATGATGGTGCCGCTCGACCAGATCGCCGAGATCACCATGGGCAAGGGGCCGTCGGCCATCCGTCACAAGAACGGCGAGCGCATGATCACCGTGTCCGCCAATGCCCAGGGACGTTCGCCGGGCGAGGTCACGGCCGACGCCATGAAGCTGGCGCGCACCTTCGACTTCCCGCCGGGCTATGGCCTGGCGCTGGGCGGCTCGGGTGAAGACCAGCAGGAGCTGTTCACCGAAATGATCATCGCGCTGCTGTCGGGCATCGCCCTGATGTACCTGATCCTGGTGATGCAGTTCGGTTCGTTCACGGCGCCGATCGGCGTGATGATGTCGCTGCCGCTGTCGCTGATCGGCGTGGTCGTGGCGCTGATCATCACGGGGCACACGCTCAACCTGATGAGCATGATCGGCATCATCATGCTGATGGGCCTGGTGGCCAAGAACGCGATCCTGCTGCTGGACGCCGCCCGCGCCCTCGAGCACGAAGGCATGGACCGCGAGGAAGCCCTGATGGCGGCCGGCCGCAAGCGCCTGCGTCCGATCCTGATGACGACCTTCGCGCTGATCGCCGGCATGCTGCCGGTGGCGCTGGCCTTCGGCGACGCGGGCGAGTTCTACCAGCCGCTGGCGATCGCCATCATCGGCGGCACGATCACCTCGACCGTGCTGACCCTGCTGGTGGTGCCGACCTTCTACGACAGCATCGAGATCGCCCGCGACCGCATGCTGGCCAAGTATGGCCGGCGCGCAGAGCGCTGGAACGCGCTGCCGGCCTTCCTGATGACCTTCGTCGAAGCGATCCTGACCCTGACCTTCGTGCGCCTGGTCTACCGCGTGATCGTTCGCATCGGCCGCCTGGCGACCGGCCGCGGCAAGGCCGTGCCGGCCTGATCCCGACCTGCGGGCGGCGCCTGCCGCCCTGGATCCGACACGGCCAGCCATGCGCTGGCCGTGTCTTTTCGACGACGAGCCGCATGCGCTCGCCGCGCACTTGCCCATATTGCGCCGGTATTTCCTGTTGTTATGGTCTAATAGCGGATGCCCTCTGCATGAGTTGACGCCGGACTGCATGCGCCGCAGTGAACAGGGTGTCAAGAATCCGTCTTTTATCGTTCCCGCCGTAAGGTCCCGTACCATGTCCGCACTCCCGTCATCCTCCACGCTTGTCGATTCCGACCTGAACTGGCTCGCCGGTGGCGGCGAGATGGGAGAACTGATCCGCAGCATGGATTGGTCGAAGACGCCGCTCGGACCATTGTCGGACTGGCCGCAGAGCCTGCGCACCTCGGTCAGCCTGTGCCTGTCCTCGACCTTCCCGATCCTGGTGTGCTGGGGGCCGGACGACATCCAGATCTATAACGACGCCTACCGTCCGATCTGCGGCGACCTGCATCCGGCGTCGATGGGGGCGCCGTTCAAGGTGGTATGGGCGTCGGCCTTGCCGGTGGTGGGCGCGGCCTTCGAGCGCGCCCACCAGGGCGACGGCGCCTACATCAAGGATCAGCAGATGTTCCTCGACCGCAGCGGCTATCTCGAGGAAGCGAACATGACGTTCTCGTTCTCGCCGATCCGCGACGAGTCGGGGACGGTGGGCGGCATCTTTCACCCGATTACCGAAACCACGGCCCAGGTGCTGGGCGCGCGCCGCAGCCAGGGGTTGCGCGACCTGACCGCCGGCCTGGCGACGACCCGCTCGATGGCCGAGATCGGCCAGCAGCTGACGGCGCATGGCGAGCGCATGGAGGCCGACGTGCCGTTCATGCTGTTCTACCAGATCGACCAGGACAGCGGGATCCTGGAGCTGCGCGGCGGCGGCGGCTTGCCGCCGCACTGCGCGCTGGCGCCGCGGTCGGCGCCGCTGGACGACGATTGCTGGCCGTTCGCGCGCTGCGCCGCCACGGGCGCGGCGGCGCAGGTCGACGACGTCGCCGCGCGCCTCGCCGGCGCCGCCTGCGGACCTTACGACGATCCGCCGCGCTCGGCGCTGGTGCTGCCGCTGTCGCTGCCGGGCCAGCAGGAGCTGTTCGGCTTCCTGGTCGCCGGCGTGAGCGTGCGCCGCGCGCTCGACGCCGACTACCGCAACTTCTATGAATTGCTGGGGGCCGCCGTGAACACCGCGGTCGGCAACGTCATCGCCTACGAGCAGGAGCAGCGCCGCGCCGAGGAACTGGCCAAGATCGACCGCGCCAAGACCGCCTTCTTTTCCAACGTATCGCACGAATTCCGCACGCCGCTGACCCTGATCCTCGGCCCGCTCGAAGACGCCCTGGCCGACGCCGAGGGCAGCATGAGCGCTGCCCAGAGGAAGCGCATCGAAGTTACCCACCGCAACGCGCTGCGCCTGCTCAAGCTGGTCAACTCGCTGCTCGACTTCTCGCGCATCGAGGCCGGCAGGGTGCAGGCCAGTTACGTGCCGGTGGACCTGGCGCACCTGACGCTCGACCTGGCTGGCGTGTTCGAATCGGCCATGGCCAAGGGCGGCCTGGCCTACAAGGTCGAGCTGCAGGACCTGGGCCAGCCGGTGTGCGTCGACCGCGACATGTGGGAAAAAATCGTCTTCAACCTGCTGTCCAACGCCTTCAAGTTCACCCTGAACGGCAGCGTCACGGTCAGCTTGCGCGAGCATGCCGGCATGGCGCGGCTGTCGGTGCAGGACACCGGTACCGGCATCCCCGAGCACGAGCTGCCGCGCATGTTCGAACGCTTCCACCGCATCGAGGGCGCGCCGGGGCGCACCTATGAAGGCACCGGCATCGGCCTGGCCCTGATCCAGGAACTGGTGCGCCTGCATGGCGGGACCATCGCCGTGACCAGCACGTTCGGCGAAGGCACGCGCTTCGACGTCGACCTGCCGTTCGGCCACGCTCACCTGCCGCAGGACCGCATCCTGCACGCGCCGGACACGATGGAAGACCGCCAGCGCATGGGTTCCGCCTTCGTCGAGGAAGCGCTGCGCTGGCTGCCGGACGCCGAGGCGCCACCGCGGGAGGAGGGGCAGCCGGCCCCGGTCGACATCGCCGGCCAGGCCAGAGCGCGCATCCTGATCGCCGACGACAACAACGATATGCGCGCCTACCTGAAGGCCTTGCTCGAGCCGCATGCAGAGGTGCGCGTGTGCGCGGACGGCCAGGCCGCGTTCGAGCTCGCGCTGGCCGACCCGCCCGACCTGCTGCTGAGCGACGTGATGATGCCGAAGCTCGACGGCTTCGGCCTCATCGCGCGGGTCCGCGCCAGCGAGGCGCTGCGCCTGCTGCCGGTGATGCTGCTGTCGGCGCGCGCCGGCGAGGAAGCCAAGGTCGAAGGCCTGCAGGCCGGCGCCGACGACTACCTGGTCAAGCCGTTCTCGGCCAACGAGCTGCTGGCCCGGGTGCAAACCCAGGTGGCCATGGGGCGGGAGCGGCGCCAGATGGAGCACGATGCGCGCGCGCGCGAAGCCCATGTGCGGGCCCTGGTCGACGCCTCGCCGGCGATGTTGTGGACCACCGACAATGACGGCCGGTGCACTTATCTCAGCCAGCGCTGGTACGACTACACCGGCCGAACGCCGGAGCAGGACCTGGGCCTGGGCTGGCTCGACAATGTCCATCCCGAGGACCGCGGCCGCGCCGGCGAGATCTTCCTGGCCGCGAACGCGGCGCGCGAGCCGTTCTCGTTCGACTACCGCCTGCGCTGCCACGACGGCAGCTACCGCTGGTTCATCGACTCCGGCATGCCGCGCCTGAGCGCGGCGGGCGAGCCGGATGGCTATGTTGGCACGGTGATCGACATTCAGGTGCGCAAGACCCTGCAGGAGCGCTTCGAGCGGGTGTCCGAGGCGGGCGACATCGGCGTCTGGTACGCCGATGCGCCGTTCACCGAGTTCCAGCTCAACGCCGAAATGGCGGTGCACTTCGGCCTGGATGGCCCGCGCCAGGCGTCGGTGAATGCGCTGCTGGCGGCGGTCGCCCCGGAAGACCGGGAACGTCTGGCCGCGAGCGTGGAACACACGGTGCGCTCCGGCGCGCCGCTCGACCAGGAGTTCCGCACCGTGGCCGGCGGCGCGCAGCGCTGGCTGCGCGCGATCGGCTGGTGCGGCCTGGGCAAGCACGGCCAGCCGGAGCGCTTCGATGGCGTGACCCTCGACATCGACAGCCAGAAGTGCGCGGAGCAGGAGCTGCAGCGCCTGGCCAGCGAACTGGGACAGAAGAACCGCGCACAAAGCGACTTCCTGTTCACGCTCGCGCACGAGCTGCGCAACCCGCTGGCGCCGATCCGCTCGGGCCTGGAGCTGATGCGCATCGGCGCCGCCAGCGGCGACGTGCAGGCCATCATGCGGCGCCAGGTCGACCACATGGTGCACCTGGTCGACGACCTGCTCGACATGGCGCGCCTGGCCGAGGGCAAGGTGACCTTGCGCCTGGAACGCGTGCTGCTGGCCGACGTGGTGCGCGAGGCGGTCGACATGAGCATGCCGCTGGTCGATGCGCGCAAGCACGCGCTGGCCTTGCGCCTGCCGCAAGCGCCGCTGGCGCTGCACGCCGACCGCCACCGCGTGGCCCAGGTCCTGAGCAACCTGCTCAACAACGCGGCCAAGTACACGCCGCAGGGCGGGGCGATCGAGCTTGCGGCGCGGGTCGAGGCGAACGAGGTGGCGCTCACGGTGTCGGACAACGGCATCGGCATCGCCGGCCCGGCGCTCGAGACGGTGTTCGACATGTATGCCCAGGCCCATCTCGGCACCGAGATGGCGCAGGGCGGCCTGGGCGTGGGCCTGAACCTGGTCCAGCGCCTGGTCAAGCTGCATGGCGGCCGGGTGACGGCCAGCAGCGCCGGCGCCGGCATGGGTAGCCAGTTCACGGTGTGGCTGCCGTTGCCGCAGGATGCGCTGGCCGAGGCGCCCGGCATGGCGGGGACCCGCGCCGCGCCCGAACCGGCCGCTGCGCGGGTCGCCGCCACGCCGGGCGGCGTGCTGCGCATCCTCGTGGTGGACGACAATGTCGACGCGGCCGAGACCTTGCAAGCCCTGCTCGAAATGAACGACCACACCGTCAGCGTCGCCAACGACGGCGCCGCGGCGTTGCGCCTCGCCGGCGAAGACCTGCCGCAGGTGGTGTTCCTGGATATCGGCCTGCCCGACATGAGCGGCCATGAGGCGGCCGAATCGATGCGCCGCATCCCGGGCATGGAAAACGCGACGCTGGTGGCGCTGACGGGATGGGGGCGGAGCAGGATCGGCGACGGTCGAGCGAGGCGGGGTTCGATCATCACCTGACCAAGCCGGCCGATTTCACGATGGTGGAGAATCTGATCCGCGACGTCGCAGCCAGGATGCGCACGACGGGCTAGCCGGCTGCGGCGGATGCGGGCCTGAAAAAAAACAACCCGGCCGTGAGGAGCCGGGTGCTGGTCTTGCGTGGAACGCTGTTCCGAGCGCGCCCTGCAAGCAGGGCGTCGTTCGGTGAATCGCCCAATCGATTACTGGCCGGTGGTGCCGGTCGGCGGCGTGGTGGTGGTGGTGGTCGCCGGATCGGTGGTGGTTGGCGGCGTGGTGGTGTCCATGGTGCCGGTCGCGCCGCTGGTGTCGCCGGCGGTGCCGGTCGCGCCGGTGGTGCCGCTGGTGCCCATGTCGGTGGTGCCGGTGCCGGTGGTGCCGGTGCCGGTTGCGCCGGTGCCCACGTCACCCGTGGTGCCGGTGGCGCCCGAGGTGCTGCTTGGCATGGTCGCCGAAGTGTCGGCCGGGGTGGTGGTGGTCGCTGCGTCGTCCTTCTTGCAGGCGCCCAGCAGGGATGCCAGGACAGCGGCGGTCAGCAGGATTTTTGGTGCTTTGGTCATTGCATTCATTGTTGACTCCTCGTTTTACGTCTATCTTCGTGCCGAAGTTTCCAGCTCATTGTGGTGAGGCGCTGGAAGGTCTGCGGCGCCAGTTAGTTCCGACCCCTTTGCAATTTAAGGGCGGAACACTCAGGGAACCGACGGAATACGCGGCCCCGGTGCGTACTTCAATCCAACTGTGCCCATTAGACCGGAAGCCCGTCTGCCGGTTCGTTAGATACCGCACTCTTGCTCCACTCCGTAACATTTTTTACAGAGTTTTCGTCAGCCGGGCGTCAAGCCCCCAGCTGTTCGTCCCCAGGCACGGCCCGGACGTTCCTGTCATCGGCGCTATGCTTGACGTGGTCGGCGTGCCCGATCTGTTCCAGCAGCGCGGGTACTTCCATAGAAATTTCTCGCGCCAAATATCCCAAGGTGCCAAGGCGCTCTGCCAGGCGGTCGCCGGCGCGCGCGTGCAATGCCACGCCCCAGCAGGCCGCCTGTTCCGGCGCGGCGCCGCGCGCCAGCAGGCCGGCGATGATGCCGGCCAGGACGTCGCCTGAGCCCGAGATGGCCAGGCCAATATTGCCCGCGCCCTTGTGTTGCCACAGCGTGCCGTCCGGCGCCGCGATCACCGTGCGTGCGCCCTTGAGCGCGATCACCGCATTCCAGTCGCGCGCCGCCTGCAGCGCCGGGGCGTCTGGCTGGCCGACGATGCAGTCTTTCTCGAGGCCGGTCAGGTGCGCCATTTCGCCGCAGTGCGGTGTCATGATGACTGGCCGCTCGAAGCGCATCGGCTTGCCTTCGGGCCAGTCGTGCGGCATGTGCAGCATGACGTCCATCGCGCAGGCGTCGAGCACCAGGCCGACGCCCGATTCGTCGAGGCGGGGCAGCAGCGCGTGCACCAGGCGCGCGGTGCATGGGGCGTCGCGCATGCCGGGGCCGACCAGCACCGCGTCGACCTTGTCGGCCAGCGGATCCAGGCTGCCAAGTGCGTCGAGGTGGAAACCGTCGGTGTCGTTTTCCGTCAGGCCGATCACGCGCGCCTCGGGCATCGCCAGCGCCACCAACTGGGCCACGCTGGCCCCGGTCGCGATGGTCAGCTTGCCGGCGCCGGCGCGCAGGGCCGCGGTGGCGGCCAGGATGATGGCGCCCGGCATTTCGCGCGAGCCGCCCAGCACCAGGACGTGACCGCGCAACTCCTTGTCGCCCTCGGCCTCGGGTTGCGGCAGCGGCCACGCGGCCAGGCAGGCGGCGTCCAGGTCGTGCACGGTGTGATTGCCGGAATCCATGGCGGGCGTCAAGCCTTGGGCGAGGTCGGCACATCCCTGGCGACGGTGACCGGGGTGCCGGTGGCCTCCAGCGGCGCCACGAAGTTCACGAGGCGCACGGCCAGGTCGCCGCGCTTGCCCTTGTCGGGGTCGAACTCATAGGACGTGACCGAGCAGTTGGGCACGTCGCCGGCGCGGTCGAAGTCCAGGATCTGCGCCTCGTTCAAGTGTTCGAACAGGTAGCGGAAGCAGTTAACCGTGACCTGGTGCGCGACGATCAGCACACGTTCGCCGCAGAAGTCGCGCTCGAGCGTGTCCATCACGCTGCGCAGGCGCAGGATGACGTCGCACCAGCTTTCGCCGCCGGGCGGGCGGAAATAGAACTTGCCGACGTGCTGGCGCTGCTCGTACAGGTCGGGGAAGTGGTGGGCGATGCCGTGCGTCGTAAGACGGTCGAGCACGCCAAATTCTTTCTCGCGCAGGCGCTCGTCGGACAGCACGCACAGCAGTTCGTCGCGCTCCAGGCGCTGCATCAGGATGTTGGCGGTCTCGGCCGCGCGGACATAGGGCGAGTGCAGCACCACATTGGGCCGCTGGTGCGGCGGCAGGGCGGCGAACCAGGCGCCCAGGGCTTCGGACTGGCGCTCGCCCAGTTCGGACAGCGGCACGTCGACGTCGCGATCGGCGATGTCGATGCGGTGCCCGGCGGCGGCTTCCGCCAGGTCACGCGCGACATTGCCCGCGCTTTGCCCATGCCGGACCAGCCAGATTTCCTGAGGCCACTTCTGCTCCATCGTCGTCCGCCGAAAAGTTAGCATGGCGTCATCATGACGGATTCGGCAGGGCGTCAGCGCACGATTGCTGCCGCCCGCGGCGATGGTTAGGCGTGCTTACACGGCCTGTTCGTCGCCGTCGAGGTTGACGTCGGCATCGTCCTGGAACACCCGCATATCGGTCTGGCCCAGCACCCGGCTGGTGACGCTGCCGGCCGCGATCGAGCCGCTGACGTTGAGCGCCGTGCGGCCCATGTCGATCAATGGTTCCACCGAGATCAGCAGGCCCGCCAGCGCCACCGGCAAGTCCATCGCCGACAGCACGATCAGGGCCGCGAAGGTGGCGCCGCCGCCGACTCCGGCCACGCCGATCGAGCCGAAGGCGACGATCGCCAGCAGTGGCAAGAGAAACGCGGCCGTGAACGGATCGATGCCGACCGTTGGCGCGATCATCACCGCCAGCATCGCCGGATAGATGCCGGCGCAGCCGTTCTGGCCGATGGTGGCGCCGAACGAGGCGGCGAAGTTGGCCGTGCCCTCCGGCGTGCCCAGGCGCGCGGTCTGGGTCGCCACGCTCATCGGGATCGAGCCGGCGCTGGTGCGCGAGGTGAAGGCGAACACCAGCACCGGGAAGATCTTCTTCACGTAGCGCAGCGGATTGAGCCCGACGCCGGCCACCATCGCCAGGTGCACGCAGAACATCAGCGCCAGCGCCGCATACGAGGCGACCACGAAATTGAGCAGGCCCAGGATGTCCTGCAGGCTGGAGCCGGCCACCATCTTGGCCATCAGGGCGAACACGCCGAACGGGGTCAGGCGCAGCACCAGGGTCACCATGCGCATCACGATCACGTGGGCCACGTGCACGAAGCCGCTGAAGGACTGGAACACTTCCGGCTTCTTGCCGGCAATGCCGACCGCCGAGACGCCGATGAAGACTGCGAACACCACCACCGCGATGGTCGAGGTCTTGCGCGCGCCCGTCATGTCGAGGAAGGGATTGGCCGGAATGAAGGACAGCAGCAGCGACGGCAGCGACAGTTGCTGCGCCGTGGCCAGGTTGCCCTGCAGGTATTCGCCGCGCGCGACTTCGGCGCTCGAGGCGGTCAGGCCCACGGCCGACAGGCCGAACAGCTTGGCCATCGCGATGCCGATGATGGCCGCGACCACGGTCGTGATCAGGAGGATGCCGATGGTGAGGGTGCTGATCTTGCCGAGCGACGCGGCGTCGCGCAGCTTGAGGATGGCCTGCACGATCGACACCATGATCAGCGGGATGATGATCATTTGCAGCAGCTTGACGTAGCCGCTGCCGATCACGTCGAGCCAGGCAGTGGTCGCCACGATCTCGCTCGAGCCGGCGCCATACACGGCTTGCAGCCCGGCGCCGAGCACGACGCCGAGCCCGAGGCCGGCGAACACGCGCTTGGTGAACGACGCATGGCGCGCCTGCATGCCATACAGGAGTGCGCAGATGGCCAGGGCAAGGGTCAGGTTAAGGAGGACGGGAAAGGTCATGACACTCGGTTGAAGCAAGGAATCGCGCCATTCTATCGGCAAAGTTGCCTTGCCGTAGTGTTAATGTCACATTTGCTTATGCCTCCAGCGCATTTGGACCGACGATGCCCGCGTTCCGCTGGCCTTGTCGGGTATCTGTTGCTGCACGGCGACGGAAGATGAGTGATAACGCAAGGAAATACTCAATGCTTCCCATAAAGGGAGCAATGTTTCTATAATCCAATGGATACCACATTTTTTATCCATGGGCTTAAGGCCAGCGAATCATGTTCAAACATCTCAGCATCAAGTCGCGCCTCATCTTCGTCATCGCCTTCCTGGCGGTCGAGTTGGTCGCCGGCGCGGTCATCGGCATCTACAACCTCGGCATCGCGAATACCGAACTCAAGCAGATGTACGACCACCGCCTGGTGGGCCTCGGCCAGGTGGGCCAGGTCACCCAGCTGATCACCACCAACCAGCTCACGGTCGCCAAGGCGGTCAACCTGGAAGATGCCGGTACGCGCAATGCCGCGCTCGAAACGGTCGATGCGAATATCGTGGCGATCAGCAAGATCCTCGACAGTTACCGCCAGATGCCGATGAGCGCCGGCGAGCAGGCCCTGTATGAACAATTCACCGAGGCGCGCAAGGTCTTCGTCGAGCAGGGTATCCGCCCGGCGATGGCCGCGCTCCGCGCTGGCGACAATGCCGGCGCCATCGCCCAGCTCAATGGCCCGATGACCAGGCTGTACCTGCCGGTCGCCGATCTCGGCGCCAAGCTGGTCAAGGAACAGCAGGACGGCGCGCTGAAGGAATACCAGGCCTCGCAATCGACCTTCGAGATCGTGCGCGCGGTCTGCCTGGCCGGCCTGGTGTTCGGCCTGATCATGGCCGCCTTCGTCGGCTGGGTGCTGGTGCGCGCCATCGTGCGTCCGCTGGAGCAGGCGGTCGCGATCGCCGGCGCCGTGGCCCAGGGCGACCTGACCCAGACCATCGAAGTGACCTCGAAGGACGAGACCGGCCGCCTGCTGCAGGCGCTGAAGGACATGAACGATTCGCTGGTGAAGATCGTGAGCCAGGTCCGCACCGGCACCGACAATATCGCCACTGCCTCGAGCCAGATCGCGGCCGGCAACCTGGACCTGTCGTCGCGCACCGAGCAGCAGGCCGGTTCGCTGGAAGAAACCGCATCGTCGATGGAAGAGCTGACCTCGACCGTGAAGCAGAACGCCGACAACGCACGCCAGGCCAACGCCCTGGCTACCTCGGCCTCGGAAGTGGCGGGCAAGGGCGGCGCGGTGGTCGAGCAGGTGGTGCAGACCATGGGCGCGATCAACGCCTCGTCGACCCGCATCGTGGACATCATCGCCGTCATCGACGGCATCGCTTTCCAGACCAATATCCTGGCGTTGAACGCCGCGGTCGAAGCGGCGCGCGCCGGCGAGCAGGGCCGCGGCTTCGCGGTCGTGGCGGGCGAGGTGCGCAGCCTGGCCCAGCGCTCGGCGGCTGCCGCCAAGGAAATCAAGCTCCTGATCGACGACTCGGTGGACAAGGTGCACCACGGCTCCGAGCTGGTCGAGCGCGCCGGCGCCACGATGCAGGAAATCGTGCAGAGCGTGAACCGCGTGACCGACATCATGTCCGAGATCACCGCCGCCAGCCAGGAACAGACCGCCGGCATCGAGCAGATCAACGGCGCCGTGGCCCAGATGGACCAGGTGACCACGCAGAACGCGGCGCTGGTAGAAGAAGCGTCGGCTGCGGCGGCTTCGCTGCAGGAAGAGGCGACCGCGCTGGCGCAGACCGTGGGCGCGTTCAAGCTGAATCAGGCGGGCGCCAGCCGCGCCAGCGCCGCGGCGCCGCGCGTGACCACGACCTTGCCGGCGGTGGTGGCGAAGGCGCCGGTGAAGGCGGCCGCGAAGCCGGCCAATGCCCCCGCGTCGGCCAAGCCGAAGGCGGAGGCGGGTGCGGCTGCGGCTGCGGCTGCGGCTGCGGCTGGGAAGCCGAAGAAGGCCGAAACCGCGGACGTGGGCGACGGTTGGGAAGAATTCTGATTCCAGCCTGACGTCACGACGATGAAGAAGCCAACCTGAGGGTTGGCTTTTTTCGTCCACCCTACGCGCGCAGCTTGCGTAGCCCGGTCGCGAGCAATGCGAGCGCCAGCAGGCCCAGCGCCAGCAACTGTCCTGACGGCATGCTCGAACCCGATGCCACATGCTCATACCGTGGTAGCCTGGCCAGATCGTCCTGCGTCATCCTCCGCTCCTCGAACAGATACGGATAGAAGAAGCGCCGCAGCCGCGTGTGATACGCCGCGATGCGGTCCTGGTAGGCCAGCTGCCCCGCCAGGTCGGTATCGGCCAGCCGGTGCAGCAGCACCTGCACGTTCACCGACGCCAGCACCAGGCCGACGCGCGCGGTCCAGCTTTCCCTCGCCTGCATGCTGGCGCGGTACAGCGCGACGTCGGCGGCCACGGCATCGTCGCCCGCCTGGTGCATCGCGTAATACCACTTCCAGTGGAAACGTCCTTCGACCGGCGGCGTATCCTTCCACTCGGGGTGGGTGCGGAAGAATTTCTCGAACGTCTCGGGCTTCGGGATGTCCCAGCCGGAGTGCACGGCCTGGCGCTGCGCCAGCGCCAGCTCGACGCCCTTGGAGACCGGCGACAGGCGCGCGATCGCTGCATCGGCCAGCGTCGGCAGGATCATCGTCAGGCCGACCAGGCAGGCCAGCAGGATCGCGGCGCTGCTGCTCGAGGTGCGCGCGCGCGCGGCCACCCAGCCGGCCAGGCCGAACCAGAAGGCGAGATAGAGCGTGGCCACCAGCGCGATCGCCGCGAAGCCCGCCAGCCCGGCGCCGGCCACCAGCGCGCCGCAGGCCACCGGCAGCAGTGCGGCCATCCATACCAGGCCATAGCGCAAGCCGACCCTGCGCCGCCAGGTGTTGGCCGCCGCCGCGGGCAGCGACGCCAGCAGCCGCAGGCGGCCAGCTTCGCGCTCGCTCGAGACCAGGTCGTGCATCAGCGCGATCACGAACAGTGGCGCCAGGAAGACCAGCACGAAGGCGAAGTCGAAGCGGCCCGGCATGGCCAGCTCGGGGTTGATGGCTTCGGACTCGTACAGCTGCGAGTGCAGGCCGAGCAGGCGCACGCGCAGGGCCTGCGGCTGCAGGTCGCGCTGGCCGATGGCCACGAAGGCCAGCGGCGATGGCGGGTTCACCGTCAGGTGCGGCAGGTAGTAGCCGACCGAACCGGCTTCGGCCGCGCCACTCTTGAGCTGCTTGGCGGCGATGGCGGCATAGTCCTGCGCGTGGCTGGCGGCGATGCGCTCGAGCGCGGCGCGCTGCTGGCTCACGGCCTGCAGGCCGGTCCAGATCGACAACGCGCACAACAGCGCCAGCAGCACGATGGCGCCGACGGCCAGCCGGGAATGCGCGATCTGGCGGAGTTCAAATTTCAGCGTGTTCATTTGGCCTTCCTTTCGAGGCGTTTCGCGATCACACGGCCGGCGCCGGTCAGGACCAGCAACCACCCGCCCAACACGGCGAAGGCCGGCCAGGCGTGGCGGGCGGCCACCTCGGCGTAGGGGGCGGGCGCATAGCCGAAGCGCGGCGTGTCGTCCCAATGGTGCTTGTCGATGCGTCCGTCGCCGGCGCCTTGCGGCGAGACGACGTTGGCGTGCAGGCCGTTGAGCGACTGGACGAAAGCGTAGCGGTATTTTTCTCCCTCGACCAGGAAGCGCGCGTGGCTGTCGAGGTTGGTGCCGGCCAGCGCGGTCGACATGCGGCGCAGCGCGATCACTGGGCTGAACAGGCTGGCAGAGTGCACGATCGCGTTCTCTTCGCGCTGGCGCGCGAAGTCGGCGCGCATGAATTCGTCGAACAGTTCGCTCGTCATGCGCTCGCCCTCGGCCATCAACAGGCCGCCATAGTTCACCGGCAGTTCTTCGACCCGCTGCACCCCGTATTTCTCGAGGGTGCGCGCGCGGAAGGCGTTGAAGTAGGGGTCAATGGGATCGTGGCTGTCGCCGATCGCGGCCAGGCGTTCGTGGATCGCGACCTCGGTTTCGATGCGGCTCGGCCGGCCGACGTCGCCGGCGGCGAAGTCGGGCATCACGCGCGGCAGCAGGATCGCGGTGACGATCCAGCCGGCCACCAGGGCCAGCAAGGCGTCGCGCGCACGCGGCAGGCTGCTCGACACCAGCACCGCCGCCGCCACCCACAGCAGCAGGTAGAGCGCATACCCGATCAGCATCGTCAGCGCCTGCGGCGCCACGGCCGGATGCAGCGCCGCGATCGCGATCAGCGCGACGAAGGCGGGCGCGCCGAGCAGCAGCGCCACGCCGGCGTGCGCGGCCAGCTTGCCGAGCAACAGGGTCGCGCCGGGGATGCCCTGCACGATCTGCAGGCGCAACTGGCCGCGCTCGCGCTCGCGCGCCACGCTGCCGAAGGCCAGGAACACGATCAGCAAGGGCGTCAGCACCTGCAGCACGAAGGCCGGGGTGAGCTGGCCGAAGCGCAGCAGCACCGAGGACTGGCCGGCGTCGCTGAAGTTGGCGCTGTTCTGGCGGTGGCCTTCGAGGAACAGCGTGTTGCCGGTGAAGGGATCGACGCCGAAGTCGAAGAAGGCGAGGGGACTCAGTGGGCGGAACACGTAGTGCCCATAATGCACCACGCGGTGCGGGTGGCGGTCGGGCTGGTTATTCCACTGTTCGTCGGCCGTGTCCTGAAAGCGCGCGCGCTCGGCGTTCACGGCGTCGACGCGTTCATGGCTGACCAGGATCGCGGCCAGGGTCAGCGCCAGCATCAGGATGCCGGCGGCCACCGCCACCTGGTTGCGCAGCATGGCGCGCCATTCGCTGCGGGCGATGGCGGGCAGCGCTTGCATCAGGGCGGCGCTCATGCCGCGTCCTTCGCCTGGCTCGTACCCGCATAGCGCCGGTAGAGGTCGCGCACTTCATAGCGTTCTTCTCCGCTGGCCGCGACTTCGTGGCTGATATGGCCGCGCTCGAGAAAACCGATGCGGTCGGCCACCTCGGCCGCTCCCAGTAAATCGTGGGTGACCATGAAGATCGCGCTGCCGCGTGCACGCAGGCCTTGCAGCAGGGCGTTGAACTCGCTGGTGGCCTGGGGATCGAGGCCGGTAGTGGGCTCGTCCAGCAGCAGCACCGGCACCTGGCGCGCCACGGCCAGCGCGATCGCGACTTTCTGGCGCATGCCTTTCGAGTAGCCGCCCAGGCGCCGCCGCCAGGCCGAGGCATCCAGGCGCACGGCGTCCAGGGCCTCGTCGATGCTGGTGGCGGTCCAGCTGCTGCCTGCCAGGCGCAGGAAATATTCGATGTTTTCGCGCGCGTCCAGGTGCTCGTACAAGGCGACGTTTTCCGGCACGTAGGCCAATTGGCCGCGCGCCGCCAGCGGGTCGGCGGCGACGTCGATGCCGCACACGCGCACGCTGCCGGAGCGGGGAAGCGTGAAGCCGAGGAAGGTGTTCATGGTGGTCGACTTGCCGGCGCCGTTGCCGCCCAGGAGGGCGTAGATCTCGCCGCGCGCGACGCGCAGTGACAGCTCGTTGAGCACGGGCGTGGACTGGTAGGCGACGGTCACGCCGTTTGCTTCCAGGGCAGGGGTAGTCATGGTCATCGTGGTCCTTTGTGGTGAAACTGAAGCAGTGGTCACACGCCGTGCGCGAACGCGCATGCGCGAGCGCAGGCCGGTTTGACGCGGCCTGCGAGGAATTCAAAGACGGATCAGTGGCGCGGAGGCGCCTGGCGGGAAGGAATCAGGTAGCGGCGCAGGACGACCGGCGCGGGGCGCGGCAGGCGCGCGAGGACGAAGGCGATGACGAGGAAGAGCGCCAGCAGTTGTGGCGATGCCGCTGGAAGGTCGGCGGTGGAATGGGAAGCGATCTGGCAGCTGACGCAGTCGGACAGCTGTTCGGACAGGTCATGGTCGTGGAACGAGGCGCCCACGAGCTGCAGGGCAAGGATCAGCGCGCACAGGCAGGCCAGCACCCGGCGCAGGGGTGCGCTCGTTGCACGATAAGGTGCGTGCTGACGTGTGTCCTGGAACTGCATGCGATCCCGATTGACGATGATGCGGGGCAGTATAGCCCAGCCGTGATCGAGTCGACAACCGGGTGTCTTGCGGCGAGGCGCTTACTCGAAGGCGATCAGCAGCGCGGTCAGGCCGATGCATGCAGCGGCGATGACGCCGATGCGGGTGCGCAGGCGGCGGCCACTGGAGACGATGTCCTTGGCGATGCCGCGTCTCGGCGCGCGCGGGTTGCTGCGGTCGACCGCCGTCGCGGCATGGATTGGAGAATGGTGGCGTTCGGTGTGTTCGGTATTCATGGTTAACTCCAGCGCCGTCCCGAATGGAGACTGGCAAATCAATGATGAGTGGCCGGCGTGAGCCGGGCGTAATACGAAGATGGTGTGCCGTTCAGGCGCGCCGGGCGCGCTGAGCAGGATGATGAGCTGACTGGCAACTGGGCCGCACCGGCATGTCGTCGGGATAACGCAGGCAGGGGTAGAGCGGACAATAAATGCGTGACATGCGGATGCCAGTACAAAGCGTCGAATTCGGGACCCGGGGCGGCAACGAGACCTTCAAGTCTGGCTGCGTCCAGGACGTTATTTATTTTACATGCATGCCACGTATAGACAAGCGGCGCACGATTGAAAACAACTGATGTTTTCACATAGCAACAATTCATCCTAGCACGACAGGTGGGGTAGTAGAAGCGTGTATTTGCAGCTTCTCTGGGCCTGACGCAACAGCCTGTCCAAAATGATGCGCTGCGCAATTGCAGTGTGCAGTTTGCGCCATCCCGCGGTGCGCCGGCGCTGCAGAGGATCGTGGCTCACTCTGTACGTTTGCCTGGCATGAAGATTGCGTCACCATCATCAGCGCAATGGAGCGCTGCGTGCGCCGCCAACGAGGGCAGCGCCCACCAAGACAATGACGTCTACCGGGACATGACTACGTTCATGCCGGGTATGCGTCTTTTTTTTTTTGCCTGACTAGATTGGGATTGCGATGAAAAATCAGAAGCTTGAAGCGGAGAGCGTAGCGACGGCGGATGTCGGCGAAGTCGATGTCACGCGCAGGAAGGTCCTTCATGGCGCAGGTCTGGTAGCGGGAGGAAGCTTGATGGGGCTGGCAACGGGCGGCGTGTGGGCGGCAGGATCGGACAAGCCGGAAAAGACCGAGATCAAGATCGGGTTCATTCCCCTGACCGATTGCGCGTCGGTGGTGATGGCTTCGATGCTGGGTTTCGACAAGAAGTATGGCGTGAAATTCGTGCTGAGCAAGGAAGCATCGTGGGCCGGCGTGCGCGACAAGCTGGCGAATGGCGACCTGGATGCCGCCCACGTGCTGTACGGGCTGCTGTACGGCGTCCAGATGGGCATTGGCGGACAGCGCAAGGACATGGCCGTGCTGATGGGACTGAACAACAACGGCCAGGCGATCACGCTCTCGAAGCAACTGGCGAACCAGGGCGCCGTGGATGGCCAGTCGCTGGCCAAGGTGATGCGCACGGAAAAACGCGAGTTCACTTTTGCCCAGACCTTCCCGACCGGCACCCACGCGATGTGGCTGTACTACTGGCTGGCCGCCAACGGCATCAATCCGATGAAGGAAGCGAAAGTCATCACGGTGCCGCCGCCGCAGATGGTGGCCAATATGCGGGTGGGGAACATGGACGGCTTCTGCGTTGGTGAGCCGTGGGGCCACCGCGCCATCATGGACGGCATCGGCATCACCGCCGTCACGACCCAGGACATCTGGCGCGACCATCCGGAAAAGGTGCTGGGCTCGACGCTGGAGTTCGCGAAGAAGCACCCGAACACCTGCCGCGCCATGATGGCAGCCATCATCGAAGCCGGCCGCTGGATTGACGCCTCGATGGCCAACAAGAACAAGATGGCCGAGGTCATCGCCGCCAAATCGTACGTCAACACCAGCAAGGACGCGATCGACCAGCGCATCATGGGCCGCTACCAGAATGGACTCGGCAAGACCTGGGACGACCAGAACTACATGAAGTTCTACAACGACGGTGCGGTCAACTTCCCGTACCTGTCGGACGGCATGTGGTTCATGACCCAGCATCGCCGCTGGGGCCTGCTCAAGCAGGATCCGGACTACCTGGCCGTGGCCAGCGCGGTCAACCAGGTCGCGTTGTACAAGGACGCGGCAACGCTGGCCAAGGCGCCGGTGCCTTCCAGCCCGATGCGCAGCTCGAAACTGATGGACGGCAGCGTGTGGGACGGCAAGGACCCGAAAGCCTATGCCGCTTCGTTCAAGGTCAGGGTCTGACTGTCATCTTGTCTGAATAGGGGAATGCCATGAACGCTATCCTGAAATCCGAACGCCATGCGCCGCCCGCCGGCGGCGCCAACGTCGTCACATTGCCGCTTGCCGTCGATGCGCCTGCCGCCAGCGCCGCGCCTCCCGCGCGCAAGCCGGCGTCCGTCGTGCGTGGAACGCAGCCGTTCGCCAGGGCGGTGAAGGCTGTCCTGCCGCCGCTGGTGGGCATCGCCTTCGTGGTGCTGGTGTGGCAGCTGATCGCGACCCGCAACGAGAGCTTCCCGTCGCCGCTGGTGACTTTCCAGGAGGCGCTCAAGCTGTTCGCCGATCCGTTCTATCACAACAGTCCGAACGACCAGGGCATCGGCTGGAACGTGCTGGCTTCGCTCAAGCGGGTGGCGGTGGGCTTCGGGCTGGCGGCGCTGGTTGGCATTCCGCTGGGCTTCATCATCGGGCGGGTGCGTTTCGTGAGCGGCATGTTCGGTCCGATCATCAGCCTGTTGAAACCCGTGTCGCCGCTGGCCTGGCTGCCGATTGGCCTCTTGGTGTTCAAGTCGGCCGATCCGGCGGCGATCTGGTCGATCTTCATCTGCTCGATCTGGCCGATGATCATCAACACAGCGGTCGGCGTGCAGCGCGTGCCGCAGGATTACATGAACGTGGCGCGCGTGCTGAACCTGTCGGAGTGGAAGATCCTGACCAAGATCCTGCTGCCGTCGGCGCTGCCCTACATCCTGACCGGCGTGCGCCTCGCCATCGGCACCGCGTGGCTGGTGATCGTGGCGGCCGAGATGCTGACCGGCGGCGTGGGCATCGGCTTCTGGGTGTGGGACGAGTGGAACAACCTGAACGTGGCGAACATCATCATCGCCATCGTTGTGATTGGCGTGGTGGGCCTGCTGCTGGAGCAGGCGCTGGTGGCGCTGGCGCGGGCGCTGACGCATGAACAAGTGGCTAACTGATCAAGGAGGGCGATCATGGATGACGTTCAAAGCAAATTCATCGACATCACCGGCGTGGAGATGGCGTTTCACACGAAGAAGGGCGTGTTCCAGGCGCTGCAGGGGATCGATCTCGCGGTGCGCAAGGGGGAGTTCATCACGCTGATCGGGCACTCGGGATGCGGCAAGTCGACCTTGCTGAACCTGATCGCTGGCTTGTTGAAACCATCTGCGGGCGTGCTGCTGTGCGCGAATCGCGAGATCGCGGGACCGTCGCCGGAGCGGGCGGTGGTGTTCCAGAATCATTCGCTGCTGCCGTGGCTGACCTGTTACGAGAATATCCATCTCGGGGTCGAGCGGGTGTTTGGTGCTAGTGAGACCCGCGCCCAGCTGCGCGAACGCACGCTGGCTGCGCTGGCGCTGGTGGGCCTGTCGAGCGCGGAGGGGAAGCGGCCGCATGAGATATCGGGCGGCATGAAGCAGCGCGTCGGGATCGCGCGAGCGCTGGCGATGGAGCCGAAGGTGCTGTTGATGGATGAACCGTTCGGCGCGCTCGACGCGCTGACGCGGGCGCATTTGCAGGATGAGCTGCTCAAGATCGTGGCGGCGACAAGATCGACTGTCGTGATGGTGACGCACGATGTGGATGAGGCGGTGCTGCTGTCGGATCGGATCGTGATGTTGACCAATGGGCCGGCTGCGACCATTGGCGAGATCGTCGAGGTGGGATTGGAGCGGCCGCGCGACCGGGTGGCGCTGGCGCAGGATGCGCGCTATACCGAGCATCGCAAGGCGGTGCTGGAGTTCTTGTATCGAAAACAGGCGCATCCGGCGGCGGAGGCGGCGTAGCTAGCCGGGCGCCGGTCGCGGATAGTACTTCCACAGGAAGAAAGGCACCGACTGGCGCCATTCTTCCTCGGTCTGGTCCGGCACCGCGCGCAAGTCCAGCATCCATTCGCACGACCCTGCCGGCCGCGATCTCGACGTAGATCTCGTCCGGGTAGATATCCCGATGCGGGTAGCCGGTACGGCGGCGCTCGCCCCTAACGCCGCGGATGATGCCGCTGAATTAGGTCGCGGCCAGCGGTGACGTAGCGTGTGGGAACAGCAGTGGCAGATCGGCCTGCGGGTGGAATCCGATCATGAGCAAGGTGTGCTCATGGCCGCATTCCCGGATTTCCCAGGTGGGCGATAGCCGTTCGAGCGGCTAGGCCAAAGATTGAAGCGGGGTGGCGAAGGAAGTGATTTGCGATACGGCTCGACCGCAAAGGTATGGGTCGAGCAGACGAGGCCTTCGACCGTCATGTGCTCGGCGAAGTCCATCGTCATGGTCGCTCCTCCGGCTCAGGATGGGCTCAGGGAGCTTTCTTCTTCTGCACCTGGCGCTGCTGCTGCTTGCGCTGCGTCTGATTGCGGTTCTGCTTGGCTTCGTACAGCGCGACGGCGTCCAGCTTGGCCTGTGCGACCGTGCGCAGTTCTTCCTTGTCGTCGTGGGTGACGAAGTAGTCGGCGGCTTGCGCATCGACCACCAGTTTGATCGCCGCTTCGTCGTCGAGGTTGTAGATCTCGGTGAGAAGGGTCGTTACTTCATCGAGGAAGTCTTCGTAAGTCATGGCGCTATCGTCCTTGAACAAAAGAGAAATAATAAGGTAAAAACAAAAACGCCAGCCCGAAGGCTGGCGTTTCTGAGAATCTTTGGTAGGCCGTGCGTGGCTCGAACACGCGACCAACGGATTAAAAGTCCGCTGCTCTACCAACTGAGCTAACGACCCGAAGAAGCAAGATTATAGGGCCAGGTCGTGAACCTGTCAATTGCCGAGCCCGATCAAGCCCCGGCTTAAAAACCGCGGCTTACTTCAGCGAAGCCAAGCGGTCGCGCGCCGTCTGCGCCGCGCTCGAGTCCGGATACTTGGACACCAGCGTCTGCAGTGACTTCTTCGCGTTCTTGTTGTTCTTCAGCAGGGCGTAGCTGCTGGCGATGTTCAGCATGGCGTCCGGCACCTTGGCGCTGTCGGCGTAAGTGGTGGTCACGACCTGCTGGGCCGCGATGGCCTTCTTGTAGTCGCCCAGGGCGTAATAGGTGTTGCCCAGCCAGTACTGTGCATTCGACGCATAGGCCGATTGCGGATACTGCTTGACGAATTCCTGCAGCGCGCTTGACGCGCCCTTGTAGTCGCCCGACTGGAACAGGGCGGTGGCGGCCTCATAGGCGGTCTTTTCGGTCGGCATCACCTCGGCGGTCTGGCCGTCGATGACTTCCTGGCGCGGCTCGAACCGTTTCATGCGCGCGTCGAGGTCGGCGTACAGCTGCTTCTGGCTTTCCTGGGCCTTGGACAATTCATTCTGCAGCACTTCGATCTGGCCGCGCAGGCGCGCGATCTCGCGCATGGTCTGCTCGTGCTGGTTCAGCATCTCGATCTGGACCGTCTTGTCCGACTTGCCGTCGATGCGCGCGGTCAGGTCGCGCGTGATGTTGTCGACCTTGGTGCGCAGGTCCAGGATGGCCTTGCGCGCTTCCTCGTCATCGAACGGGCCGGCCGCGGCATGCAGCGGCATCCACAGGGCCAGGACGAGGCAGGCGAGGCGGGACGGAGACAGTTTGATCATAAGCGTTGCTCTTTCTAGACCGGTTGCTGAGATAAAACGGGGCGGGTAGCAGTCTGCACTGCGTCCCGCCCCATGTCAATCGGCTGAATCAGCCGTATTGATTACTGGTAGACGATGTCGGCGCGGCGGTTTTCAGCCCAGGCTTCTTCGTTGCTGCCGGTTGCTTTTGGCTTTTCTTCGCCCAGCGAGACGGCTTCCATCTGGCCTTCCGACACGCCCAGCGACGCCATCGAGCGACGGACGGCTTCAGCACGCTTCTGGCCCAGGGCCAGGTTGTACTCGGTGCCGCCGCGTTCGTCGGTGTTGCCCTGGATCAGGACTTTACGCGAGGTGTTCTTGGTCAGGTAGCCCGAGTGGTTCTGCACCACTGGCTGGCCGTCGGCGCGGACCACGAAGCTGTCGTAGTCGAAGTAGACGCTACGGTTGGCCAGGACGCCTTTTGGATCGTTCAGTGGATCGACGGTGCCGGTTTCCACTGGACGGATGTCACGGCTGTCGGCCACTGGTGCTGCTGGCTCTGGCGACTTTTCAACGACTGGGGTTTCGTCCAGTTTGGTTGGCGACGAGCAAGCAGCCAGCAGGGCGGCAGCGGAAGCGATGAAGGCGAGACTCTTGAAGTTGCGCATGGATTTTCTCCTGTTCTGGTTAAGGTTTTACTTCTTACTTCATGAAAGGACCCCAGCTGGGCTCCCGAATGTTTCCCGCTTTGGTCGTCAAGCGTTGCTTGACCCGTCCATCCACAGACACCACTGCAAGCGAGACGCGCCCGCCGCCCTTGGTTGCATACATGATGTACTTGCCGTTAGGCGAAAAACTCGGTTCGGTGGCCCCATCGGCCAGGCGAAGTTCCCGGCCGCTTGCCAGGTCCATCGCGTATAAGGAGAAAGCGCCGCCGCGCTGCGAAATCCAGGCCAGCGTCTTGCCGTCGGAAGAGACGCGTGGGCTGATGTTGTAGTTGCCGTTGAACGTCACGCGGGTGGCATTGCCGCCCGAGACGCTCATCTTGTAGATCTGAGGACCGCCGCTGCGGTCGCTCGTGAAGTAAATGGTCTGGCCGTCGGCCGAGAACTGCGGCTCGGTATCGATGCCAGGATTATTGGTCAGGCGACGGTGGCCGCTGCCGCTCGAATTGACGGTGTAGATTTCCGTATTGCCGTCCTGCGACAGGGCGACGGCCAGGGTCGAGCCGTCCGGCGACCATGCAGGCGCGGAGTTATTGCCCTTCTGGTTGGAGATCACGTTGCGGCGGCCGGTCATCAGGTCTTGCAGATAGACCACCGGCTTGCGGTTTTCCATCGAGACGTAGGCGACCTTCATGCCGTCCGGCGACCAGGCCGGCGAAATGATCGGTTCCTTGCCCTGGGTCGCGATGATCTCGTTCTCGCCGTCGGCGTCGGCCACGGCCAGCGCGAAGCGGCTCGCCGCGCGGTCTTCCTTCACATACGCGATGCGGGTCGAGAAGATGCCGCGCACGCCGGTCAGCTTTTCATAGACGTCGTCGGCGATGCGGTGCGCCTGCAGGCGGGTGTAGCGGGCTGGACTTCGCCGCCCAGCTGCGAGATTTCGCCGCCCTTGACGGTGTTGAGCAGCTTGTAGCGGATCGCGAAGCGGCCGTCCGGCTGGCGCGCCACGCTGCCGACCACCAGCGCGTCGGCGCCACTGGCCTTGAACGCGCCCAGGTTCACCTTGCCGGCGTCGGCATCGCTGATCACCTGGCCGGCGTCGATGACCTTGAACACGCCGCTGCGCTCGAGGTCGGCGCGGATGACGGCCGAGACTTTGTCGGGGGCGACGGATTCGTCGGCGAAGGCGGCGATGGCCACCGGAATCTGGTTGCTGCCGACGCCGGCGATTTCGATCTGGATTTGCGCATTGGCTGTCGTCCCCGTTGCGAGGGAAACGCTGAACAGCAAAATGTGAAGTTTTTTCATGGTGTCTCTAGTAAAACTGGTTCGAACCGAATCAATCGTAATCTTTCATCGAGAAATTCACGTCAAGCGTACGCTCCACGGTCCCGTCCTTCTTCTTGGGAAGTGGAGATGCTTTCTTGATACCATTTTCCACTGCTCTGTCAAATTCTGGCACACCGCTGCTTTTCACGAGGCGTACCGACATGATTTCGCCGGTCGGCAACTGCTCCACCCGGAAGGTGGCGCGCGGATTGCCGGCCACGTCGGTATTGCCCGGATAGGCCGTTGCGCTCTTGATCGCAGCCGTGATCGCGGCGATGTAACCGCCATCGCTGCGCGGACCGGTCGACTTCACCGCGGTGCCGGTGCTGCCCATGGCGCCGGCCATGCGCTTGAGCTCTTCCTGGCGGAATTTCTCCAGCTTGGCGGCCTCGGCCTTGGCGGCAGCGGCGTCCTTTTTCTTTTTCTCGGCAGCAGCAGCGTCGGCCTTCTTCTTCTCGGCGGCTTCCTGCTTCTTGCGTTCCGCTTCCTCGCGTTTCTTCTTCTCGGCTTCGTCGCGCTTCTTCTGTTCCGCTTCCTCGCGTTTCTTCTGTTCCGCTTCCTCGCGCTTCTTCTGCTCGGCCTCTTCGCGCTTCTTCTCTTCCGCTTCCTTGCGCTTCTTCTCCTCGGCGGCAGCCTTCTTCGCTTCTTCTTCCTTGCGCTTCTTTTCCTCGCGCAGCGCAATCTCCGGATCCGGCGTTGGCGCAGGACGTTCCACCACCGGCTCCGGTGGAGGAGGTGGCGGCGGTTCCGGCGCGGGCTCGGGTTCGGGCTGCGGCTCGGGTTCCGGCGCCGGCTCGGGCGGCAATTCGGGCGCCGCGGCGGTCTGCACCGACATATCCCACACCTCGGCCTCGACCGAGACCGGGTTGACCTTCTGCCAGCTCACGCCGATCGCCAGGAAGGCCAGCAGCGCCGCGTGCACCGCCACCGCCAGCAGGAACGATGGCAGCGGTTTCGGTTCAGGCGGCACGTGGTAGGGCATGCCGTTGTTGGCGGACTTCGGTGCGGTCATATCGTCGGCGTCACTGGGTGGCCAGGCCGACCCGGTTGATGCCCATCTTCTTGGCTTCCGAAATCAGCTGGATCACGTCGTCGTATTTGCTGTCCCGGTCGCCTGCGATCAGGACCGGAAAGTCCGGATTCTCTTCGTGCAGTGCGCGCAGTCGCTGCAGCAGGGCGGAGCGGTCGGCCACTTCGTCCTGGGCGACTTTCACTTTTCCGTGCACGCCGATCGACAGCTTGTTGCCCGGCTCGATGGAAATCTGGATATACGTGTCCGGCGGCAGCGCGGATTTCTCGGCGCGCGGCAGATTGACGACGCTCGGCGCCTCATTCGCCGGCACCGCCATGAAAATAATGAGCAGCACCAGCATCACGTCGATATATGGCACGACGTTGATTTCGGACTTGAACTTGCGGCGACGTCCGCCGCGCATGCTGCTGGAAAATGCCATCCCGATGCTCTCCCGGTTCTCGTGGCGGATCAGCGCGACTGGCGCTGGAGGATGTTCGAGAATTCTTCGACGAAGCTCTCGAAGCGGTTCGCCAGGCGGTCGATGTCGTGGGTGAAGCGGTTGTACGCGACCACGGCAGGGATTGCGGCGAACAGGCCGATCGCGGTCGCGATCAGCGCTTCGGCGATGCCGGGAGCGACCACCGCCAGGGTGGCCTGCTCGACGCTGGCCAGGCCGCGGAACGAGTTCATGATGCCCCACACGGTGCCCAGCAGGCCGATGTACGGCGAGACCGAACCGACGGAGGCCAGGAAATTCAGGTGGGTGTCGAGCGAATCGAGTTCGCGCTGGAAAGAGGCGCGCATGGCGCGGCGGGCGCCGTCGAGCACCGAGTTCATGTCCAGGGCTTCGCGCGATGCCTGCTTGCCCTTGATGAATTCGCCCATGCCGGCCTCGAAGATGCGGGCCAGGGGGCCGCTCTGGTCGCGCTGGCTGCTGGCGCTCTGGTGCAGCGTGTGCAGATTGCCGCCGGCCCAGAAGCTGCGCTCGAACTGCTCGGTCTGCGCGCGTGCGGCGCGGATCGCGAACACCTTGCGGAAGATATAAGTCCAGCTCACGATCGACAGCAACAATAGCAAGGCCATGATCAGCTGCACCAGCACATGGGCATTGGCGATCAGGGAGACAAACGAGAGGTCATGGGTTGCGGTCATGGCTTAACTTATATGATTTTTCAGGCGGCACGCATTTTAGCAGCCACGTCGTCGGGCAGGGAACGAGGGCGTGTGGTTCTTACGTCAACGCAGCCGATTTTCACGTTGGCCGAATTGAGCAGCACCTCGCCGCACCATGCTTCCTGGAGAAACTGCACCGAGGCTCCGCCCACTTTCGTCACGCTGGTGCGGATGCTCAGTTCGTCGTCGAGACGGGCGGCGGAGCGGTAATCGAGGGTCATGCTCCTGACGACGAAGGCCGTATGGTCCGCGTCGATCAGGGTTTGTTGTTCGATTCCAAGCGCGCGCAGGAACTCGGTACGGCCACGCTCGAAGAACTTCAGGTAGTTGGCATGATAGACAATGCCTCCGGCGTCGGTATCCTCGTAATAAACCCTGACTGGCCAGTTATACACTGAAGGCATTCTTTGTTGCCGAATAAATGAAAACGGGAAAGATTTTACGCGACTTTCCACTTTAATATGTACGCTGACGTACGTTTAAAGTGGAAAAGTTTTACGTACAGATAGCACGGGGTCGTGCTTTTGAGCAGTAGTAGACTTGAAACGTAGTTAAAAGACCAATCACTGTAACATTTTCTCACAAATAATAGTCGTGTGGCCGGTCTTTGTGGCCACGCGATGCGGCAGGCATGGCGTCGATCAGCTCCGGCGCACGCTGAACGGCGAGAACCCCTGGCAGGTCGGCATCAGTTCGATGCTGTTGACGTTGACATGCGGCGGCAGCGTCGCGATCCAGTAAGCGGTGTCGGCGATGTCCTTCGCGGTCAGCGGCTGGGTGCCTTCATAGACCTTCGCCGCGGCTGCGTCGTCGCCCTTGAAGCGCACGTTCGAGAATTCGGTGCCGCCACACAGGCCCGGCGCGATATTGGTGGCGCGCACGCCGGTGCCGACCAGGTCGGCGCGCAGGTTCAGCGTGAACTGCTCGACGAAGGCTTTAGTTGCGCCATACACATTGCCACCCGGGTAAGGGTAGTGGCCGGCCACCGAGCCGATGTTGATCACCAGGCCGCTGCCGCGCGCCACCATGTCGGGGAGCACGGCGCGGGTCATGGTCACCAGGCCCTGGCAGTTGGTCGCGATCATGGTTTCCCAGTCTTCCAGCGGCACTTCTTGAGCCGGCGCCGTGTTCAGCGCCAGGCCGGCATTGTTCACCAGCACGTCGATCTGTTTCCACTCGGGTGGCAGGCCGGACAGGGCGGCCTCGATCGAGGCGCGGCTCGTCACGTCCAGGGTCACGGCCAGGGCGGACTCGCCCAGCTCACGCGCCAGTTCGGCGATGCGGTCGGTGCGGCGCGCGGCCAGGACGACGCGGTGGCCATGGGAGACGAAGGTGCGCGCCATTTCGGCGCCGAAGCCGGCCGATGCGCCGGTGATGAAGACGATCATGATGGGTCCTTGGATGGCAACAGGGGGCAGGCGGGAGAGGCAAGGCGCGCTGCCGAACCGTAAAATTGTAGCCGAAACGACCACGGGTCCGCTGGGGACCGCCCTTTCTCGGCCGGCACAGCGGTTTCCTTGCCCTGCGATGGGGAGTTCAGTACAATTTGGAGTCCTTACGTCTCACGTAACTGGCGAAACACCGCGTACGCGCACCATTCGGATGCACGGCGCGGCAAAGGTGGGCACCCACCGGGGAACGTGAGACGCCATACGCCGTTCGCCTGGGCAGCCATCAACCGGTACGCGTTCGATCGCGGCTGCCTGCGCCCGTGCCTACGGCCCGCCCCGGCTCCCGCCTTTCAACGCCACCCGTTGCCTGGATTACTATCGATTGGAGTTTTTACATGTTTGCCAAAGACCATACGCTCGCCAATATCGACCCGGAACTGTGGGATGCAATTCAAAAAGAAAACGTTCGCCAGCAAGACCACATCGAGCTGATCGCCTCCGAGAACTACACCTCGCCGGCCGTGATGGAAGCGCAGGGCTCGCAGCTGACCAATAAATATGCCGAAGGCTATCCGGGCAAGCGCTACTACGGCGGCTGCGAATACGTCGACGTCGCCGAGCAGCTGGCGATCGACCGCCTGAAGGAACTGTTCGGCGCCGAAGCCGCCAACGTTCAGCCGAACTCGGGTTCGCAGGCCAACCAGGGCGTGTTCTTCGCCATGCTCAAGCCGGGCGACACCATCATGGGCATGTCGCTGGCCGAAGGCGGCCACCTGACCCACGGCATGTCGCTGAACATGTCCGGCAAATGGTTCAACGTCGTCTCGTACGGCCTGACCGCTGAAGAAGACATCGACTACGAAGCGCTGGAGAAGCAGGCGCACGAGCACAAGCCGAAGATGATCATCGCCGGCGCGTCGGCATTCGCCCTGCGCATCGATTTCGAGCGCATCGCCAAGGTCGCCAAGGACGTCGGCGCCTGGTTCATGGTCGACATGGCCCACTACGCCGGCCTGATCGCCGCCGGCGAATACCCGAACCCGGTGCCGCACGCCGACTTCGTCACCTCGACCACCCACAAATCGCTGCGCGGTCCGCGCGGCGGCATCATCCTGATGAAGGCCGAGCACGAGAAGGCCATCAACTCGGCGATCTTCCCGGGCATCCAGGGCGGTCCGCTGATGCACGTGATCGCCGGTAAGGCCGTGGCGTTCAAGGAAGCGCTGTCGCCGGAGTTCAAGCAATACCAGAAGCAGGTCGTGAAGAATGCCAGGGCGCTGGCGGAGACCCTGATCGCGCGCGGCCTGCGCATCGTGTCGGGCCGTACCGAATCGCACGTGATGCTGGTCGACCTGCGCGCCAAGGGCCTGACCGGCAAGGAAGCGGAAGCGATCCTGGGCCAGGCTCACATGACCTGCAACAAGAACGGCATCCCGAACGACCCGCAGAAGCCATTCGTCACCTCGGGCATCCGCCTGGGCAGCCCGGCCTTCACCACCCGCGGCTTCAAGGAAGAAGACGCGGTCACCGTCGGCAACCTGATCGCCGACGTGCTGGACAACCCGCACGACGCCGCGACCATCGAGCGCGTGAAGGGCGAAGTCAAGAAGCTGACCGACAAGTACCCGGTGTACGCCCGATAAGCGCTCGCTGATCGTCGCGATGTATGGGGCCGGTTCGCCGGCCCGCTCAGTATCCATGTAGTACCTGCAGCCCCGGCGCCATGAAATGTCCCTTTTGCCAGCATGAAGAAACACAAGTCCTCGATACCCGCGTATCGGAGGAAGGGGACGCCATCCGGCGCCGGCGCCGCTGCGGCAAGTGCGACAAGCGCTTCACCACCTATGAGCGCATCGAGCTGTCGATGCCGATCATCGTCAAGAAGAATGGCAGCCGCACCGAATTCGCCTCCTCCAAGCTGCGCGGCAGCCTGATGCTGGCGCTGCGCAAGCGCCCGGTGGCGGCCGAAGCGATCGACGGCGCCGTCGCCTCGATCGAGGAAAAACTGCTGACCAGCGGCCGGCGCGAAGTCCCCAGCGTGTATGTCGGCGAGCTGGTGATGGAAGAGCTCAAGCGCCTCGACAAGATCGCCTATATCCGCTTCGCTTCCGTCTACAAGAATTTCGAGGACCTGGATTCCTTCCAGGCGGCGCTGGCCGAAGTCGGGCACCAGCGCAAGCTCGACAACTGACGTCGTTTCCAAGTTCCGCTTTTCGTCCGACGCATTCTTGCGTCGACGCATGGGCGCCTGTGTCCTGCCTGATAACTTCTCTGCTCGCACATCGTTAGCGGAGGATAGGCATGCAGGCGCATCTCCCCGCCCGCCCGGGCGGTTTCACCATGATCGAAGTGCTGGTGGCCATGTTCGTGCTCGCGGTCGGCGTGGTCGGCGCCAGCGCGGCGCAGCTGGCGGCCCAGCGCACGCGCCAGCATGCGGCATTGACCTCCGAAGCGGCGCTGCTGGCCTTGTCATTAACCGCGCGCATGCAGGCCAACGCCCAGGTGGCGAGCCTGCCGGACGGCGCCAATCCCTATTTGCCGCTCGATTACAAGGCGCTCGATGCCAGCCCGCCGGCAGGCGGCGCCGCGTGTTTCGGCGCGGGCTCCTGCGATCCGCTGGCGCTGGGCGCCTTCGACCTGCGCGAGACGCGCCTGGCGCTGCATCGGGGCTTTCCATCGGGCCGCATCGCGGTCTGCCGCGACGGCGCGCCGTGGGATGCCGACCACGGCCGCTACCGATGGGCGTGCAGCGGGGACGCAACTGCGCCGGTGGCGATCAAGATCGGCTGGCATGGCACGCAGGACGGGCCGGGCTACGTGTTGCTGGTGGCGCGATGAGGGCGGTCAACGCACGCGGGCGCCAGGCCGGCCTGACCATCGCCGAACTGATGGTGGCGATGGCGCTCGGCCTGGCGGTGCTGCTGGCCAGCGGCTCGCTCCTGATCACCAGCGTGCGCGCGCATGCCGCCGTGATGGAAGCGTCCGAGATGGACGACAGCGGCCGCTATGCCGTCGATGCGCTGGCGCGCGCCATCCGCCTGGCGGCGCACGTCGACTGGGCGGCGCATCCGATGTCCGACCCTGCGGCGCCGGCCCGGCTGGCCGGCCTGGATGCCAGTTCACTAGAGCGGTCCGGCGTCGGCATCGATGCGACCTTGCCCGACGAAGCCAATGGCAGCGACGTGCTGGCCCTGCGCTTTCCCGGCAGCGGCGCACCGCCCGACGGCGACGGCGCCACCCTCGATTGCGCCGGTTTCCCCGTGCATCGCGACGAAGAGGGCTGGAGCATCTTCTACGTCGCCCGCAACGCCCAGGGCGATGCCGAGTTGCGTTGCAAGTACCGGGGCGCGAGCAACTGGTCGTCGGATGCGGTGGCGGGCCGGGTCGACGGCTTCCAGGTGCTGTACGGCCTGGATGCCGACGGCGACGGTGTGCCGGACCGCTACGTCAATGCGACCGAGCTGGGCGCGCTCGACGCGGCGCTGGTGCTGGCAGGCGCCACGCCAGACGAGCGCGCGGCCGACCTGCGCAAGCGCACGCACTGGAAGCGGGTGGCGCTGGTGCGGTTCGCGCTGCTGCTGCATGGGCCGCGCCTCGATCCCGGCGCGGATGCCGACATCGCCTACGACTTGTTCGGGCCGGATCATGGCGCCGCCTTTTCCACAGGCGACCCGGGCACGCGGCTGGCGGGAGCGGCGCTCGACGACGGGCGCGCACCCCGCATGCGCAAGGTCTATGGCGCGACCATCGCCTTGCCGGTGGCGCCGGATTGAACCTCGCATGCGTACCCTCAATTCACCGACCCGGCGGCGGGAAGGCGGCATTGCGCTTCTGACCGCCCTGGTCCTGATGCTGGCGGTGCTCATGACCGGCATCGCGTCCACCCGCGGCGCCCTGCAGGGGGCGCGCGCCGCCGCCCACGAACGCGATCGCGTGCTGGCGCTGCAGATGGCCGACGCCGCGCTGCTGGATGCGGAGCGGGACATCGAAGGCGGCGCCGACCCCGGCTCGGCGCGGGCCAACGCGATCGCCGGCGGCAGCGCTGACGCCTTCGTCGCCGGCTGCGGTGGCGGGCGGCCCTACAACGGCCTGTGCGCCCACGCGACCGATCCCGACCAGGTATCCGGGCTGCTGGCCGACGATGACGGCCCGGCGATCCTGGTGGGCAGCTTTACCGGGCAGGGCATGCCGGATGGCGAGGGCGCGCTGCCGCTCGCGGCGCCGCGCTACCTGATCGAGCTGATGCCGACGACGCCCGACGGCCAGCTGTACCGGATCACGGCGCGCGGCGCCGGCAGCATGCCCGGCACCCATGCCGCGCTGCAGGCCTATTACCGCAAGCCGCCCGATGGTGCGCGGGGACGGCGCGTCGGCTGGCGCGAGCTGGGCAACTGGAGCGAAACGTTCGCGCTGCCTGGCGCAAGCGCGGCGGGCCATCCGACTGGAAAGGGCAGACGAAAGGATAGACAATGAGGCATGGCAGCAAGGGATTCACGCTGGTCGAACTGATGGCCGTGCTGGCCATCCTCGCCGTCCTGGCCGCGCTCGTTTATCCCTCATACACGCAGCAGGTGGTGAAGGCGCGCCGCATCGAGGCCCAACTGGCGCTGCTGGACATCATGCAGCGCCAGGAACAATACCGCGCGCTGCACCATTCCTATCTGGCGTTCTCGATCGATACGGAGGACGCCGACACCGGCCAATTCCCGACCTGGACCGGCAACAGCGCCGCCGCCAGCGCCCATGAGCTGGACGGTTACGCCTGTCCCGGCCAGGAGATCGCCCACTGCATCGAATTGCGCGCACGGCCGGGCACCGCCAATGTGGATGCCGGTTTCGCCGACCCCGACTGCGGCGACCTGACGCTCGACAGCACCGGCCGGCAGACGGCCAGCGGTCCGTCGGCGCGCTGCTGGCCGTGAGACGGGCGATGAGGAGGCGGCACTGCGCCGGCCTGTCGCTGGCCGAGCTGGTGGTGGTACTGGGGATGGTCGCGGTGACGGCGGCGGTGGCCGCTCCCGGCCTGCACGCGCTGGTGCGCGGCCAGCAGCTGCGCACCGCGTCGGGCGACCTGCATGGCGCGATCCAGCTCACGCGCTCCCAGGCGATCGCGCGCAACGAGCGGGTCATGCTGACGCCCAACGACGAGGCGGGCCGCGACTGGTCGCGCGGCTGGACCGTCTACGTCGATCGTGACGACGACCGCCGGCCGGGGGAGGGCGACGAGATCCTGGCCGTGCATTCTCCTCTGGCGGACGGCATGCGGGTCAGCTATTCCTTCACCAGCCCTGCGCCGCCGCAATACATCGCCTACAATGGCGCGGGACGCAGCTGCAGCGACACCAACAGTGCCGCATCGCGTCTCGGCACGCTGTCGCTATTCCATGGCGGCGGGGTGCGCCGTATTAAAATCAATATGCTCGGGCGTGCGCGCCTGTGCAATCCGGCCCGCGAAGACGGGTGCGACGGCGCCGCGGCGCCGCCCTGAAGGAAGAGATGGCGACCACCGATATGGCGACCAAAGAGATGGCGAACGGCTACAGCGAACTGATCCTGAACGATACCGACGGCATGGCCCTGGCCCTGGCCTGGGCGGCGCGCGGCATGTACATCACCGCGCCTAATCCGCGCATCGGTTGCGTGATCGTCAAGGACGGCATCGTGATCGGCGCCGGCCACACCCAGCCCGCCGGCCAGGCGCACGCCGAGATCCAGGCGCTGCGCGACGCCGCGGCGCGCGGCAACGACGTGCGCGGCGCCACCGCCTACGTGACGCTGGAACCGTGCAGCCACCACGGCCGCACGCCGCCATGTTCGGACGCCCTGGTGCAGGCCGGCCTGGGAAGAGTTGTGGCGGCGATGGTCGACCCGAATCCGCTGGTAGCCGGCCGTGGCCTGGCTCAGCTCGAGGCGGCCGGCATCGAGGTCAAGGCCGGCGTGCTGGCCGAGGCGGCGCAGGAGCTGAACGTCGGCTTCTTCTCGCGCATGGTGCGCGGCCTGCCGTGGGTGCGACTGAAAGTCGCGGCCAGCCTGGATGGCGCCACGGCGCTGGCCGGCGGCGAGAGCCAGTGGATCACGGGCGAACAGGCGCGCGCCGACGGCCACGCCTGGCGCGCGCGCGCCAGCGCGATCGTCACCGGCATCGGCACCGTCAAGTCCGATGATCCGCAGTTGACGGTGCGCGGCGTCGACACGCCGCTGCAACCGCGCCGCGTAATCGTCGACAGCCGCCTCGAGATCGACCTGGGCGCCCGCATCCTGCAGGGCGAACCATGCTGGATCGTGGCCGCCGTCGGGAACACGGAAAAAGCCGCCGCCCTGACGGCCGCCGGCCATGAGGTCTTGATGCTGCCGAATGCGCGCGGCAAGGTCGACCTGCCGGCCCTGATGCGCGAGCTGGGCCGGCGCGAAATCAATGAAGTGCACGTCGAGGCGGGCTCCAGGCTGAACGCCTCGATGGTGCGCGAAGGCTGCGTCGACGAGCTGCTGGCCTACCTGGCGCCGAGCCTCATCGGACCGGGGCAGGGCATGTTCGACCTGCCCGCGCTCGAGCGCCTGGCGGACCGCCGCCAGCTGCGCTTTCACGACGTGGCGCGCGTGGGCGACGACCTGCGCATCCTGGCCCGCTTCGTCGAGCCGGCCGCCTGATACTGAATTAGCCCCAACACGAAGGAATCACATGTTTACTGGAATCGTCGCCGCCGTCGGCAACATCACATCCGTTTCTCCGCTGGCGGGCGGTCTGGACGCCGGCGTGCGCCTGGTGGTCGACGCCGGCCCGCTGCCGCTGGGTGACGTGGCCCTGGGCGACTCGATCGCCATCAACGGCGCCTGCATGACCGTGGTCGAGAAGACCGACAAGGCGTTCACCGTCGACGTCTCGCGCGAGAGCCTGAGCAAGACGGTTGGCCTGGAAGCCACCGGTGAAGTCAATCTCGAAAAAGCGCTGACCCTGGCCGAGCGCCTGGGAGGCCACCTGGTCTCGGGCCACGTCGACGGCCTGGGCGTGGTGCACAGCTTCGAGCCGGTCGGCGAATCGTTCGAACTGATCGTCGACGCGCCTCATGAGCTGGCCAAGTTCCTGGCCTATAAGGGCTCGGTCGTGGTCAATGGCGTGTCGCTGACCGTCAACCGGGTCGATGATCTCGACGCCGACGGCAAGCAGGTGTGCCGCTTCTCGATCAACCTGATCCCGCACACGATCGAGGTCACCACGCTCAAGCACCTGAAGGCCGGCTCGCAGGTCAACCTGGAGATCGACCTGATCGCGCGCTACGTCGAGCGCATGCTGGCAAGAACCGGCGGCATGTAAGTCTCGAGCCCTGGTACGCATCGGCGGTGGTCAAGCCGCTCAGTCCTGCAATGTGCACAGGCTGTCAGGTGCGGGAGACGCGAGGTCGATGAGATAGTCTGCGACGATTCCATCGACACACGCATTGCCGCCGATCAGGGCCACGCCGTGCTGTTCGCCTTCGACGGTGAGCAGGCTGGCGCCAAGCGTCCTGGCCAGGCTGATTCCCCCTTCGTGCGGGGTCGCCGGGTCGCGGGTGACCGACACGACCAGTGTTTCGGGAAGTCCCCCGATATCGACGGCATAGGGAAAGCCAAGCGTCGGCTTCACCGGCCACGCTTCACAGATATCCCGGGCCTGGACCGGCCGGCCTGTGGCCAGGAAGGGCGCAGCCTCGAACACCGCGCGCTTCATCGCGCTCTCCTCCTCAGGAGTATGGCGTTCTTCGTCGAGACATTCGATCGCGATTTGTGCCTCGTTGGCGTTGCCGTAGCTGCCATCGGCATGTCTCGCTTGGGCCAGGTCACGCAGGAGCATCAGAGGTTCACCTTGCCCGGCTTTCAGTGCGCCGATGCCCCGGATGACGGCTGGCCAGCCCGACTCGCTGTACAGGGGCAGGACCACGCCGTTGAGTGCGCCGGTGTAGGTCAGCTTGCGCCCGTCGGCGGTGACGATCGGTTTGTCGATCAGAGATTGCAGGAGCTGCTGGAAGACGGCGGTCGCCTGCCTGGGATCGGTACCGAGCGGACAGTCTGGTGAGCTGGCGCAGAAGGCCGCCATATTGTCGAAGCCGTGTTGGAAGCCCGCGAACTGAACCAGCCGGCGTGCGGCGGTGCCAGTCAGTGGGTCGACTGCACCGTCGAGCACGAGGGCCCGCACGTTTTGAGGGAACATTTCGGCGTACACGGCGCCCAGCCGCGTGCCGTAGCTGGCGCCGGCGAATGTCAGCTTTTCGTCGCCGAGCACGGCGCGCAGCACGTCCATGTCGCGGACAACATCGCGGGTGCCGACGTGGGCCAGCACGTCCGCACCGCCAGAACGCGCGGCGCACTTCCTGTACACCTGGCGGGTTTCGTCCTCGGTGTAGTCCTCGACCCCGGAGTTGAGCGTGGAGAGTGTCACGTCGGCCTCGCGTTCCGCATCCGTGAAACAGTCCAGTGCCGGTGTCGACGCCCCGACCCCGCGCGGGTCGAACCCGATCAGGTCGAACCGTCGCGTGATCGGACTATCGGCCAGGGCATCCGCCACCGTCGCCGCGTAGCCCATGCCGGAAAAGCCGGGCCCGCCCGGGTTGAGCAGGATCGAGCCAATCCGGTGGTCCGGCTCGCCCTTCGCCGCCACCCGCAGCAGTGCGATCTGCGCCGTTCTTCCCTCCGGTCTCTCGTAGTCGAGCGGCACCTGAAGCCGGGCGCATGTCAAGGTCTTGTCGGCGTATGCCTTGGCTTGCGCGTCCGTGGTGGCGTAGCCGTCGCAGGGACCGAACGTCAGCTGCTGGTTGTAGAAGCGCGCCAGCCCGGGCGGGATGTCGCCGGGCGCCTGCGGTCGATCCGGGCCGCCGTTGCCGCCACAGGCGCCAAGCAACAGGCCCAGCGCCACGAGTGTCCCAATCCTGGCCATGTGCCAACGCCGACCGTCAGCCTTGCGTGTATCTGATGTGTTCATCCAAGCAGCTTCCTTTCGATTTGATTGACTGAAGTTTTACTTCAGGAATACAAATTGGCGGAGCAGCGCGGCGGTTGAGTGGCCTGTCGCTCCAAAGCGCTTAGTTTCAACCTCGATCATTGTGGGAACATGGCGGCGTAGCCGCGGCGGCAGGGGGGAATGCAGGGCGGGAATCAGCGGGTCGCGCGCCAGGTGAGGGTAAAGGCGACCGCCAGCGCCGCCGCCGAGATCAGCACCGTCCACAGGAGGCTGCCGAAGCTGATGCCGTCGCGCCGAACGCACAGGCCGTAGGCCAGCGCCAGCAGGCCCATTCCGGCGGGACGCAGCCAGCGCGACGGGACGGCACGCCGCGACCGGCCGCGCCATCGTTCCCAATGCTCCGGCATGGCCAGCGCCAGGCAGGCGAAGCCGCCATAACTGGCCAAACAGGCGGCGACCAGCATCAGCGCCATCATGCCCGCACCTCGGCCTGGCGCGCGTCGCCTCGGGCCGGTTCGACGCCCAGGCGGCGTGCTCCCCACGCCGCCAGCATTGCCAGCGCCAGCAGCAGCATGTCCACGCCCGCCACCGCCCAGTTTCCGCTTGCGAGCGCCCGCAGCGGATGGTCGCCGGTGGTGACTGCGTTGAGCAGGACGCACACCACGGCCAGCAGGCAGATGGCCCAGGCTTGACCACGCCAGGCCGCGCGGCCGTGCCACCACGCATGGCCGAAGCTGGCCACCCACACCACGTAGAACGTCCAGACCTCGAGCGCCGCGCGCGCCTGGCCGTCCAGTCCCTGCGCGGGCGGCAGCAAGCGGTTGGCGGCCATGAATGCGAGCGTGGCGATCACGATTCCGGTGACGCTGCCGACAGTGAGCCCTTCGACCACGCGCACCCCGGCCAGTCTCTTCGCGGCATGGCGCGCGCGGCGCGCCTCGAGCCAGAACAGGAAGCCGGTGGCGATCAGCACGCAGCCGGCCAACCCGGCCAGGAAGTACAGCCAGCGCAAGGTCCAGTGCTCGAACTGGATGAAGTGGATGCCCGAGATGAAGCGCTGGGCCGACATCACGGGCGCCGCCTGGAACCGGTGCAGCACCTCGCCGCTGGCCGCGTCGAAGAAGATCTGGTCCACGTTCATCGTGACCTCGCGCGCGTAGGAGCGGCGCAGTTCGACGTAGCTGTTGGCGTCGCCCGGGTGCCAGACCCGCACGAAGTATGGCTGGGATCCGGGTTGGGTCCCGCCCCATTCGCGCCGCGCGATATCCGCCATCGCATCGAGCGAGGCCAGGGTGCCGGGCGCGTTGGCCCTGGGCCGGCTGTACTTGCCGTAGGCATCGGCGAAGAACGCGGCCTTGGCCGCCTTGCCTTCGCCATAGACGCCGGTGTACGCCTGGGGAAAGTAGATCATCATGAAGATGACCATGCCGGACAGCGTGATGATGAAGTGGAAGGGCAGGCCCAGCACGCCGACCAGGTTGTGCAGATCGAGGCTGCTGCGCTGCAGGGATTTGCGCGGCCGGAAGGTGAAGAACTGGCTGAAGATCTTGCGGTGGATGATCACCCCCGAGACCAGCAACAGCAGCATGCCCATCGCCGCCACGCCGACGATCCACTTGCCGGTCTCCATCCACTGCAGGTGCAGGCCGTAGTGGAAGGGGAAGAAGAAGCCGCTGCCGCCCAGCGTGCCCTGCTCAGGGAGGAAGGCGAGCCGCTGCGGATCCAGCTGGCGCGGCGCCGGTTCCACATCCGCCGCCTTGTAGGTGAAGCGCAGCACCGGTGTGCGCTGGGTCGGCAGGTCGACCCGCCACTGGCTGGCGCCGGCGGGAACCTCCGGCAGCACGGCGCGCGCGACGGCGTCGAGCGAGATGGGCGCGCTTGCGGGCGCGAGCCGCGTGGCCGGCATCATCCAGCGGTCGATCTCGCGGTCGAACACGCTCAGGGTGCCCATCCAGAACACGGCGAACAGCACGCTGCCCAGCACGACGCCGGCCCAGGTATGGAGCCAGGCCATCGATTTGCGCAAGGTCTCTTCCACGGCGCCTTCCTAGTCGACCATCTGAATGACCGCGGCCGCCAGGACCACCCCGGCCGCCAGCACGATCCACAGCCGCGCCACCGGGCGTACGCTGAAGGCCCAGACCAGCAGCGCGAGATAGAACACGAAACCCAGCATCGACGACAGCGCGACGGCTTCCGAGCGCGCCATGCCGAGGCGGGCCAGCACGGCGCCGGCCGCGATCACCGTCAAGGCGGTGAGCAGGTAACCGCCCGCCACCGCGCCGACGATCCTGAGGCCGCGTTCAGAAGCCGAGCGCATAACCCACGGTCACGGTGCGGCCGCGGCCGGCGAAGTAGCGGGCCGGCTCGACCAAGGCGCTCTGCGAGTAGTACGTGATGTAGTCCTTGTCGAGCAGGTTGGCGAAGCCCAGGCGCAGGTCGCCCTTGCGCAGCTTGTAGGTCAGCGCGGCGTCCACCAGCGTGTAGCCCGAGAAGCGTTTGGCCGGCTCGTCGAAGTCTTGCGAGAACGCATGCTGGGCCTGCACCAGCGACGACAGGCGGTCGGTCCAGTTCGCGGTCCAGCTGGCCAGCACGCGGTCCGGCGCCACGTTCAGGCCGTCGAGCTTCGCATCCAGGCTGCCGTCGTTATTGCTGTCGTAGCGGCCCTTGGTGCGCGCATACGAGAGGCTGGCGCGGTGGGCGGCATTGAAGCGGTGCGCGATCCTGGCCTCGACGCCTTCCAGCCGCGTCTTTTCGCGCGCCATCATGAATACGCCGCCGACCGAGACGACGCGGGCGCCGAAGTCGGAATCGGAACGATAATAACTGGCGTCGAATTCCCAGTCGCCCTTGCGCACGCGGGTGCCGGCTTCCACGCCGTCGGTCAGGATCGGCTCCAGGTTGCGCAGGCTGCCAATGCTCTGGCCCGGCGTGTTGATCGAGCGGAGCGTGCGGCCGATGTCCGGCAGGCCGAAGCCTTCCGAATAATTGGCGTACAGGGTGACGTCCTTGACCGGCTCCAGGACCAGGCCCGCATTGAGCAGCGTTTCGTTGAACTTGATCTTGCCGCCTTCGACGAAGGTGTTGTTGTAGGCGGCGAGCGTGCGGTAGCTGTCCACTTCGAGGTCGGCGTGCTCGCGCCGCGCGCCGGCGTGCAGCGTCAGGTGATCGAGCAGCTTGAATTCGCCCTGGGTGAACAGCGACAGGTTGCGGTATGTCGACTCCGGCACGAACGTGCGCCTGGTCCCGTACATGTCCTGTTTGCCCTCGTCGACCAGCGTGTCGAAGCCGAAGGTGAGCTTCAGGCGCCCATCGAACAGGCCCTCTTTCGTCAGGCCGACCTTGCTGCCGTATTTCGAAGCGACCGAACGCGACTGGTCGTACAGGGTGCCGCGCGGCGCGATCGTCACGTCCTGGAAGGTGGCCGAATTGTCGGCGCCGAACAGGCCGACGAACTCCTGGCTGTAGGCCATCGCGGACAGTTCCATGCCGGCCAGGCTGGTGTGGGTGTAGCTGGCGCTGGTGGTCCAGACGTCGTTCCAGGCCGGGGTGCCGGGCGGTGTGCCTTCGATCGACGTGGAGGGAATGCCGCGCGCGCGGTCGCCCGGCACGCCAAGGTAGCTGGCCTTCGACTTGATGCGGTAGCGGTTGACCGAGAACTGCAGGCGCTGGCGCTCGTCCGGCCGGTAGCCGATCTTGGCCAGCACGTCGTAGCTGCGTGAATCCATCAGGTCGCCCTGGGTCACGTCGACCCCGATCGAACGGCCGGCGCCGTCCAGGTACAGCCCCTGGTCCTCGTAGCCGACCGAGAACAGGTATTCGAGCTTGTCGCCGCGGCCGTCGAGCCGGTAGGTGGTCTTGTAGCCGAGCAGGTCGCCATTCAGGTCGGAGGTGGGCGTCGTCACCTGCACGTCGACGTGCTGGTTGAAGCTGCCCGGGGCAGGGCGGCGCGTGATGATGTTGATGGTGCCGCCGGTCGCGCCGAGGCCGTTGATGGCGTTGGGGCCCTGAACGATCTCGATGCGGTCGACCATCGCGTAATCGATGGTGTGGGCCTCGCGCCCGGTGGGGCGCACCGGATTCGATTGCGGCACGCCGTCGACCAGGATCAGCGGGGTACGTCCGCGCAGCGTCTCGCCCGAACCGTTCATCTTGCCGCGGCTGGGCGTGTACGAGGGCAGCAGGTTGCTGAGGACGTCGGACGTGTTGGTGGAAATGGTCAGCTGGCGCGCGATGTCTTCCTTGCGGATCACGACCACCGTCTGCGGCGCCTTGTCCGCTTCGACGTTCGAGCGGGAAGCCGCGATGACGACCACGGCGCCGTCGCCACCGGACGGCTGGGCCTGGGCGGCGAACGCCAGCAAGGCGAGTGAAATGAACGCCGCGAGCGGATGACGCGTGAAAGGGAAGGTCTGCGATGACTGCACGAACGACTCCGGTCTACTTGATAATGAGAACTATTATCAAGTAGGCCGGAGTCGGTGTCAAATCACCATCGGCGGTCGATGGGGTGACGCGCAGGTCAGCGGCCGGCGGCGCCCGTCCTGCCGGCACTGGCCACCTTGGCCGCCGCCTGCGTCTCCGGGTTGAGCACCACCTGCACGTAGTTCTTCGTGTCGAAGTAACGCCGCGCCGCCGTCCTGATGTCGTCCGCCGTCAGGGCCTGCACCTGTTTTTCCACGGCGAGGATCGAGGCCGGATCGGTGCCCTCGGTCAGCGCCGATTGCAGGTTCGCGACCCAGTAGCCGTTCTCGCGCAGCGAGCGCCGGTGGTTCTGGATCCAGCCGGTCTTGACCTTGTCCAGTTCCGCCGCGTCCGGGCCGTGTTCCTGCAGGCGCGCGATTTCGGCGAAGGTCGCGGCGATGACCTTGTCCACATTTTCCGGCCCGGTCGGCAGGCTGATGCCGACCGAGTAGTTCCCGTAAGGGATCTTGCTCAAGGTGCCGCTGGCGCCGCCGCCGTAGATCATCGCCATCTTTTCGCGCAACACCTCGATGATGCGCAGATTGGTCACTTCGATCAGCGCCGCCAGGCGCAGCTGCTCGGCTTCGGTGAATTCGGCCGGGCCGGTGAAGTTGAGCGCGATCGTGCTCTTCGGCTCCGATCCGCTGCGCACCTCGCGCTTGACGATGCCGGTGGCCGGACGCAGGCCGACGTCGCGGTAAGCGACCGGGATGTCCGGCGTCGGCAGGGTGCCGAGATAGGTCGCCAGCAGCGGCCGGATCTTTTGCTCATCGAAGCTGCCGACCAGGATGAAGGTCAGGTCCTTGGCGCTCGAGAAGCGCTGGCGGAAGATGTCGATGCTGCGGTCCAGGTCGATCTTGGCGTATTCCTCGGCATCGAGCGTGCGCGGCGCGCGCGGGTGATTGTTGTACAGGACCGCGACCAGGGCGTCGTTGAAGTAGCGCCCCGGCAGGCCGCTCTGGTTGCGCGCGATCTCGGCCTGCTTGTCGATGTAGGCGTGGAACAGGCCTTCGTCGCGGCGCACGTCGGCGAACTTCAGCCACAGGAGCTGCAGCATGGTCTCGATGTCGGTGGCGCCCGAAGCGCCCGCGATCACGTCGGTGTAACTCCCCAGGCCCACGGTCACGCCGGCCGCCTTGCCGGCCAGGATCTTGCGCATGTCGAGCGGGGAAAAGTCCTTCACGCCCATGCTGGCCACGATCGCATTCGAGAAGCGCGCATTGAGGATGTCGCCGTCGGGGAACAGGCTCTGGCCGCCGGGACGGGCCGCGCTCAGCATCACCTGGTCGTTGCGGAAGTCGGTCGGCTTGAGGATCACCTTGACCCCGTTCGACAGCGTCAGGCGGGTCAGGCCCAGCGCCTTGTCGTGCTCCTCGGCCGTGATCTTGCCCGGTTGCGCGGGGCGCTCCATCAGGCGTGTCGCCAGCAGTTTTTCGTCGTGGCGCTCCACCGGCGCGCGCGCGGCCGCGCTGACCGCCGCCAGCAGTTGCTCGCCGGTCGGCGCGTCGGGTTTGTCCACGCCCGTGTACAGCACCAGCTTGCCCGAATCCTCGGGAATCGTGCGCTGCGCGTAATCGTTCATCTCGGCGAGCGAAATGCCCGGCACCAGCTGCTGCACGTAGCGCCACTCGGTGTCGATGCCGGGAATCGCCTCGTCCTGCAGGAAGTTGCGGATGTACTCGGCGGCGTAGGTGGCCGAGTCGCTCTTGGCGCGCTCGTTCCAGGCCTGCTCGTAGGTGCGCATCAGGTTCTTCTTGGCCCGCTCGAGCTCCTGCTCGCCGAAGCCGTGCTGGCGCGCGCGCTCGTTTTCCTGGACCAGGGCCGCGATCGCCGGCAGGGCGCCGCGCGGGCCGATGGCGGCCGAGGAATTGTAGGAGTGATAGCGCGGGGTCAGCTTGCCGAGCGAGCTGCTCGCGCCCAGGTAGGGCGCGTCGGGCAACTGCGCCAATTCGGCCAGGCGCTGGTTGAGCATGGTACCGAACAGCGATTGCACCAGTTCGTCGCGGTAGGCGCCGATGGTGCCCAGCTCGCGCACCGGCTGCACCGGGTAGCGGATCAGGACCGCGTTGCCATTGGCTTCCGGGTCGGTGACGACCAGCGCCTCGGTATCGGCGCGCGCTGGAATGGCGGCGTAGCCGCGCGGACGCGGACTGGCCGGGTTCTTCAGGCGCGAGAAATGCCGCTTGACGAGCTTTTCGGCGCGGGCCGGGTCGACGTCGCCCACCACCACCACCGCCATCAGGTCGGGGCGGTACCAGTCGCGGTAAAAGCGCTTGAGGGCATCAGGTTTGAAATTTCTTAATACGTCTTCGCGGCCGATCGGCAGCCGTTCGGCATACTTCGAGCCGTTGAACAGGCGCGGATAGATCTGCTTGCCCATGCGGTCCGAGGCGCCTTTGCCGAGGCGCAGCTCTTCCAGCACGATGCCGCGCTCCTTCTCGATCGCATCGGCATCGAAGCGCACGCCATGGGCCCAGTCTTCGAGCACCTGGAAGGCCTTGCTCACGTGCTCCGGCTTGTCGGTCGGGATCGGGAGGATGTAGACGGTTTCGTCGAACGAGGTATACGCATTCAGGTCGGCACCGAAGCCCACGCCGATCGACTGCAGATAGGACACCAGCTCGTGCTTGCGGAAGTTGGTGGTGCCGTTGAAGGCCATGTGCTCGACGAAGTGGGCCAGGCCGCGCTGGTCTTCATCCTCGAGGATGGAACCGGCCTTGACCACCAGGCGCAGTTCGAGCTTGCGTTCGGGGCGCGCATTGCGCTGGATGTAGTAGGTGAGGCCGTTGTCCAGTTTCCCGACCTTGACCTGCGGGCCGACCGGGATGGGCGATTCCATCTGCAGCGCCGGCGCCTGCACTGCCTGCTGGGCCGGCGCCTGGCCTGCCTGCGGCGCGCCATGCGCCAGCGCGGACAGGCCCAGGACCGCGGCCAGCGCCATCGACGGCAGGCCGCGTACGAATTTGTTGCTCATTCAATGGTTCCCGGAAGACTTGGTGATTGCATTCTACATGGCGCGAAGGTGTGCACGGATGAGCTTAAGGCTGCCCTAAACCTGTCGTCGGTTCAGAGGACGACCCGTCCTTTCGCCAGCAGCTGGGCCATCTCGAAGGCCGGCACCGGCCGCCCGTACAGATAGCCCTGCAGGACGTCACAGCCGAGGGAGCCGAGAAAATCGCGCTGGCCGACCGTTTCCACGCCTTCGGCCACCACCGCCAGCGACAGGCCCTGGGCCAGGGCGATCGTGGCCTGGGCGATGGCGGCGCTGCGCTGTTCGGTGGCGATATTGCGGACAAACGTCTGGTCGATCTTGAGCTTGTCGAGCGGGAAGCGCGACAGGTAGCCGAGCGACGAGTAGCCGGTGCCGAAGTCGTCCAGTGACAGCGAGACGCCCAGCGCGCGCAGCTCGGCCATCTGGGCCTCGGCCGCGGCGCTGTCGCCCAGCATCACGCTCTCGGTCAGCTCGACCTCGAGCCATTGCGCTTCGAGGCCGCTGTCGTGCAGGGCGGCGCGCACCACCTGGGCCACGGACCCGGCCTTGAACTGGCTGGCCGAGACGTTGACGGCCACCCGCACCGGCCCCAGGCCGGCGTTTTGCCAGGCCTTGTTCTGGAAGCAGGCCTGGCGGATCACCCATTCGCCGATCGGGTGGATCAGGCCCGTGTCCTCGGCCAGCGGGATGAAGTCGGCGGGCGAGACCGGCCCGATCTCTTCGCTGCGCCAGCGCAGCAGCGCTTCCATGCCGACCACGCGGCCGTCCAGGCGCGAGACCTGCGGCTGGTAGTGCAGCGACAGCTCGTCGCGCTCGATCGCGCGCCGCAGGCGCGTCTCCAGCGCCAGCCAGCGCAGCGCCTCGGCATTCATCTCGCCCTTGAAGAAGCGGAAACCGTTGCGGCCCGATTCCTTCACGTGGGTCAGCGCGGCGTCGGCCGCCTTGAGCAGGTCGCCCGCCGCGTCGCCGTCGCGCGGATAGACGCTGATGCCGATGCTGCCGGTGACCACCACGTCGTGCTCGCCGACCAGCAGCGGCTGGGACACGGCTTCCATCAGGCGCTGGGCGCAATAGATCACGTCGTCGGTGTCGTCGAAGCCCGTCAGCAGCAGCACGAACTCGTCGCCCGACAGGCGGGCCACGGTGTCGGTCGCGCCGGCCACCTCGCCGGCGCGGCGCGCCACCTCGCGCAGCACGGCGTCGCCGGCCGCGTGGCCCAGGCTGTCGTTGATGCGCGACAGGCGGTCGACGTTGAACAGCAGCAGCGCCACCTGGCTCGCATCTTGGCGCGCGGCGGCCAGCGCCTGCTGCATGCGGTCGTTGAACAGCGAGCGGTTCGGCAGCAGGGTGAGCGAATCGTGGCTGGACAGGAAGTCGAGTTGGTGATGCGCGGCCTTCAGCGCCGACAGGTCGGTCGACACCGCGACGTAGGCGGTGCGCCGGCCCTGCTCATCGTGGACGGCGCTGATGCTCATGCTGGCGGGGTAGATCTCGCCGTTCTTGCGTCGGTTCCAGATTTCACCGCGCCATTGGCCGTCCTGTTCCAGGCAGTTCCACATGGCTGCATAGAAGGCGTCGTCATGGCGTCCCGACTTCATGAGCCTCGGGTTCTGGCCCATCACCTCCGCCTCGCGGTAGCCGGTGATTTCCTCGAAGGCCGGGTTGGCGGCGACGATGCGGGCGTCGGCGTCGGTCATCAGGATCGCTTCCTGGGTGCTGTCGAATACCTGGCGCGCCAGTTCCAGCCGGTGCTCGCTGTCGCGCAGGGCGGCGTCGGCATCGGCGCGCGCCATTGCCTCGAGCTGCAGCTGGGCGGCGTGACGCTGCACGACTTCGTACAGGTTCAGGTTTTCATAGGCCACCGCCAGCTGGGCCGCCAGGGCCGTGGCCCAGCGTTCCTCTTCGTCCGAGAACGGCGCCGCGCCGACCTGGCGCGTGCAATACAGCCAGCCGAGCGGATGCTGCAGGTCGTGCACCTGCAGGCCGAGCAGGTGGCCGACCTCGGGATGGTGGTGGGGCAGGGTGGCCAGCAGCGCGTCGTCGCGGCCAAGGCGCAGCGGAGCGCGGGCGCGCAGCAGCACGCCGGGCAGGTCTTGGTCGTTCAACGCGCGGTCTTCGAGCAGGCCGTGCTCGACGCCGTGGGTGCACAGGTGGCGCACGGTGCGCTCGGTGCTGGCCAGCAGGCACAGGGCGACGCAATCGGCGTCGAGCACGCGCCGCGCGGCGTCCACGAAGGCATCGGCCAGGGCCTCGACGCGGCGCTCGCCCACCAGCATCATGCACATGCGCTCCAGTTCGGACAGGCGCGCGCACAGGTCGAACGGCAGGTCGCGATCGTGTTCGCGGCTGGACGGCAGCGCCGGCGCCGGCGCGCCGTGCACCACGCCCAGCTCGGCCGCCACCGCTGCGAGGATGCGCTGCGGCTCGGACGGCTTGCCCAATACCGTGGTCACGCCGCAGCGCGCCGCCATGGACATGGTCTCGCGCTCCGAATAGACGGCCGATAAGAAGATGACGCGGGTCGCGTGCAGGGCGGGATCGGCGCGCAGCTGCTGGACGAACTCGTAGCCGTCCATGGTCGGCATCAGGATGTCGGTGATGATCAGGTCGGGGCGCTCGGCGCGCGTGATGGCGAGCGCCTGGGCGCCGTCCTCTGCTTCGAGGATCCGGTGGTCGGTGTAGCCGAGCAGGACGCCAAGATAGTTGCGGTTGCTCGGCCGGTCGTCGACGATCAGGATCGTGGCCATCAGCACCGCCCTCCGCATGGGGCGGCGCCTGGATGGCTGACAGGAACGGCTACCCGCATGGCAACTCCGAGAATTGGCCCACACCGCCTGGATGGGTGCGGTAAAGATGTCTTAATAATAATCCAGTTGGATGTGGACACGGTACGATGTTGCAACTGAAAACATCGAGCTTAACAATTTAAAGCCGCAGAATCACTAGTTGTTGCTCATTCGTAACGCTAGTTGACGCCATAGTACGGCTGTGCTGGCGAATTGGGGAGAGGCAGGGGCCGACAATGCGGTTGAACGCCTGTAAATCCTTTAAAATAGCGGATTACGCATAACACTCCCGTTTCAAGGAATCCCGTATGTCTATTTCCAGCACCGAGGACATCGTCGCCGAACTGCGCGCCGGCCGCATGGTCATCCTGGTCGACGAGGAAGATCGCGAGAACGAAGGCGACCTCGTGCTTGCAGCCGACTTTGTCACGCCCGAAGCGATCAATTTCATGATCCGCCATGCGCGCGGCCTGGTCTGCCTGACCCTGTCCGAGGAAATCTGCGACCGCCTGGCGCTGCCGATGATGACCTCGCGTAACGGCACCTCGTTCGGCACCAATTTCACCGTGTCGATCGAAGCGGCCGAAGGCGTCACCACCGGCATCTCGGCGGCCGACCGCGCGCGCACCATCCAGGTGGCGGTGAACAAGGGCACGACGCCGGACGACCTGGTGCAGCCGGGCCACATCTTCCCGCTGCGTGCCCAGAAGGGCGGCGTCCTGATGCGCGCCGGGCATACCGAAGCGGGCTGCGACCTGACCCAGATGGCGGGCCTGACCCCGGCTTCGGTGATCTGCGAGATCATCAAGGAAGACGGCACCATGGCGCGCCTGCCCGACCTGATCGAGTTCGCCAAAGAGCATCATCTGAAGATCGGCACCATCGCCGACCTGATCCACTACCGCAGCCAGAACGAGTGCCTGGTCGAGCGCGTGGCCGAGCGCACGCTGTCGACCGAGGCCGGCGAATTCCAGCTGGTCGCCTTCCGCGATGCGCCGAGCGGCTGCGCCCACCTGGCCCTGGTCCACGGCGAGCTGTCGCCCGAGAAAGAGGCGCTGGTGCGCGTGCACCAGCCGGTGTCGATCCTCGACCTGCTCGAGAACCGCGCCACCACCCACTCCTGGGACATGGCATCGGCCATGAAGACGATCAAGGCCAGCGAGGCCGGCGTGATCGTGCTGCTCAACTGCGGCGAAAGCGCAGAACAATTGTTCGCCCAACTGGCGCCGCAGGACGGCAAGGCCAGCCGTCTGGGTGCGCGCGCCGCGTCGATGGACTTGCGCACCTATGGCATCGGCGCCCAGATCCTGCGCGCCCTGGGCGTGGGCAAGATGCAGCTGCTGGCCAATCCGCGCAAGATGCCGTCGATGACCGGTTTCGACCTGGAAGTCACCGGCTACGTGCCGCGCCCGGACGCCTGAACAATCAACCAATCAACAAGAAGAGGTCAGCCATGACGGTAGGAACTTTTGAAAGCAATCTGCAGGGCGAAGACCTGCGCATCGGTATCGTGCAGGCCCGTTTCAACGCCGACGTCGGCCACGGCCTGCTGTCGTCCTGCCTGGCCGAGCTCAAGCGCCTGGGCGTGGCCGACGAAGACATCCTGCACGTGACCGTGCCGGGTGCGCTCGAGGTGCCGCTGGCGCTGCAGCGCATGGCCGTGACCGAGCAGTTCGACGCCCTGATCGCCCTGGGCGCGGTGATCCGCGGCGAGACTTACCACTTCGAGCTGGTGTCGAACGAATCGGGCGCCGGCATCACCCGCATCGGCCTCGACTACGGCATCCCGATCGCCAACGCGATCCTGACCACCGAGACCGACGAACAGGCCGAAGTCCGCATGGCCGAGAAGGGCGGCGACGCCGCACGCGTCGCGGTCGAGATGGCCAACCTCCTGATGGCGCTGGACGAGCTGGTGCCAGAGGACGAATAACAGTAAAGGCAAGAAAACAATGACTGACAAGAGTACGCACGCCAACCCGAGCAAGAACCGCACGCCGCGCCACCGCGCGCGCGAGTTCGCGCTCCAGGGTCTGTACCAATGGCTGCTGAATAACGAATCGGCGCGGGTGGTGTCGACCAATATCCGCGGCGCCCACGGCTTCGACAAGGCCGACAGCGAGTTCTTCTCGGCGCTGCTCAATGGCGCGATCAGCACCTCGGTCGAGCTGCGCGAAGCGATCGCTCCGCTGATCGACCGCGCGATCACCGAGCTGTCCCCGATCGAGCACGCGGTGCTGCTGCTGGGCGCCTACGAGCTTAAGAATCATCCCGAGATTCCGTATCGCGTCGTGATCAACGAGGCGGTCGAGCTGACCAAGTCGTTCGGCGGCATCGATGGACACAAGTACGTCAACGGCGTGTTGGATAAATTGGCGTCGCGCCTGCGTCCGGACGAAGTGGCGGCGAACGAGCGCCGCTGATCGTTCCGTCTCCAGCTTGACGAGAAAAAGCCACCGTGCGCGAGCCGGTGGCTTTTTTATCGTCGAGGAGATGCATCGAGTGGGGCGGACGGCTCAGCCGTCCACCCTGCATGTATAGGTAGCGTGGCGCAGTCCACGCAAAAAAGCCACCGCCGCAGCGGTGGCATCGAAGGACTTCCCTCGTGATCTTACAGGCCGGCCAGCGGCTCGACGTTCGGCACGTGCGCGCCGGTGGTGGAGGCGGTCGTGGTTTCCTGCATCGGCTTGGCTTCCGGCTTCGCGGCTTCCGACTCAGGCTGCTTGGCCGCCATGATCGTCACCGGCGCCGGCGTCACGCGCGGGCTGCGCACCGGAACGTTCTGGCCCTTCGAGACCTTCTTCAGCAGGCGGTACTCGTTCAGCACCTTGTTGCCATAACCCGAATCGGTTTCCAGGTCGGCCGCGCCGACATAGGTCTTCAGGCCGCCTTCGATCGAGCCGGTACGCTTGACGTAGTCCTTCAGGATCAGGGCGCCGACACGGATGTTGGCGACCGGGTTCAGGGCCGCCTGCGGGCCGCCCACGTCCTCGAACTTGTCGTGGTGGACCTTGGCCATGACCTGCATCAGGCCCTTGGCGCCCATCGGGCTTTCGGCGAACGGGTTCAGGCCCGATTCGATCGCCATCACCGCCAGGATCAGGAGCGGGTCGAGTTTGAGCTCGTGCGCCGTCAGGTAGGCGGTCGAGACCAGCATATTGGCGGCGTCGCCGGCCACGCGATAACGCTTGGACAGCCAGTTGGTGACGTACTGCTGCTGCTTGCTGTTGCCCAGCATCGCATGCGAATCGCGCAGGTGCGTCGTCTCGACGGCCACCGCTTCGGCCACGGCCTTCGGCGTCGGCGCGACGATTGCCACTGGTTCGGCCACGGCAACGGCGACTGGCTGCGGATGCAGCATTTCAGAAACGCGCTTGGCGAAACTGTCATTGGTGTACAGCAGCGCCAGCATGGCGACTGCGGTCAGACCGAACACGGTCAGGGTAGTGCGTGCGGTTTTCACGAAACCGCTAGCCGTTTTGCTCACGGAAGACCACGTGATTGGCTGGCTGGCCATGGATTGCACGAGCCTTGCGCTCGTGATAAAACGATGAAACATCGAATTTTCCCCTTGTCGCGGCGAAAAGAATCCCGTCGTGTCGCTTAGAGCGAAACGCAGAATGTGTTTTGCCGTGCATCAGAAAATCGTTTGTCGCCGCGACGCGGCCGACTAACGCCGTCATTGCTTTGCTTCAGCTGGCTGCTAACCCGTAGGGCAGGGACCAGTGGCTCAACAACTGTCTCGGGGGATTGGGCAGACGCCCAAGAGAAAACACTCCTTAAAATGTCGTATGGGGCCCCGACCCCGTGAATGCATGAGAACAGCTAAAATTGTGGCAAAAAAGGTAAGGCCGTCTCATCAAGTAGAACGGATTGTAGGGGCGGAGCTTATATCAAGTCAACCCTAGCACGCTCGTCTCTTATAACTTTTGGTTCTGATGAGGCGACCTTCCAAATGGAAATACTTGACGAATCAATCACTTGGCTCCACCCTCTCACTTACGTTCTGCAATCGAAGAAATGCTCAAAACTTGATGAAATATACAGACTTGCGAGATTTTATGGCCCAGCTTGACCGCATGGGCGAGCTCAAACATATTGACATTCCGGTGTCGCCCAACCTCGAAATGACCGAGATCTGCGACCGTACCCTGCGCGCAGAAGGCCCCGCGCTGCTGTTCCGGCAACCGACCGGGCACACGATCCCCGTCCTCGGCAACCTGTTCGGCACCCCCAGGCGGGTGGCGCTGGGCATGGGGGCGGAAGATCTGAGTGAGCTGCGTCAAATCGGCCACGTGCTGGCGCGGCTGAAGGAGCCCGAGCCGCCCAAGGGGTTCAAGGACATCATGGGCATGGGCTCGCTCGTCAAGGCGGTATGGGATATGGCGCCGAAGGAAGTGAAGGGCGCCTCCTGCCAGGAAATCGTCTGGGAAGGCAAGGACGTCGACCTCGGCCGCCTGCCGATCCAGCACTGCTGGCCGGGTGACGTCGCGCCCCTGATCACCTGGGGGCTGGTGATCACCAAGGGTCCGAACAAGAAACGCCAGAACCTGGGCATCTACCGCCAGCAGGTGCTGGGTCCCAATAAAGTGATCATGCGCTGGCTGGCGCACCGCGGCGGCGCGCTCGATTTCCGCGAGCACGCGCTGGCCAATCCGGGCAAGCCGTATCCGATCGCGGTCGCGCTGGGCGCCGACCCGGCGACCATCCTGGGCGCCGTGACGCCGGTGCCGGACACGCTGTCCGAATACCAGTTCGCCGGCCTGCTGCGCGGCAGCCGCACCGCGCTCGCCAAGGCGATCGGCAGCGAACTGATGGTGCCGGCGTCAGCCGAGATCGTGCTCGAAGGGCATATCTACCCGGATGCGAATCACCCGTCCGGCTTCGAGCATGCGCTCGAGGGGCCGTATGGCGATCACACCGGCTACTATAATGAACAGGACAGTTTCCCGGTGTTCACGATCGACCGCATCACGATGCGGCGCGATCCGATCTACCACTCGACCTATACCGGCAAGCCGCCGGACGAGCCTGCCGTGCTGGGCGTGGCGCTGAACGAAGTCTTCATCCCGCTGCTGCAGAAGCAGTTCACCGAAATCACCGATTTCTACCTGCCGCCGGAAGGCTGCAGCTACCGCATGGCGGTGGTGCAGATGAAGAAGCAGTACGCGGGCCACGCCAAGCGGGTGATGTTCGGCGTGTGGAGTTTCCTGCGCCAGTTCATGTATACCAAGTTCATCGTCGTGGTCGACGAGGACGTCAATGTGCGCGACTGGAAAGAGGTGATCTGGGCCATCACGACCCGCGTCGATCCGACCCGCGACACGGTCATGGTCGACAACACCCCGATCGACTACCTCGACTTCGCGTCGCCGATCAGCGGCCTGGGCAGCAAGATGGGGATCGACGCCACTAATAAGTGGCCTGGTGAAACCAATCGCGAGTGGGGAACGCCGATCGTGATGGCGCCGGCGGTCAAGAAGAAGGTGGACGAGATCTGGGGGCAGTTGGGCATCTGATCGCTCCTGGCAGGGGCGGTCGCTGCGGCGCCCCTCCCATTTCCCCAAACCGCACACGCTGGGGTATAATGTGTGCTGGCGGGCCCCTGCGCATTGTGGCATAGTTTACCTGGTCAGGTCGGGAACGAAGCAGCCAAAGCCGTTTACCGCAAGTGCCGCAGATCAGGCTCGCCTCTTATCTTTTGCCTGTTATCTCTTCCTCGCAATAACTCCCATTGATCTTTCGAGCCGGTAGCAGGCGTCCACACGTCCGTCGTCTCCGTTGTTCCTTCCTGTTTATACGAGAGCCCGCCCGCGGATTGTTCGCGACGACCGCCATCTGCGGTAAAATCGTGGCATGTCCTATCAAGTCCTCGCCCGCAAATACCGTCCCAAGAACTTCGAAACGCTGGTTGGCCAGGAGCACGTCGTCCGTGCGCTGACCCATGCCTTGCGCACGGAGCGGCTGCACCATGCCTATCTGTTCACGGGCACGCGCGGGGTCGGCAAGACCACCCTGTCGCGCATCCTGGCCAAGTCGCTCAATTGCACCGGGCCGGACGGGCGGGGCGGCATCACCGCCGAGCCGTGCGGGCAATGCGAGGCTTGCCGCGCGATCGACGCCGGCCGATTCGTCGACTACATCGAGATGGATGCGGCGTCCAACCGCGGCGTGGACGAGATGGCCCAGCTGCTGGAACAGGCGGTCTACGCGCCGAGCAATGCGCGCTTCAAGGTCTATATGATCGACGAGGTGCACATGCTCACCAATCACGCGTTCAATGCGATGCTCAAGACGCTCGAGGAACCGCCGCCGCACGTCAAGTTCATCCTGGCGACCACCGATCCGCAAAAGATTCCCGTGACGGTGCTGTCGCGCTGCCTCCAGTTCAATCTCAAGCAAATGCCGCCGGGTCATATCGTCGGCCACCTCGAGAACATCCTGGGCCAGGAAGGCGTGAGCTTCGAGCAGCCGGCGCTGCGCCTGCTGGCGCAGGGCGCGCACGGCTCGATGCGCGATGCGCTGTCGCTCACCGACCAGGCGATCGCCTATGCGGCCGGCCAGGTCACGCTCGATGCGGTGCAGGGCATGCTCGGCGCGCTCGACCAGTCCTACCTGGTGCGCCTGCTCGACGCCCTGGCGGCGCAGGACGGCGCCGACCTGATGGCGGTGGCCGACGAGATGGCCAGCCGCAGCCTGTCGTACAACGGCGCGCTGCAAGACCTGGGCACCCTGCTGCACCGGATCGCGCTGGCGCAGTCGGTGCCCGGCGCGGTGCCGCAAGACTTGCCCGAGCTGGCCGACATCATGCGCCTGGCCGGGGCCTTCGAGCCGCAGGAAGTGCAGCTGTATTACCAGATCGCCGTGCACGGCCGCAATGAGATCGGCCTGGCGCCGGACGAATATGCCGGCTTCACCATGACCCTGTTGCGCATGCTCGCCTTTCGCCCCGGACAGGGTGGAGCCGAAGCATCGGCCGCACCGCCCGCCGCCGCTCCCGTAGGCGCCTCGCCTGCGCGCGCCGCGGTGGCGGCGGCGGCCAGCCATGCGGCGGTGACGCCGCGGTCGGCCCCACCTTCGGCGCCACCGGCTGCACCCGCGGCGCCGGCGCCTGCGCAGCCCAACGCGCCGGCGGCCGCCCCCGGCGCGCCGGCGATGACGTCGGCGCGGGCCGCGATCAATGCGGCGCTGGAGGCGGCGCGCGCCGCCTCGGGCATCCGCACCCCACCCAAGCGTCCGGTGGCCGACCCGGTCGCGCCGGCGCCAGCGGCGCCATCGCCCGCTGCGCCTCCGCCATCGGCGCCCGGACCGTCGGCCGCGCAGTCGTCCGCACTGCCGTCGGCGCCACAGGCACGCGCCGCTTCCGCCCCGCCGCCATGGGACGGCGGCCAGCCGCAGGCCATGGCCCAGCAGCCGCACTCACAAGCGGCCATGCAGGCCCGCCAGCAGCCGCCGCAGCAGCCGGACGACGATGTGCCGTCCTGGGTCACCGATTTTTCCGACGACACCGCCGTCGCCGCCGAGGCGCCGGCCGTGGTTGCGCCCGCGGCACAGGTGCGGGCACCGGCCGCGCCGCCGCACGCCTATGTCGTCACGCCCGTGCCAGAGATCGCCTGGGACGGCAACTGGCCGGCGCTGGCCGGCAGCCTGCCGCTGCGCGGCGTGGCCCAGCAGCTGGCGCTGCAGACCGAACTGCTTGCCTGCGTCGTGCACGACCGCTCGGTCACTTTCAAACTGCGCGTGCCGGTCGATACGCTGCGCGCCAGCGGCAATAGCGAGAAGCTGGCGGCTGCGCTGCAAGAACATTTCCCCGACTTCCGCGTGAACGTGGAGTCCGAGATCGGCCCGGTGTGGTATACAGCCGGGGCCGAACAGAAAGCGGCGCGCGAAGAGCGCCAGCGCCTGGCCGAGTCCATCGTCGCTGCCGATCCTTTCGTGCAGGAGCTCGAGCGACGCTTCGACGCGTTCGTCGTGCCCGGCTCGGTCAAGGTCGCCTGAGCGTGCCGCTGCCGATCAATCACCCATCCGACTTTTGGAGAAACCCACCATGATGAAAAACCAGCTCGCAGGCTTGATGAAACAGGCGCAGGCCATGCAGGACAATATGAAGAAGGCGCAGGAGCAGCTGGCTCAGATCGAAGTCGAAGGCCAGTCGGGCGCCGGTCTGGTGAAGGTCGTCATGACCTGCAAGAACGACGTCAAGCGCGTCACCATCGACCCGTCGCTGCTGGGCGACGACCGCGACATGCTGGAAGACCTGGTCGCGGCCGCGTTCAACGACGCCGTGCGCAAGGCCGAGGCGACCGCCGCCGAGAAGATGAGCGGACTGACCGCCGGCATGCCGGGCCTGCCGACTGGCTTCAAGATGCCTTTCTGATCCATTGATAGCAGTCCCGGCCGGCGCCTGCCGGCGGGACGCCCCACATGTCGACCTCGCTCGAATTTCTCATCGAATCGCTGCGCCGCCTGCCTGGCGTGGGCCCCAAGTCGGCCCAGCGCATGGCATTCCACCTGCTGCAGCACGACCGCGAGGGCGCCGCGCAACTGTCGCGCGCGCTCTACCAGGCGGTCGACACGGTGCACCATTGCGCCAAGTGCAATACCTTCTCCGACATTGAAATTTGCGAGCTGTGCGCCGACCCGGAGCGCGACCACACCCTGCTGTGTGTGGTCGAGACCCCGGCCGACCAGATCATGATCGAGCAGACGCTCACCTGGCGCGGCCTGTATTTCGTGTTGATGGGCCGGCTGTCGCCGCTGGACGGCATCGGCCCGCGCGACCTCGCCCTGGACAAGCTCGTCAACCGCGCCACCGATGGCGTCGTCGGCGAAGTGGTGCTCGCGACCAATTTCACCAACGAGGGCGAAGCCACCGCCCACTACATCAGCGAAATGCTCAAGGCGCGCGGCCTCAAGGTTAGCCGCCTGGCGCGTGGCGTGCCGGTAGGCGGTGAACTCGAGTATGTCGACGCCGGCACGATCGCGCGCGCCATGCTCGATCGACGAAGCGCATGATGTTCGTTATTTCTTTCCGCTAAGCGCGGCCCATCCGGACCACCGGCGCACGCCATGCGTGCGCGCAAGCCGGCGCCCTGGGCCACTGCTATTGTGGATTTTTCTGCGAGCTGGCCATGCATATCGTCGACCTCACGATGTTCTATGCCGCCGAGGGTGGTGGCGTCAGCACCTACCTGAACGCCAAGTCGGCGTGGCTGGCGCGCCAGGGCCGTGCGCGGCACACGATCCTGAGTCCGAACCGCGATGTGGCGGGCGATGTTGCCCGCGATATGGCGACAGACGCCGCGCGCGCCACGCATGCCGCGTCGGCATGCCTGCGCGTCCCCAGCCTGGCCTTGCCCGGCTTTCACGGCTACCGCATGCCGCTGTCGGTCGCCGCCATCGCCCGCCGCCTGCGCCGCTTGCGGCCCGACCTGGTCGAAGTGGGCGACGCCGGCCACTGCGCCTGGGCCGCGCTGCGCGCGCGCGACCGCCTGCACATCCCGGTCGTGGCCTTCTACCATTCCGATTTGCCGCGCCTGGTCGAGAACCGTTTCGGCCTGCATGCCGCCCAGCTCACCCGGCGCTATCTGGCGCAGCTGTACGGCCAGTTCGACCTGGTGCTGGCGCCGAGCCGGCTGATGGTCGGGCAGCTGCACGCGATGGGGGTGCACGGCGCGCTGCACCAGCCGCTCGGCATCGATTGCACCGTCTTCCATCCCGACCGGCGCGATGCCGCCGTGCGCGCCGAACTGGACGTGGCGCCCGGGGCCTGCCTGCTGGTGTATGCCGGACGCTTCACGGCCGACAAGAAACTGGATGTCTTGCTGGAGGCAATGGCGCGGCTCGGCCCCGGCTTTCACTTGCTGATGGTGGGGCCCGGCGAGGCCGCCTTCGATATCCCGAAGGGCGCCCGGATCAGCCGCCTGCCGTTCCAGCGCGACCAGCGCGCGCTGGCGCGCCTGCTGGCCAGCTGCGACTTGCTGGTGCACCCAGGCGATTGCGAAACATTCGGCCTGATCGTACTCGAGGCCATGGGGTGTGGCCTGCCGGTGGTGGCGGCGGGCGCCGGCGGACTTGCCGAACTGGTCGACGACGAGACGGGCGTGCTGGCGCGGCCCAATAGCCCGGACAGCCTGGCCGAGGCGATCAGGCATGCGGCCGCCCGCGACCTGGCGGCGCTGGGCGCCAATGCGCGGCGCAAGGTCGAATCGTCGTTCGCCTGGGAAACGGTGTTCGACGGGTTGCTGATCCATTACTGCAGGCTGCTGCCGCAGGATGCTGCGGGCTGCATGAAGCCAGCCTGCGCGACCCCGGGCCGCGTACCCGACGATCAATCCTACGCCGGGGCCGGGTCTTACCAGTAAGGGCCCCAGTAGCCGCCGCGATAGCGCGGCCCCCAGGCGCCATATGCGCCGGCGCCATTGCCCACGCGCTGCAGTTCCTCGCGCGTGCCCAGGTGCAGCACGCATTCGCGCCAGGGATCGGTGTTCGCGCTATAGCCCAGCTGGCTGCATGCCGGGCCGTAGATATTCATGAGTTCCGCCATCTCGGCCTGCGCGCGCGCCGATTTCTCTTGCGGCGTCGAACAGGCGGCGGCCAGCAGGGCCAGGCCGATAGCGGCGGACGTGCGCACGATGGCCGGCATTCTTGCGCTCTTGTTGACGTTTTGCATGACAGTTCCTCCCGCCGCAACCCGCGGCATGATTCCAGAATAGCATCACCCGCACGCGCCGCGTGTGCGATGACAAACGAATGGTGAGATTTCTTCGCCTACCTCATTGGCGTAGATGGGGACGGATGTGTCCGCCTTCAACGACATCAGCAGCTACGCCGCCGGCGACGCAGTGGATGCGCCCGTGACACCGCCTGTAACGAGGTATTTTTCTCGCACCAATTCGTATTCGGCGTGAATTTTCTGGCAAGATACGCCCCCAAAACAAGGAGACGCGACGTATGGACAAAGCCTTGGGCAAGTCCCGATGGAAGACCTGGACCCTGCGCGGGGCCGGGGCGCTGCTGGCGCTCGTGCTGCTGGCGGCGCTGGCCATCTGGCTGTTCCTGCGCGCCAGCCTGGCCCAGCTCGACGGCGAGCGCCGGGTGGCCGGCCTGGCGGGCGAAGTCAAGGTCGAGCGCGATGCCGGCGGGGTGCCCCTGATCAGTGGCGCCAGCCGGCTCGACGTCGCCTATGCGACCGGCTTCGTGCATGGACAGGAACGCTTCTTCCAGATGGATTTGTTGCGCCGTACGGCGGCCGGCGAGCTGGCCGAGCTGTTCGGCGCGGCGGCGCTCCCCACCGACCGCACCCACCGCCTGCACCGCTTCCGCGCCCGCGCGCTGGAGACGCTGGCGCGCCTGCCGGCGCCGGAACGCGCGCTGCTGGAACGCTATGCGCAAGGCGTCAACGAAGGCCTCGATGCGCTCGGCGCGCGGCCCTTCGAATACGCGTTGACCGGCGTGGCGCCGCGGCCGTGGACGGCGCCCGATTCGCTGCTGGTGGTATGGGCCATGTACATCGACCTGCAGGGCGCCCAGCAGGCGCGCGAACTGGCGCGCGGCTGGCTGCGCGCGCACAGCGACGAGGCGCAGCTGGCTTTCCTGCTGCCCGAGGCGACCGCTTATGATACGACCCTCGATGCGCCCCTGGACCGGGGCGCGGCAAGGGCGGCAAGCCCGTTGCCGCCGCAGGCCCCGGCCTGGTGGGGCGCCGCGCCGGATGCACCCGGCGCGCCGGTCAGGCTGGCCGGCCTGGAGGTCACCGATTCGGTCGGCAGCAACAACTATGCGCTGGCCGGCAGCCGCAGCAGCTCCGGCGCGGCCATCGTGGCCGACGACATGCACCTGGGCCTGCGCCTGCCGAACATCTGGTACCGCCTCGCGCTGCGCTTTCCCGACCCAAGTGCGCCCGGCGGCCAGCGCCGCCTGGCCGGCGTCAGCCTGCCCGGGGCGCCGCCGTCCGTCATCGTCGGCAGCAATGGCCAGGTGGCCTGGGCTTTCACCAACAGCTATGCCGATTCGCTCGACCTGGTCGAACTGCAGGTCGACCCGGCCCGGCCAGGCCAGGTAGGCTTGCCGGGCGGCTGGGAGACGCCGCGCGAGCACGTCGAAGCGATCGCCGTGAAAGGCGCCGCGGCCGAGCGCATGGTCGTGCGCGAGACCTCGCTCGGCCCGATCCGCGAGGCGGCGGGACTCAGCTATGCGCTGCACTGGATCGCCCACGATCCGGCCGCGCTCAATATGAATCACCTGAAACTCGAGCGGGTAGCCAACGTCGAGAAAGCGCTGGCCGCCGCCGCCAGCAACGGCATCCCGGCCCAGAACTTCGTCGCCGGCGACGTGCAGGGGAATATCGGCTGGACGGTCGCCGGCCTGCTGCCGCGCCGCACCGCCGACGGCCAGGCGGCCAGCCTCGCAGCCGGCTTTCCGCTCGCCGCCGGCAGCGGAGCGCAGACCTGGAGCGAGGCGCTGCCCTACGCCGACCACCCGCGCATCCTGAATCCGGCCGACGGCCAGATCACGACCGCCAACAGCCGCCAGCTGCTTGGTGCGGGATCCGCGCTGCTGGGCGACGGCGGCTACGACCTGGGCCAGCGCAACCGGCAGCTGCACGAGGGCTTGCAAGCCATGGGCGACCAGGTCGACGTGCGCCGCGCCTTCGACGGGGCCATGGACGACCGCGCGATCCTGGTCGGCCAGTGGCGCCAGCGCGCCCTGGCCGCGCTCGATGCGCAGGCGCTCTCCGGACACCCGCAGCGCGCCGAGTTCCGGCGCCTGCTGGAGACCAGCTGGAGCGGGCGCGCCAGCGTCGAGTCGATCGGCTATCGGCTGGCGCGCGACTTCATGTGGGCCGTGCACGACCTGCTGTACGGCGGCGTCAATGCGGCGCTGAAGGAGATCGATCCGAAGGCCAGCGCAGCCGCGGCCAGCACGCGCTGGCCGGCGGTGGCCGCGCGCCTGCTGGACGAGCGGCCGCCGGGCTGGCTGCCGGCCGGCCATGCATCGTGGCGCGACCTGGAGCTGGCGGCGGTGGACCGCGCCATCGCGGCCCTGGTCGATGCCGGCACGCCGCTGGCCGAGGCCACCTGGGGCCAGCGCAACACCGCCGACATCGCGCATCCGATCAGCATGGCCGTGCCCGCGCTGCGCCCCTGGCTCGCCGCGCCGGGCCAGCCGCTGGCGGGGGACGCCCACATGCCGCGCGTGGCCGGGCCGAAGTTCGGCCAGTCGGAGCGGCTGACCGTGTCGCCGGGACGCGAAGAGGAGGGCTTGTACAATATGCCGGGCGGGCAGAGCGGGCACCCCTTGTCGCCGTTCTTCCTGCTGGACCACGCGGCCTGGGTCGAGGGCAAGCCGGCGCCGTTGCTGCCGGGGGCGGTGAAGCATACGCTGCGCTTCGTGCCCTGATCTACTTGGCCGACAGGGCCTGCTGCGCATGCTGCAGCATCTCGGTGATCTTCTCGGCGCTGGAAGGGTGGCCGAGGTAGTAGCCCTGCACCATGTCGCAGCCATACTGCTCGAGCAGCAGCAGCTGTTCGCCGGTCTCGACGCCCTCGGCCACCACCACCATCTTGAGGCCGTGGGCCATGGCGATGATGGCGCGCGTGATGGCCGCGTTTTCCGAATCCTGGGGCAGGCCGGCGATGAAGCTGCGGTCGATCTTGAGGGCCCGCACGTCGAAGCGCTTCAGGTAGTTCATCGACGAATAGCCGGTGCCGAAGTCGTCGATCGACAGGTGCACGCCGATGCCGCGCAGCTGCTCGAGCGTGACCAGCGTGGCGCGCGCATCGTCCATCAGGGTGCCTTCGGTCAGCTCCAGTTCCAGCAGGCGCGGCTCCAGCCCGGTCTCGTTCAGGGCCGACAGCACGATCTGCGACAGGTTCTCGTCCTTGAACTGCTTGGCCGACAGGTTGACCGCGATGCGCAGCAGGCGCCGCGTCAGGCGCTGCCAGGCGCTCGCCTGGCGGCAGGCGGTGCGCAGCACCCATTCGCCGATCGGGACGATCAGGCCGGTCTCCTCGGCAAGCGGGATGAATTCGGTCGGCGGCACCAGGCCGCGCTCGGGATGGCGCCAGCGCACCAGGGCCTCGACCCCCACGATCTCGGACGTTGCTACGTCCCGCTGCGGCTGGTAGACCAGGTACAGCTCGTCGTTCTGCAGCGCGCGGCGCAGGCCGACCTCGAGCTTCACATGGCTCATGATCTGCATCGTCAGCGAAGAGCTGTACAGCTTGGCGTTGTTCTTGCCGCAGTTCTTGGCATGATACATCGCGGTGTCGGCGAACTTGAGCAGTGACCCACAATCGTCGCCATCCTCTGGGAACAGCGAGATGCCGATACTGGCGGTGACGAAGATCTCGTTGCCTTCGATCAGAAAGGGCCGCCGCATCGCTTCCTTGACGCGGGTGGCGACGTTCAGCGCGTGCTCGACCCGCTCCAGGTCGGGAATCAGGATGGTGAATTCATCGCCGCCCAGGCGCGCCAGGCTGGCGGCATCGCGGGCGTCGTGCTCGACGCCTTCCCCGCGCGAGACCAGGTCGCTGGGACGGGTGGTCTCGCGCAGCCGCTCCGAGACCATCTTGAGCAGCTGGTCGCCGGCGTTGTGGCCCAGCGTGTCGTTGATGCGCTTGAAGGCATCGAGGTCCATGAACAGCACCGCGAACTTCTTGTTGCCCATCTTGGCGCGCTGCAGCTCGCGTTCCAGGGTCTCGAGAAAGGCTTGCCGGTTGGGGATGCCGGTCAGGCCGTCGCAATAGGCCAGGCGCCGGATCTGTTCCTCGGCGCGCTTGCGTTCGCTGATGTCGCGCACCAGGCCCAGCACCTCGGACGGGCTGGTGGCCACCAGGCGCGCCTCGAAGTGCAGCACCTCGCCGCATTCGATCAGTTCGTACTCGACCGAGCGCACCTGCTGGGTGGCGAGCACGGTCCTCAGCTGCTCCAGCATGCGCGCCGCGATCTCGGGCGGCAGCGTGTCGGACAGGTGCTTGCCGATGAAGCGCGCGCTGGCCGGGGGCGTGCTGGCCGGCCGTCCCGGGCCGGAATAGCCGGGCCGCTCCTGCGGCAGACGCGTCTGACCGGCCTCGTAGTCGAGATAGAAGCCGTCTCCGTTCAGGCGAAAGAAGGTGTCGGGGATGGCTTCGAGCACGGCGCGGTTCTGGGCGTCGGCGATGCGCAGGCGGGCGATGGCGTCGCTGGCGCGCAGCACGTACAGCACGCGGTGGCCGAGGATCGGCCAGTTGATCGGCTTGGAGACGAAGTCGGTGGCGCCGACCTCGTAGGCCTGGGTCACGGCCTCGACGTCGTCGCTGCCGGTGACCATGACGATCGGGACGCAGGCGCCGTCCTTCTCCGCGGCGCGGATCGTGCGGCAGGCCGTGAAGCCGTCCATGCGCGGCATGTCGACGTCCATCAGGATCAGGTCCGGCACGCGCTCGCGCGCAAGTTCGACCGCTTCCAGGCCGTCGCCGGCCTCGATGCCGTCCATCCCGACCTGGGTCAGCATCTCGAGCATCAGGAGGCGCATGACGGGATCGTCGTCGGCGACGAGCACCGTCCCGCGCTGGGTGGAGGCAAAGGCTGGCATGTCAGGATTCCTTTTCAAGCATGGCATGGAGCGACTGGCGCACCGATTGGAATTCGCGCTCCATGTCGCCCAGCAGGGGCGCGGCGCCGTCGACGCTGCCGCTGCGGCCGAGCTGTTCGAGATCGCGGCAGGCCGCGGCCAGGCGACCCGCCCCGATGTTGGCGCTGGCCGACTTGAGGCCGTGGGCGATGCGGCGCAGGCTTTCGGCGTCGCGCGTGGTCACTGCCTGGCGCAGCGCCTGCAGGTGGCGCGGGGTGTCGCCCACATAGGCGTTGATCACCTTCTGCACCAGGGCGTCGCCGGCGTCGCGGCTCAGCGCGCGGATATTGGCGAGGGCGGCGCGGTCGACCGGGGCGTTCTGCTGCGGCGGCGCTGGTGGTGGAGGTGGAGGTGGAGGTGGCGGTGGTGGTGGCGGCGGTGCAGCCGGCTGCGGCGAAGGCGGAAAGGGAAACGCGAGCGCCAGTTCGGCGTCGTCGTCATGGTGGCGCTCGGCCAGCACCGGCAGCGCCACCCAGCGTCCGATCACGGCCGCCAGCTGCTGCTGGGTGAAGGGCTTGGACAGGTAGTCGTCCATGCCGGCCGCGAGGCAGGCTTCGCGGTCGCCCTGCAGCGCGTTGGCGGTGATCGCGATCACGGGCAAGTTGCGCGCGCGGCCCATCTCGCGCTCGTGGCGCCGGATTTCCCCGGTCGCCGCGAAGCCGTCCATTACCGGCATCTGGCAATCCATCAGCACCGCGTCCCAGCCGCCTTCGTGCACCGCATGCAGCGCTTCCTGGCCATTGGTGGCGCAGTGGGTTTCCAGGCCCAGGCTCTCCAGCATTGCCCTGGCCACTTCGACGTTGACCGGATTGTCCTCGGCCAGCAGCACGCGCCGCGCGCGCCGCGCCGGCTGCTGGCGCGCCATCGGCGTCGGCCGGGGAGCATCGTACGGCGCCGCAGCGGCGGCGGCCGGATGATGCAGCCGCGCCGCGCGCGCCGTCAGGCAGGCGTACAGGTCGGCCGCGCGCGCCGGCTTGACCAGCTGGTAGGCCACGCCGGCCTCGCGCCGCTGGACCGGATCGGCGGCCAGCCGCTCTGGACTGAGCAGCACGAAATGGGTATTGATCGGGGTCGAACGGGCCACCGCCTCGGCCCGCACCGAGGCCGCCAGCGCCAGGCCGCTGGTCTGGGTCAGCTCCATGTCGAGCACCGCCGCATCGTAGGGCCGGCCGGCGCGCGCCGCGCTCACCAGGTGCTCGAAAGCGGCCGCGGCGCTGCCCACGCCCTCGCAGGCGGCGCGCCAGGCTTCCAGCTGCTGCACCAGTTCCTTCCGGCTGGCCTCCTGTTCGTCGACCACCAGCACCCGCAGTCCTTCCAGCGTGTGCTGGCGGTGGCCGGGCGCGTCGGGATCGACGCGGCGCTTGTCGAAGCTCAGCGTAAACCAGAAGATCGAGCCCTGCCTGGGCGCGTTCTCGACGCCGATCGTGCCCTTCATGAGTTCGACCAGCTGCTTCGAGATGGCCAGGCCCAGGCCGGTGCCGCCGTACTTGCGGGTGGTGGAATCGTCGGCCTGGGAAAAAGCGTTGAAGATGCGCGCCCGCGCGTCGCGCGAGATGCCGATGCCGGTGTCGTGCACCTCGAAGCGCAGAGCCACCCGCTGCGCGTCCTCGCCGGCCACCCGCACCCGCGCCATGATGCGGCCCTCGGTAGTGAACTTGATCGCATTGCCGATCAGGTTGGCCATGATCTGGCGCAGCCGGTTCGGGTCGCCGCAGATCGCCACCGGGATGTCGTTGGCGATGTCGAAGTCGCAGCCCAGGCCCTTGGCCGCCGCCTGCGGGGTGTAGACGTTGTGGATGTCGTCCAGCAGGTCCCACAGGTTGAAGTTAATGTATTCGATGGTCAGCTTGCCGGCCTCGATCTTGGAGAAGTCGAGGATGTCGTTGATGATCACCAGGAGGTGCTCGCCCGAGCGCTTGACCAGCTGCGTGTAGCGGCGCTGGGCCTCGGTCAGCTCGGTGGCGAGCAGCATCTCGGTCATGCCCAGCACCCCGTTCATCGGGGTGCGGATCTCGTGGCTCATGGTGGCCAGGAAGCCGCTCTTGGCGCGGCTGGCCGCTTCGGCCGCGTTCTTGGCCTTCTCCAGCTGCTCGGTGCGCACGCCGACCTGGCGTTCCAGTTCGTCGCGGTGATGCAGCAGGGCCGCGCCACGGTCCTCGATCTGGGCCAGCATGGTGTTGAAGCTGTCGATCAGCACGCCCAGTTCGTCGCTGCGCTTGTGCTGCACGCGCAGGCCGTAGTTCTGGCTGGCCGAGACCTTTTGCGCGGCCTGGATCAGCCTGGCGATCGGTTCGGCGATGCTGCGCTTGAGCGGCCGCGCCAGTCCCAGCGAGACCAGCAGCGCGGCCCCCATCGCCAGCCCGATCACCAGCAGGCTGGCCAGGATGTCGAGCCACATCGGCAGCAGGTCGGCCTCGATCATGATCGCGCCGACCGCCAGCTCGCCATGGCGTACCTCGTGCACCACGCGCATGTGGCGCGACAGCAGGGAGCTGCCCGCGCGATTGGCGTCGTCGAGCGTATCGAGCCCGAGATCGTCGAGCGAGGGGAGCTCCGCGCCCAGGCGCGACGGCGCGCGGTATTCGGCCAGCGAGCGGCCGAAGCGGTCGTACAGCACCGCCGCCGAGATGTCCTGCTGCGCTTCCAGCGCTGCCAGCGTCGCGCCGGCCTGGCGCCGGTCGACCAGCATCAGGTCGCTGGATGTGGCCGCGCCGATCACCCGCGCGAAGGCGGCCAGTCGCAGGCTTTCGGCCTGGCGGTGATGGATAATGGAAGTGACGGCGAAGGCGCAGAACACGAACAGCAGGGCGGTCGCCGTCGAGAGCAGCGAGAGGATGTTCAGCTTCCGGTTCAGGCTCGAGCGCTCGAAATTCTGCATCGCGGTTCCCGCAAACGGCACAGCGCAGCGGATCCGGCAACGACGCAGATCCTCCTAGCGGGCAAGAACCCGCAGGAAAAAAATATACGCACTAGGGAGGTGACAGCTTTGCGAATCCGCAAATGTGGCAAAGGGAACAATTCCATGTCGCAATTAGCATCGACGGGCGCAAATAAAGGGGCGCCCGCGGCGCCCCTTGTCGGATCAGTTCGTGCTGCCCGTCAGCAGCACGACGCCCGGCTTCCCCCATATCGCGCTTCCTGGCGCTCGCGGAAGAATTCCTCGTACGTCATCGGAGGCTGGTCCGGATGGGTACGCTCCATATGCGCCAGGTAGGTGTCGTACTCGGGCAGGCCGACCATCAGCCGCAGGCTCTGCCCGAGGTAGTTGCCGGCCTGTTTCAGGGTGCCGAACATCACTGCACCTGCGCGACAGGCATGGCGACGTACGGCGACTCCTTGGCGGTCGGCGCATTGGCGCGCCGCGCCTCCATCACCGTGCGCACGCCGTAGAACAGCACCGCCAGCACCACGAAGATGAAGAAGCCTGCCAGGCTGGCGTTGACGTAGTCGTTGAAGATGATGCGCTCCATGTCGATGATCGACTTGGCCGGCGCCAGGATCTCGCCCGCGTCGTGCGCCGCCTGGTACTTGTTGGCGTGCGCCACGAAGCCGATGCGCGGATCGCTGTGGAAGATCTTCTGCCAGCCGGCGGTGAGCGTGCAGGCCAGCAGCCACAGGGTCGGCATGATGGTCACCCACGCATACTTGGCGCGTTTCATCTTGAACAGCACGCAGGTGCCCAGCATCAGCGCGATACCGGCCAGCATCTGGTTGGCGATGCCGAACAGCGGCCACAGGGTATTGATGCCGCCCAGCGGATCGACCACGCCCTGGTACAGGAAGTAGCCCCAGGCCGCGACGCACAGGCCGGTGGCGAGCAGGTTGGCCGGCAGGGAATCGGTGCGCTTGAGCGATGGAGCGAAGGCGCCCAGCAGGTCTTGCAGCATGAAGCGGCCGGCGCGGGTGCCGGCATCGACCGCGGTCAGGATGAACAGCGCCTCGAACAGGATCGCGAAGTGGTACCAGAAAGCCATCATGGCCGGGCCACCGACCAGGTTCGACAGGATCTCGGCCATGCCGACCGCCAGCGTCGGTGCGCCGCCGGCGCGCGAGATGATGGTGTGCTCGCCAACGTTACGCGCCATCTGCTCCAGCGCTTCCGGCGTGATCACGAAGCCCATCTGCGAGACCGCCTGCGCCGCCGACTGCGCGGTGGTGCCGAGCAGCGCGGCCGGGCTGTTCATGGCGAAGTAGATGCCCGGGTCGATGGTCGACGCGGCGATCAGCGCCATGATGGCGACGAAGGACTCCATCAGCATGCCGCCATAGCCGATGAAGCGGGCCTGGGTTTCGTTTTCCAGCATCTTGGGCGTGGTGCCCGACGAGATCAGCGCGTGGAAGCCCGACACGGCGCCGCAGGCGATGGTAATGAACAGGAAGGGGAAGATATTGCCGGACCATACCGGACCAGTGCCGTCGATGAACTTGGTCATGGACGGCATTTTCAGGTCCGGGGCGACCACGATGATGCCGATCGCCAGCGCGAGGATGGTGCCGATCTTGAGGAAGGTGGACAGGTAGTCGCGCGGCGCCAGCAGCAGCCACACGGGGATCACTGCCGCGACGAAGCCATACCCGATCAGCATCCAGGTCAGTTCGGTGCCGGTGAAGGTGAACATCGGGCCCCAGGTCGGCGAATCGTGCACCCACTGGCCGCCGACGATGGCGAGCATGAGCAGGACGAAGCCGATCAGCGAGATCTCGCCGATGCGCCCGACGCGCACGTAGCGCGAATAGACCCCCATGAACAGCGCGATCGGGACGGTCGCCATCACGGTGAAGGTGCCCCATGGCGAACCGGTGAGCGCCTTCACGACGATCAGCGCCAGCACGGCGAGAATGATCACCATGATCATGAAGGTGCCGAGCAGCGCGATCAGGCCGGGGATCTCGCCCATCTCGGACTTGATCAGGTCACCGAGCGAGCGGCCGTCGCGGCGGGTCGACATGAACAGCACCATGAAATCCTGCACCGCGCCGGCGAACACGACGCCGGCCAGGATCCACATCATGCCGGGCAGGTAGCCCATCTGCGCGGCCAGCACCGGGCCGACCAGCGGACCGGCGCCGGCGATCGCGGCGAAGTGGTGGCCGAACAGGACGTTCTTGTTGGTGGGGACGTAGTCGAGGCCATCGTTGAACTTGTAGGCCGGGGTCTGGCGCGTGGGGTCGAGCCCCATCACCCTGGTGGCGATGAACAGCGAATAGAAGCGGTAGGCGATCAGGTAGACGCAGCCGGCGGCGGCGACGATCCAGATGGCGTTGATGGTTTCACCGCGCTTGAGCGCGATGTAGCCGAGCGAGAACGCGCCCAGGATGGACAAGGCGATCCATCCGAGCATGCTCGAGAGACGTTTCATGGGTGACTCCTCCGAAGTGGATTGATGCTTTTGCGCCAGTACGTGCCGACGCCATTATTGACAGCATGCCGTTGAGTATCTTGCACTATTGTCAGTACCGCAAGCGCATGATTACGCAGTCTCTACGTAATCCTACGTAGATCGGTCTCCGCCATCGGACGTAGAATGCAGGCCTTCGAATCGACCCATGCGAGAAAAACCTATGCGGCTGAGGCAAAAAGTGATCGTGCTGGCCGTCGTGCCACTGGTGGTGGCGCTGTGCGCGATCGCGCTCTTCGTGCGCCAGCAGGGGGTGACCCTGGCGGCCGAGCAGCGCGCAACGATCCAGCGCGCCTACCTGGCGAGCAAGGAGGCCGAGCTGCGCCACTACGTCGAGCTGGCCACGCGCTCGATCGCCCACCTGACGCGCACCGGGGACAGCGGCCCGGCCACCCAGCGCGAAGCGATCCGCATCCTGTCGAGCCTGAGCTACGGCGAAGATGGCTACTTCTTCGTCTACGACACCCGGGGCAACAACCTGATGCACCCGCGCCAGCCGGAGCTGGTCGGTACCGATATGTGGGAGTGGCGCGACTCGACCGGCGCGCCCACCATCCAGCGCCTGATCGCGCTGGCCAGCGGGGGCGGCGGCTTCTTGCGCTATACCTGGGCCAAGCCCTCGAGCAACCGGCCGGCGCCCAAGCTGGGCTACGTGGTGCCGATCGCGCACTGGAACTGGGTGATGGGCACCGGCATCTACCTCGACGACGTCGAATCGGCGCTGGCGCTGGTCGACGCCCAGCAGTCGCGCAATATCGAAGAGACCCTGCTGTGGATGGCGGTGCTGGCCACGGTGGCGGCGGTGGGCGTGGCCGGCGGCGGCCTGGCGCTGAACATCAGCGAAGGCAGGGTGGCCGACGCCAAGCTGAAGGCGCTGGCCCAGCGCGTGGTGGAATCGCAGGAAGAAGAACGCGCGCGCCTGTCGCGCGACCTGCACGACGGGATCAGCCAGGCGCTGGTCTCGGTCAAGCTGCAGCTGGAGGCGGGCATCATCCGCATCGACGGCGATGCGGCGCGGCGCGAACAGGGCCGTGCAGGGCTGGAGCGTACCGTCGAGCAGGTCAAGACGCTGCTGGGCGAGGTGCGCCGCATCTCGCACGACCTGCGTCCGACCCTGCTGGACGATATGGGCCTGGCGCCGGCGCTGGACCACCTGGCCAGCGAATTCGGCGAGCACGCGGGCGCGCCGGTGCGCTTCCGCGCGGCCGGCGCGGTGGACGCGCTGCCCGAGATCGTGGGCACGATGCTGTTTCGCATCGCGCAGGAGGCGCTGACCAACGTCGAGCGCCACGCCCAGGCGCGCCACATCGAGATGGTGCTGGAACGCGTCGGCGACCTGGTGAGCCTGAGCATCGCCGACGACGGCGTGGGCTTCGATACGGACGGCGTGGCCGTGCATCCCAAGCGCGGCATCGGGCTAAGGAATATGATGGAGCGCATGGAGGCGATCGGCGGACGGTTCTCGATCGTGTCGTCGCCCACGGGCACCCGGGTGGTGGCCAGCATCGATTTGAAGGAGCAAGGCAGTGATTGGTGATGTGAGTGGTGAAGTGAATGATGAAGTGAATGAGGTAAAAATCCTGCTGGTCGACGACCATCCGCTGGTGCGCGACGGCCTGCGCGCGCGGCTCGAGTCGGCGCCCCACCTGACCGTGGTGGCCGAAGCCGGCTCGGGCGAGGAAGCCCTGGCGCGTGCCGGGGAGTTCCACCCCGACCTGGTGCTGATGGACGTGAACATGCGCGGCGGGAGCGGCATCGAGGCCACCTACCAGCTCACCGCGCGCTATCCCGGCATCGCGGTGCTGATGTTGTCGATGCACGACAAGCCCGAATACGTGAGCCAGGCCATGGCGGCCGGCGCCCGCGGCTATGTGCTGAAGGACGCGCCGGGCAAGGACATCGTGCTTGCCATCGAAACCGTGATGGGCGGCGGCATCTACTACAGCGCCGCGCTGGCGCGCCAGCTGGCCAATCCGGCCACGCCGAGCGACCAGCTGACGGCGCGCGAGCAGGAAGTGCTCAAGCATATCGCGGCCGGGCAGTCGAACAAGCAGATCGCGCGCGACCTCGACTTATCGGTGCGCACCGTCGAAACCCACCGCCTGAACATCAAGCGCAAGCTCGGCATCGAAGGGCAGGCCGAATTGATCCGTTTCGCGGTCCAGCGCGCCGGTAGTAACTGAGAGTGAACTCTCAATATCCACTGAGAAACATTGCGGTTGCTTTATAGTATTCGCTGCCATAAGATTGCCTGAATAATATTGAGAAACATCATATGGCCGAGCAGGGACATTTTCCGCTGGTAGCAATCGACCCGGTCGCCAATGCGCAGAACGAATGGGTGGCGTTAAGCATCAGGCTGGCGCCCGGCGCCGACCTGGCGCAACGCCTGCAAGCGGTGTTCGCCGGCGCCGACCTGCTCACCGCGATCGCTCCGCTCGACTGCCTGCTGCACCTGGATGGCCCGGAGGCGCTGACGGCGCCGGTGCTGGCGCTGCTGCCGGCCAACCGCGTCGGCCTGGTGATCAAGGCCGGGGCGCTGGCATCCGACAGCGCTGCGCGCCAGCTGGCCGAGCTGCATGCCTACGGCTATCGCGTCTGGCTCGACGGCGACGTCCCCGAGGGTGCGCAGGCGCCAGCGGCCCTGCGCTCGGCGGCGCGCGATTGCCGCGCGCATGGTGATGCCGCGCTGCTGCCGGGCCGCCTGGTCTCGCTGTTTGGACCGCACCTGGCGTACGGCGTCGACGGCGCGCGCCGCTTTTCCGAATGCGAGAACGCGGGTTTCGACTGGTTCAGCGGCGACTATCCCCATGACCCCGACGCGGCGCCATCGAAGGACGACGACGGCAGCTCGCGCCGCCGCATCCTGACTCTGCTGGGCCTGTTGGCGCGCGACGCCGAATCGCGTGAGCTGGAAGACCAGATCAAGCAGGATCCGGCGCTGGCCTACCACCTGCTCAAGCTGGTGAACTCGGCGGCGTTCGCGGTGAACACCCAGATCACGAGCTTCTCGCATGCGATCACGGTGCTCGGCCGGCGCCAGCTGCAGCGCTGGCTGCAGCTGCTGCTGTACGCGCGCCAGCAGCCGGACGGCTTGCCGAACCTGCTGCTGCCGCTGGCGGCGCGCCGCGCCGCGCAGCTGGAAGCCTTGAGCCGGGAGGCGGGCGGCGACCGCGACGCGCAAGACCTGGCCTTCATGACGGGCGTGTTCTCGCTGCTCGACCGCCTGCTGCACATGCCGATGGCGGCGATCGCGGCCGACCTGTACCTGCCGGACGACGTCGCCGGCGCCCTGGTCGAACGGTGCGGCGCGCTCGGCGCCTGGCTGCGGCTGACCGAGACGCATCCGGACCAGCCGATGCTGGAAGAGGCGGGCGTGAGCCCCGCCGCCTGGTGGACCAGCCTGCTGCACGCCTATCATTGGGCGATCCAGGTGGGCCGGAATGTCTGACCTGCGCGAACTGGATTCCTTCGACTTCGTCGGCGGCACCACCGCCGTCTGCGACGCCATCCTCCGCCTGCGTGGCGACGTCCTGAGCCTGGAGCTGGGACGCCTGGCGGCCCTGCTCACGGGCAGCCCGGAGGGACGCTTCGTGCCGGGCGCCGGCTTGATCGATCCGAACCCGCCGGGCGCGCGCATCCTGCGCCATCCGGTGGCGGCCGGCATCGAGCAGTTCGGCTGGTATGAGGTGAGCCGCGGCGAAGGGTATTGCCCCGAGACCGAGCGCAAGCTGGTGGCGCTGGCAGGGCTGACGGCCAGCCTGCTGCAGATGCACGCGCTGGCGCAGCGTTCCACCCACGCCTATGTGCAGATGGAAGCGCAGCTGGCGCACCAGTCCCAGATCCTCGACCAGATCCACGAGTCGGTGCTGACGATGGACCAGATGGGCTACATCACCAGCTGGAACCGCGGCGCCGAGCAGCTGTTCGGCTATACCGCGCTGGAAGCGATCGGGCGCAACATCCTGTTCTTGTACGCCGACGAGGACGGCGGCGACGACATGCAGCCCGACCTTTTCGCGGAGCAGGGCGGGCGCATGATGGAAGTGCGGCGCCGGAAAAAATCGGGCGAGGTGTTCTGGGCCAGCCTGTCGCTGTCTCCGCTGCGCGACCTGGCCGAGCGGCCGACGGGCCTGATCGCCTATCTCACCGACATCACCGAACGCAAGCAGGCCGAGGAGCAGCTGCATCACCTGGCCTATTACGATGAGCTGACGGGCCTACCGAACCGCACGCTGTTCGCGCGCCTGGTCGACCAGGCGCTGGCGGTGTCGCAGCGCAACGAGACGGCGGGCAGCGTGCTGTTCGTGGACCTGAACCGCTTCAAGCGCATCAACGACACACTGGGCCGGCGCATCGGCGACGAGCTGCTGCGCCAGGTCGCGCAGCGCTTCAAGGACGCCCTGCGCGAAGAAGACGTGGTGGCGCGCCTGTCGGGCGACGAATTCGCGGTGGGGCTGTCGGACATCCGCCAGCACTTCGAGGCCACCACGGTGGCGCAGAAGCTGCAGGCCTCGCTCGACGCGCCGTTCTTCATCGGCGGGCACGACCTGCGCGTGGGCGCCAGCATCGGCATCAGCGTGTATCCGCAGGACGGCAACGATGCCGAGACCCTGCTCGGCCTCGCCGACATCGCGATGGAGCGCGCCAAGCGCGCCGACGCCAATCCGGACCGCAGCGTCGCCTTCTACAGCCAGGACATGAACAAGGGCATGCAGGAGCGCATGCGCATCGAATCGGGCTTGCGCCATGCGCTGGGCAACGGTGAACTGATCCTGTATTACCAGCCGAAGTTCGAGATCGCCAGCGGACGCATCGTGGGCGCCGAAGCCCTGGTGCGCTGGGTGCATCCGCAGCGCGGCATCGTGCCGCCATCGGAATTCATTCCGCTGGCCGAGACCACGGGCCTGATCGTGCAGGTGGGCGAGTGGGTGCTGGAGCAGGCCTGCGCGCAGGCGGCGATCTGGCAGAGGTCGGGGATTGCTCCTTTCCGGCTGGCGGTGAACGTGTCGGCGCGGGAGTTTACGCCGTCGTTACCTTCGCGGGTGGCCGATACCTTGCGGCGCTACCAGCTCGATCCGTCGTGGCTGGAGCTGGAGATCACCGAGAGCACGCTGATGCACGACTTCGAGCGCGTGACGGCGATCATGGACCGGATCACGGCGCTGGGGGTGTCGTTGTCGCTGGACGATTTCGGGACCGGGTACTCGAGCTTGTCGTACCTGAAGCGGTTTCCGATCCAGACCCTCAAGATCGACCGCTCGTTCACGACCGGGATACCGAAGGATGCGAGCGATTGCGCGATCGCGGGCACCATCGTCAGCATGGCGCGGCAGCTGTGTTTGCGGGTGATCGCGGAAGGGGTGGAGACGCTGGATCAGCTGGAGTTTTTGCGCGAGGCGGGGTGCGATGAGGTGCAGGGGTATCTGTATGCGGCGCCGCTGCCGGCGTATGATTTCGAGCGGTGTTTGCGGGATAACTGGTTATTGATCGGGTAAGCAGGGTCCTGGGGTTTGTCGGGCTGCGCGCTGGCGGCCCATCGATGGCCGCTCGCTGATGCACGTCGTTCCCGCGCAGGGGGGAGCCTCAGCTCGCCGGTCTCATCCTGGCACGTGAACAACCTGACCAGCCCAGATGATTTATGTATAATGCCGGTTCCTCACAGGAAGCGTGGCCGAGTGGTTGAAGGCAGCAGTCTTGAAAACTGCCGACGGGGGAACCCGTTCGTGAGTTCGAATCTCACCGCTTCCGCCAATAAAATCCCATAACGTATTGATTTATATGGGATTTCCAAATCACGCTGCTGACTTACCCCCGTTTCTACCCACAATATCGTGCGAGCTTCAAGCCTTCAGCGAAGGAGTTCACTTCATTCAGCGACCATCTAGTGCATTTCGGTGACAATCGCATTGGTATCGGGAAGCCAGCTTTTGTCGTGCACCACAACCAAGCGGTGCTAACTCCAATCCCCAAGATGCTTGCTACCTTAGTAACAGGGATGAGATGGTCATTCTGAATCATTTACTACCTCCTTCTAAAACGTTAAAGCCGAAGCCTCCTATGTGTATGTTTGCAATAGGCGTGCAGAATCGCCAGTGGGCCGCCACCATGGGATGAATATACCATAGTTGCCATGGTGTTGCAAGCGGGTATCTCTGGGCGAGTTCTCAAGATGGTAGGAATATGGTAGATTAATGGAAACATTCAACGCCGCGATAGTCGCAACAGTAAGCTAAATTCACAAGAGACAAGCGTGACAATTGTATTTACAGCGATGCGAATCGCGCATACTACTCTTTGCCTGACGGAATACCATCGTTACTGGACGACTAACGAGGACGGTGAAAAGGTACGGAATCCTAAATTCACGCAGATGTGTGGCCGCTTGTTGGATGTCAAAGGCGATCCAAATGGCGCTAACTTCAAGGCATCAGTGCAGGTCTACGCACTCCTGTTGTCTAAAGCGCTGAAGGATTATCCGCTGGCTCCGTACGTGAGTATTGATATTGCAATTGTTCCCAAGAGTGAGGCTGGTAGGGTGTCTCCCGGCTTGATTGCTGTTGCTGAGCGTCTGGTGGCCCTTGATAAAAGGTTCGTGATTCCACGTTCGCCGATGCTTGTCCGTACGAAAACTATTGAAAAATTGGCTAATGGCGGCAATCGTGCTCCGTGGGTGCATACCGCCTCTATCGATGCCATCATCCCCAGGGACCGTAGGGGCCGTGCTGTGCTGCTTCTCGATGACATTGGCACAACTGGCAATTCACTAATGGCGTGTGCAGAGTTGCTTTATTTAGCTGGCGCTGCTCGCGTATTCCCGGTGGTATTGGGACGGACCACATGATGGAAGAGTCTTTGTTCTATGCTTCACTCGGAGCGGCGTTGGTCGGCAAGTTGTACATACCGCCCAAGCTGGCGTCTGAGGTGTTGAAGACGCTTGCTCATGCAGGAGCAACACGAGGCACAGTCGTTGAATTGTATGCTGACCTGTATCCAACGTTACCGCCCCTTGGCTCTGCGGACTTGGAAGTTGGTATTAAGCTAATCGAAAGGACTCTTCGAGCGGGTGTCGTGGCATTGCCTGTGACCTCGCCAGCGTATCCTAAGAGCCTTGCTCTGATCGATGATGCTCCCCCGGTAATTTATTATCGCGGAACTCTATCGACACTTAGTCAAGTGCCTGGATTGGCAGTGGTAGGCACACGCAAAGCCACCCCTAATGGGCTGGTGATTGCAGAGCGGATTGGCAAGTACTTTGCGGAAGCTGGGTGGGTGATTGTTAGTGGGCTGGCGTTGGGTATTGATGCCGCTGCTCATAGGGGTGCTCTCCAGGGGCAAGGCAGGACAATTGCTGTCATGGCGCATGGGCTCGGTACGATCTATCCGAAGGCCAATGCTCCTCTGGCGGATGAAATCCTCGCTAGCGGTGGCTTGTTGCTGTCGGAGTATCCTGTTGGAATCCCTGCTAAACCAGAACAGTTTGTGTTAAGGAATCGTATTCAAATTGGTCTGTCTGTCGGCTCGGTTATTGTCGAGGGAGAAGAAAAGAGTGGCACAAGAACCCAAGCCGAGTACTGCCTAAAGAATAGACGGCATCTCTTTGCAGTATTGCAGAATGATGCCACTTCTGCTCTCAATCTCGTGTCGTCGCTGCCTATGCAGTTGGTGAGTAAGCGCGGTGCAATGCCAATTTACTCTAGGGATGATTACGCTAGGGTGGAGAATATGCTGAATGCGAAGAAGGCGCAGATTCTCGGTGATAATGCAATTCTTGCGTAGTAGCTAAGCTATAGTCTCCCTAAATTAGAATTTCCCAGATATCGACAGGGCGGTTTAATACGAATATCCGGGTATGGAATATCCAATGCCCGGATTTCAAAATATCTACCTGCCTAGAACGTTGTGCTATGCTTCGTCTGCGAATGAGCTCAGTGTAGTGACTGTCGCCTTGTCATGCCAGCTTGGTATGTCGCATAAACGTGTTGCATTCTTCCGATCATTCGATCCAAGAGTTCGTCACCGGTCTTTATCTTTATGCTAGGATCGGCACTTTCTACTGGTTGAGTGATTACGATAGCGGTAAGCGCCTTGTCCCGTCTGGGTCGAGATGCGGAGAAGATTTGTCCTTGCTCCTCCCATTCGCTATCAAGCTTATCGCGAGCTTTGTGGATATAACTTAGCCACTCTAGTGCATCGACCAAGCGCGCTTGAGCTTGTTCGGTTGCCCGGTTTTTCGGGCCGAGGTAGGGAAGTTGGGCATAGTGATTGCCAGCATGTATCTCGTTCTTCGGTGCCGCTATCCACGGGTTGTTTAGGCCATGCTTGCGGCACTCCTTGGCCAGCCAGCAATCCTCGAACATGTTGAGAAGTGCTTGCGGTGGCGACTGGTCGGCATCGACCAGAATGAATACGTGAAGGTGTTCGCCTCGCTCCTTGCTGCACTCCCGGGCAGAGAACCATTCATGAGGAAGGCCTCTCCTGGTTAGTTGCTGACATAGGGAGACGAGTACCCGCTTATGTTTTTGATAAGTACATCCAGACAGAATGAGATGATAAAGGCGTGGCTCACGATAGTAAGTGAGGCATTCGACGATCTTTGTCTTGGCTGCTCTATATGCACGTTTCCCTTTTGGGTGCCATCCTGCATTGTTTCGCCTTCTTCCTGATACGACGTTATCTGGATAAGAAGTAATAGCCTTCGGCATGTTGTTGTTCCTTTCTTTAGTCGATAGTCCTCCTTGGTCGATCCGAAGACAGACACATTGATTCCTTGTCTAGTTAAATTAGGCGGTCGGATGACTGCCCTGATTGTTGGCTATTCCTGAGCGACCCAGTGACCAATAGAAGTACTTTAGTAGTACCCCTCTGAGGTCTACTACCTGACTACTAAGGTAACGGGGAATGTCTCCTACGAAGGAGTAGCGTGTCGCTAAGGCTATCAGTGGCCGGAAATGCAGAGCCAGTGCGGCTCTTGGCCAAGTAAGATGCTATGCGAGCCTTGAGTGTAAAACGTTCACCGATCGAGGCGAACCGTCAATTATAGCACGGTATTAAGCTGCTCTGCAAGTGGGGTAAGAATCAATTTAACGGCCCGTAGAGGGGTTGCTGCTATTTGCGTTAGGGGTGGTAGCCTGGCTTTCATGGAAACCGTGTGGTGGCACCTTAAATCGCTTCCTGTTGCATATCACTGGCAGTGGGTTGCTTTCATGGAGGAAACGGGGCGCTCCACAGTATGGGGTTGCCTAAAATTTGTGCAGTGTGTCACATAGAAAACGTACCCATTTGCTTAGTAATGGCGTGTTTCTCTATCCTGTCAGATAGAGGTGGGCTCGGCATCAAGCTTATAGCCCAGGATACTTGCCGCATAGTAATATAAGTGAATAGTTACCATGTCGATAGCAGAATAAGCATGACTAGCACTGTCGCCGTTTGACTCAGACTTGCTGTCATGCCATTCGCTGATGTTTGCGTAGGCAGGCGGTGGAAGAGGCTTGCCGCTATTCTCAATGATAAACTTTAGATATGCCTCAATCTTCTCGCTAAGCGCCTTTGGGCGTGATTCATGCGAAAGAGTATTCCGAAGCTTGTTGAGATCGTTGATCGCTTTCCATATCCAGTGCTCTGGATCGACGTGTGGGCTGCTGGCTTTCGCAACTGCTAGGAGCTGCACGAATGTTAGCCGTGATCCTTCAAGGGCTTTAGCGTTCGGGAGTATCCTGTCCAAGTAGGATCGGAGAAGCTCCTCAAACAATAAGTGAGCCTTCAGTAGTGAGTACGTCGGATCGCCCACTTTCGGAGTGATCCATCGAATGTAACCGTCAATATGATTATCAGACATAGAGGCGCGAAGATGAGTAGTTTGTCAATTCCCTGGCGTGCAGTATAAAGCCCAATCGTTCATGAGCTCACGGCGCTTTTCAAACAGGTCGGAACGAAAGTAGGCTGCCTCTGTTTTATCTTTCTGTGCATGGGCTAGTGCTGCTTCGCAGACTGCATGTGGGTAGCTGGTTTGTTCGGCTGCCCAGTCGCGGAATGAGGATCGAAACCCGTGCACGGTGAACTGATAGCCGAGCCGCCGCAGTGCGGCTGTAAATACCATGTCGGAGTACGCTTTGCCCTTCGTGTTAGGAAAGATTAGCTTGGGGTGTTGCCCCTTCTGTGCTTCCAGAATCTCCACTGCTCGGGCTGGGAGTGGCACTCGGTGCTCGTTGCCGGACTTCATGCGTTCACCCGGGATAATGCGTCGTTTTTCGTCAAAGTCAATTTCTGACCACTCCGCAAGGCGTACTTCTCCTGTCCGTGCGGCCGTTAGTATGATGAACTCCAGCGCCAGCTTGACAGCATCATCACTGCCTGACATGCGGATTGCCGAGACGGTCGTGGCGACATCCTTGTAGGGGCAGGCAGCGAAGTTGCCGCGATTCCCCTTTGCTGCGGGAAGAGCCCTTGCGATCTGTGCCCAGATGCCAGCGTCATGATTGTGTCTGTAGTCCTTGGCTGCGGCCCAGTCGAGAACAGCATGGATACGTTGTTTAACCCGGGAGGCGGTCGGCGCTTTCGTCGTCCAGATCGGGGTAAGGGCCGCAAGAATGTCAGCTTTTGACACGTCCGAGATGGTCTTGTTGCCGAAGAACGGATAGGCGTATGTCTTTAGCGTGTTCGTCCACTGTGCAGTGTGTTTGGCATTCCTCCAAGTGTGCTTGTGAATTTCATAATACTCCTCTGCGCACTGGGAGAAGGTCCGCTGTTGTTGAAAGGTGGCGCGTTGACTATCTCGTGCTGCTATTGGATCAACACCGCTCTTGGCAAGTAGGCGGCTTGCTGTCGCTAATTCCCGTGCCTTTGCGAGCGTGACATCAGGGTATGAGCCAAGGCCCATCTGCCGCTCCTTCTTGTTGAGCGTGAATCGGTAAATCCAGGACTTTGACCCGGTAGGCGACACTTGTAAGTACAGTCCGCCGCCGTCTGGATAATATCCCGGGGCCGTCGCCTTCTTCACCGCCATTGCGCTCATTCGCTCCAACTCCCTTTTACCCACGTTTCTACCCCCGTTTATGACGTAGATTTGAGTGTATCTCAATGGATGAGCTTAGACAAATGCGCGGCTTGTCTCATAGGGAAATGAGTGCTATGCGGGACAGCGATAAATTGATCTGGATTAAAAGTTAGGAGGACACCGCTTCCGCCAAGCATACTGAACAAGAGCCCCACACGCTGGGGCTTTTTTTCGTCCCACACGGTCAATTCCTGCCCGACCAGCTAGGAAGCTGCGTCCTCCGCACAACTGGCTAAAACTCCGAACGACAAAAAACACATGGACCAATCCCGTCACGAACGCAATAATCGTGTCAGGATCATCCATCATTTTCCCGCCAAATGACCGACATCGACGTTAACCAGCCAGGCCCGCCACTGAGCGCCGAACACCGCAGCGAACTGGAATCGCTCCTCCACCCGATCAGGGAAGACCTGCCCACCGGTCCGCCGATCCGCTTCGCCCCCATTTTCGACGTGTTACGCGAGGCGCGCCGGGAAGACGATCCGCGTCTGCCGATGGGCGCTTGGGAGCAGCCTGGGAAGCGCGTCGATTGGGCCAGAGTCGAGATGCTCTGCAAGACGACATTGAGCGACTATGCCAAGGATCTGCAGATCGCCGCCTGGCTCACCGAAGCCTGGACGCGCCAGCAGGGTTTCGAAGGGCTCTTGCGCGGTTTGCTGCTGGTAGAGGGCCTGCTCGTGCGTTTCTGGGAGACCGTGCATCCGCAAGTGGACGAGGATGGCGACCCGGGTTTTCGCGTGGCGCCGCTCGAGTGGATGAAAAATTCGTTGGCGATCACGATCAGGATCCACGTTCCAGTGCTGGGCCAATCCGGCGAGCCGCTCGGGCGATTCAGCCTGGCGGACTGGGAAAGCATGTCGGGCGACGCTTCCTCGCCGGCTGCGCGAGAAATGGCGCGCAGGGCAACGGACGAGGGCGGCCAGGCGCTGCAGGCGCGTGCCGACGTCATCGACTATGCCAGGGCTTGCCGGGGAGCGGACGCCGAGCGCAGCCTTCAGCAGGTTCGCCATTGCGTGGCCGCCGTGCTGTCGATCGCCAGCGTGACCGAAGCGCGCCTGGGTGAGGATGCGCCGGATATGTCGAGGCTGTGCGATACACTGCGCGCGGTCGAGCGCGTATTGCTGCAACTTGGGGCCACTGGCGAAGCCGGCGCCGTCCCTCGGGATGCGGTGCAGGAGCAGGCGCAGCCCGGCGCGGTCGCGGGCAAGATCCCGCACGAGCAAGCAGTGCCTGACGATGCTGCCCCGACGAGCCACACGTCGACCGCCCACGACTCGCCGCCGGACGCGTCGGAACTGCTCGGCCGGCGCATCGACGCCATCTGCAAGGCGGCCGGAATCCATGCGCCAGGCAATGCCGAGCGCCTGATGGCGATGCAGATTGGACTGCTGCACGATCAGAACACGATCCTGCAAGGCGCCACGAAGGACGCGGCGGGCCAGGCGCGTCGGGCCGGGGCGGATGCCGCTTGCGCTGAGTTTACCGCGCTCGTTGGCGCCGTGCTGTCCGGCAAGGGGACGGCCCGCTAGATCGGCGCCGCCCGCTTCGATGCGGGCAAGCTGGTACGTTCACCGGGCGGGCGGTGTGGCCGTCTCGGGTTTCCAGACATAGATGCCGCCATCGGCCATCAAGCTCAAGGACAGCATGTCGCCCTGCATTATGTATGAGCGAACATACCCCATATCGCTGGCGATGCGGCTGTCGAGCGATCCAGGCGGGCACATCGCTCGGGTCATCGCCAGGTTGCTGAACGTAATTGTGCCCCGGCCCGGCTCGCTGGTCCCGATCGTGTACGACGTCGAGCCCCGGTTGCAGTCCAGCTGGAACGCGGCGCGGCCGTCCGGCGTCAGCCGCATCGTATAGATCCGGTCCGGCGGCGGCCGCGTGTTGCCCGTGGCGTCGTCCATCGACTGGATTTCGTGCAGGCGCCAGGTCGTGCCGGTCAAGGCGATGGCCTGGGTGCCCGGTCCGGCGGGATTGGTCGGTGGCGCCGTGTAGGTGCTGCAGGCGGCGCACAGTACTGTCGCGAGCGCGACGGCAATGCTCGATGGCTTCGACATGCTTGGTTTCCTCACGCGTGTCCGGGACTGTCCCGGTGCAGTTCCTGGGGTTTGTATTTTCATCATCATCCCATGCGAGGTGCGACGGCAGGTGCACAGTTGGGTCATCCGATGAACACATGAGCGCGGGCCGTGTCGGCCAAACGCTCGAGCGCGCTCCCCGAGCCGCGAACGCCGCCAGCCTGTCTACGGCGCCTTGCGCTTCTTGCCCCCGGCCGCGAACATCTCGATCTTCTTGGTCGGCCCCGACACGATCAACAGGTCGGCCGAGCGGATCGTCGTCTCCGGCAGCGCATGCTGGAAGTCTTCGTTGGCGCGCTTGACGCCCACCACGGTCACGCCGAAGCGGCTGCGCACATGGGCTTCGGCCAGCGTGCGGTTGTGCGTCTCGGCGGGCGCGTTGATCTTGGCGATCGCAAATCCATCCTCGAACTCGATGAAGTCCATCATGCGCCCCGTGATCAGGTGCGCCACGCGCGCGCCCATGTCGGCCTCGGGATAGATCACGTGGTGGGCGCCGATGCGCTGGGCGATCTGCCCGTGCTCCGGCGTCATCGCCTTGACCCAGATGTCCTTGATCCCCAGTTCGGTCAAGACCATCAGGGTCATCAGGCTGGCCGCCAGGTCCGAGCCGATGCCGACGATCGCATGCGAGAAATCGGCCACGCCCAGCTGCAGCATCACGTTCTCGTTGGTCGAGTCGGCCTGGACCGCGTGGGTCAGGCGGTCGCCCCACACCTGCACCAGGTCTTCGCGCGTGTCGATGCCCATCACGTCGTGCCCAAGGCGCATCAATGACTGCGCCACCGCGCCGCCGAAGCGTCCGAGGCCGATGACGACTACGCTGTCGCCGGCCGAAAACGCGAACTGCTCCGTAAAAATTCTACCCAACAATTGGATGCTCCTCAGGATAACGGTAAGGCATGCGCCGCTCGCCCAGCACCAGCGAGGTCGCGAAGGTGATCGTGCCGACCCGCCCCACGAACATGAGCAGGGCCAGCATCAGCTGGCCGGACACGGGCAGGTCGGCGGTGATGCCGGTCGACAGGCCCGCGCTGCCGAAGGCCGCGATCACCTCGAAAATGACCTGGTCGGTCGGGAAATGCGAGATACGAAGCAGGGCGACGGTGCCGAAGGCCACGATGACGCTGCCCAGCACCAGCACCGTGATCGCCTGGCGCTGGGCCGACGAGCCGACGCGGCGCCCGAACGCTTCGGTATCGGCGTGGCCCTTGGCTTCGGCAATCACCAGGAGCACCAGCACCGCCACGGTGCCCACCTTGACCCCGCCCGCCGTGCCCGCGCTGCCGCCGCCGATGAACATCAAAAAATAATGCAGGGCCCAGGTTTCGCGGGTCAGCGCCGCCACGTCGACCGTGTTGAAGCCCGAGGTACGGGCCGCCGCCGACATGAACATCCCGTTCATGAGCTTGTCGAGCAGGCCGAAGGCGCCGAGGGTCTGCGGATTCTTCCATTCGAACAGCAGGATGGCGACGTAGCCGAGGAGCAGCAGGATCAGGGTGCCGGACAGGGTCAGCTTGGTGTGCAGCGACCAGTGACGCGGATCGCGGAAGCGGTGGCGCAGGTCGTGCAGCACCGGAAAGCCCACGCCGCCGATGATGGCGGCCAGCATCACCGGCACCAGGATGGCGGCGTCGCCCGCGTAGCGGATCATGCTGTCCGGGTGGATCGAGAAGCCGGCGTTGTTGAAGGCCGACACCGCATGGAACAGTCCCACCCAGCCGGCCTCGCCCCAGCCCATGCCGTAGTCGGACTGCAGCCTGAGCGTCAGGATCGCCGCGATCGCCAGCTGGAACAGCACCGACACCACCAGCACCACCCGCGCCACGCTCGAGATGTCGCCCATGCCGATCGAGCGCGTCTCGGTCTGGGTCATCAGGCGCGTGCGCAGCTTCGGTGAGCGGTTCACCATCAGGCCGAGCAGGGTGGCGGCGGTCATCATGCCCAGGCCACCCAGCTGGAACAGCACCATGATCGTCGACTGGCCGAAGCCGGACCAGTAGGTGCCGGTATCGACCAGGACCAATCCGGTCACGCACACCGCCGACACCGAGGTGAAGAAGGCCACCATCAGCGGCGTGGCGCCGCCGTCGGCGCGCGCCAGCGGCAGCATCAGCATCGCGGTGCCCGCGAGGATCGCCAGCAGGAAGCCCAGGGCGACCGCGCGCGCGGGGTGGATGACCTTGTTCATCGACAGCCTGGTTTATTTTGGTTGCGTGGGCGGATCGACGTCGAAGTCCATGGTGTCGAGGTCGCGGTCGGAAGCCAGCGGCGCGCCCATGAGCTTGAGCCAGACGAAGCCGAGCGTGCCCGCGATCACCGAAGCGGCCAGGATCGACATCTTCGAGGCGTTGATGATATCCGCATGTCCCACGAACGCAAGGTTCGTGATGAAGATCGACATCGTGAAGCCGATGCCGCCCAGCATGCCGGCGCCCAGCACGTGGCGCCAGGCCAGGTCGAGCGGCAGGCGGCACAGGCCGATCGCGACCGCCGCAAAGCTGAACAGCAGGATGCCGACCGGCTTGCCGAGCACCAGGCCGAGCAGGATGCCCAGGCTGTTGAGAGAGGTCAGCTCGGCGGCCCAGTCGGCGCCGATCACGATGCCGGTATTGGCCAGCGCGAAGATCGGCAGGATGAGGAAGGCAACCGGCTTGTGCAGCACGTGTTCCAGTTGGTGCGACGGCGAAGCGGCGTCGTCCTCCTGCGCGGAGTAGGGGATGGTAAAGGCCAGCAGCACCCCGGCGATGGTCGCGTGCACGCCCGACTTGAGCATCAGGAACCACATCAGCGCGCCGCCCAGCAGATAGGGCCACAGGGCCAGCACGCGCAGGTACTTGTTCATCACGCGCAGCGCCGCGAAGACCGCGAGCGCGCCCGCCAGGTAGGCGACCGACAGCTGCGCGGTGTAGAACACGGCGATGACGATGATCGCGCCCAGGTCGTCCATCACGGCCAGCGCGGTCAGGAACACCTTGAGCGAGGCGGGCACCCGGTTGCCCAGCAGGGCCAGGACGCCGAGCGCGAAGGCGATGTCGGTGGCCATCGGGATGCCGACCCCGGCTTGCGTCGGCGTGCCGCCGTTGAGGGCGAAGTGGATCCCGGCCGGCACCACGATGCCGCCAGCCGCCGCCAGGATCGGCAGCATGGCATTGCGCAGGTCGGAGAGTTCGCCGTTATACATCTCGCGCTTGAGTTCGAGGCCGACGAGCAGGAAGAAGACCGCCATCAGCAAGTCGTTGATCCACAGTTCGACGGTCAGGCCACCGAGCGGGATGTGCCAGAAGCCCAGGTAGGAAGGGCCCCACGCCGAATTGGCGATGGACAGGGAAACCAGGGTGCACAGGATCAGGATGGCGCCGCCGGCTTTGCCCGATGCAATGAATTCTTGGAAGGTGTTGGAAAGTCGTCGTTCGATGCGCATAATTGTTTTCCAGCCGCGACGGCGCATATGCCGTCCGGTTTGTCTCATGAATTGGCAGCCCACGGTCCGGCATGGCCGGGAATGGGCCAGCGGAGGGCGAATGAAGGCAGGAAGCGAAGCGGCCAGGAGGTGGCCGCGATGATGCAACGATACAGGGTGAGTGTCATGGTAGACGTGCGTAGCCGAGCCGCGTGGCGGCCCGACCAGCGCAAATCCTGTCATACCTGAGCGGTATGATCACCCAGACAAGATTATAGACGATGATCCAGCCGGTGCGGCGCCCTGGAGGCTGTTTTATCCGCCCGGCGCAGGTTCAACGACGGGACGCGGCGGCCGCGTCGATCTCGCCGCCCCAGGGATCCTTGAGCGCCACCGGCTTGCCCGCCGCCGAGAAATCCATGATCCGGTCTTCGCTGCGCGCATAGCGCGGCCAGGCCGGCAAGCCCGCCCCATTCGGATCGCCGCGTTTGGCGAAGTTCACCATATACGTGCTCATCGCCTTGCCCACGGCGACGTCCCTGGCCGTCGCCTGCTCGCCGTACTTGACCGCCACCGTATCGAAGAAGAAGGGGATGTCGGTCGCATGGCCGGCGCCGGCGCCCGGCTTGGCGATGGAATCCGCCACGTACGAGAAGCGATAGGCGTATACCGGCACGCCGTGGTCGGCCAGCGTCGCCGCCAGGCTGCGCGCGCCTGCGACCATATAGCCGGTCTTGCCGCCGATGTCTGCGCTCGTCGCGCCGATCATCACCGGCACCTTGTGCATGCGGCCTGCGGCGAAGGCGGCGCCCGAGTCGATCGCCAGCCTGCCGTCGGCGAACGGCCCGTGGTAGGTCGGCATCCCCTGCATCCTGAAGTTCGCCAGGTTCATCCCGTCCACCACCTGTTCGGCCGGCAGTGCGCGCAGCTTGTCGAGCGCTTTCGGATCGTCGGCAGTGATGCCCTTGCCGGCTGCGAAGTTCACGCCGACTTTTTCGGCGCCGGCCAGCGGCGTCGGCGCCGTGCCGCCATCGCCGCCCGACATCACGACGGCCTTGGCGAACAGTCCGCGGCTCTGTGGCGACGTGAGCAGGAAATTGACGGACATGCCGCCGGCCGATTCGCCGCTGATGGTGACGTTGGCGGGATCGCCGCCGAAGGCCGCCACATTGCGCTTGACCCACTGCAGCGCCGCAATCTGGTCCATGAAGCCGTAGTTGCCGAGCGCGGGTTCCTGGCCAACCTTCCGGCCCGCTTCCTGCGTCAGTTGCGGATGGGCGAAGAAACCGAAGCGGCCGATGCGGTAATTGAAGCTGACCACCACCACGCCCTGTTTCGCCAGCTCGGCGCCGGAATAGGTCGGCGGCGACGAGCCGCCATTGACGAAGCCGCCGCCATAGATCCAGACCAGCACCGGCAGCTTGCCCTCGCTTTTATTCCCGTCGGCGGCCGGCTTCCAGACGTTGAGGTACAGGCAGTCTTCATCGGGTTTGGTGCCGAGCGGCGCGGCGTCGCTGGGGAAGGGCAGTTGCATGCAGTCCGCCGCATGGCTGGTGGCCTGGCGCACCCCGGTCCAGGGCTGGACGGCTTGCGGCGCGCGCCAGCGCAGGCCGCCCACTGGCGGGGCGGCAAAGGGGATGCCTTTCCAGCTGGCGATGCCGGCGTCGACCTGTCCCTCCACCTTGCCGCCGTCGGTCGTCACCACCGGGCCGGCGAACGACCATGGCGCGGCGAAGGCCAGGGCGGCGGCGAGCAGGGGGGAGAGGGGGGAACGCGGCATCGGGGGCTCCTTATTGAGTATGTTAGCGTGTCTTCATGGTAACCGAATCGCTCAGCCGAAGCCGTCGAACGCATCCTTGAGGAAATCGACGAATACCCGCACCCGCGGCGACAGCTGGCGGCTCTGCGGATACAGCACATACACGGGCAGGGCCGGCGGCGCAAGGTCGGGCAGCAGGACTTCGAGCTCGCCCCGGGTCAGCTCGTGCTCGACGCGGTAGCGCGGCACCTGCACGACGCCAAGTCCGGCAAGCGCGCCGGCCGTGTACATATCGGCGCCGGTGACCGCCACCGCGCTGCGCAAGGTCAGCTGCCGCAGCGCGCCATCGACCAAAAATTCGAGCGGATACGGCTTGCCGGTCGCCGAGGAAATGAAGTTCACGGCCTGGTGTCGCTGCAACTCGTCGAGCGTGGCGGGCCGGCCATGGCGTTTCACGTAGGCCGGGCTGGCGCAGGTCACCTGCGCGATCTGCGCGATTTGCTGGGCTACCATCGACGAATCCGCCAGGTTGCCGACGCGCAGCACGCAATCGATGCCTTCGCGCACAAGGTCGACCAGCCGGTCGCCTTCGCCGATCTGCAGCTCGATGCCCGGATAGCGCGCCAGGAAGGCCGGCAGGCGCGGCGCCACGACCCGGCGCGCCAGCGTGGCTTGCAGGTTCACGCGCAGCAAGCCGGTTGGCGTCGCGCGGGTGAAGACGCTTTCCATTTCGCCGAGGTCGGCCAGCAGGCGCACGCAGCGCTCGTAATACGCCTGGCCGTCGAGCGTCGGCGCGACCACCCGCGTGGTGCGTTCCAGCAGGCGGGTGGCCAGCCGCGCTTCCAGGCGCTTGATCGCGTTCGTCACGGTCGCGCGCGGCAGCGACAGCTCCTCGGCCGCCACGGTAAAACTGCGCCGCTCCACGATACGCGTGAAAATCTGCATCTCCTGAAAGCGGTCCATATGCGTGGTCATCGATATCGTCCTTGAGCCAGCCGGCAAAAACGAATAGTGACATGATCGAATGTCTTATTCCCCATAGTCGATTTTTCCGAAAACGCTTGTACTAACATGACGAGAAATGGATACAATTTTTTGCTAAAAGAAATGCTACAACGACTTCAGCTTGCGTTAAAGTGTTGCGTTCCGTCCAAAATCCCCGGCGACCGATAAATTTCCCTTGTGCATTGTTTCCAGTAATGAACTCACCCATAGTTTCATTGCTATCATGACGGGTTATTACGTTCACGCAAATCTCTTATGCAAGGGCTGCTCTGCAAATTTCGCCTGTCCACCCTGATGACCCTGGCAGTGTGCATCACCGTGGCATTGACCGTGGCCTTGCAACTGACGGTGGTGAACCATTTCGCCGTACGCCAGGCGAATGCCGAAGCCGAGCTGCGCCTGCAACAACTGTCGTGGCAGATGCGCGATGCGCTCAATCGCGTGGTGGAACAGGCCGTCGGCGATGCCCGCCTGCTGGCCGCCTTGCCGTCGGTGCGCCAGGCGCGCAATCCCGCGGCGGCGCGCGTCACGCTCGAGAGCCTGCAGCAGACCTTCCCTGACTACGCCTGGATCGGCATGGCCGATAACTCAGGCACGGTGGTGGCCTCGACCATGGGGCTGCTGGAAGGGAACGACGTCAGCATGCGTCCCTGGTTCCAGGCCGGCCGCGATGGCGTGCGCGCCAGCGACTACCATCCGGCGCTGCTGCTGGAGAAGCTGATGCCGCACAGGCCCGACCCCTGGCGTTTCGTCGACGTGTCGACGCCCGTGTTCAGCCAGGAGGGCGAGCTGTTCGCCGTGCTGGGCCTGCACCTGAGCTGGGAATGGGCGCGCCGCCAGGCGCAGATGCTGCTCACGCCGGCGCTGCGCGAGTACGGCGCCGAGATCCTGGTCGTGCGCGCGGACGGCACCGTCATGCTCGGGCCGCAGGAGCTGGTGGAGCAAAAGATCGATACCGCCAGCCTGCGCCGCGCCAATATGGGCGACACCGGCGCGCTGCGCGAAGCGTGGCCGGGCGGGCGCACCTATCTCACCGGTTTCAGCCAGACCGGCAACGCCCGCAATCCGGCGACGTTGCAGTGGTCGGTGCTGGTGCGCCAGGATGAAGAAAGAGCCCTGCAGGGGGCAAGCGAGCTGAAACGTCGCATGCTGGCCTGGAGCACATTATTGGGCCTGCTGCTGGTGATCGCGGCCGCGCTGCTGGCGCGCCGCCTGGCGCAGCCGATGGCCCAGCTGGGCCAGGCGATCGAAAAGGTAACCGAGGCCACGGCTAGCGGGAAAGACTTGCCGGCGATTCCGCAGATCCGTGGCTTCCATGAAGCGAACATGTTGTCGGGCACGATGCGCGACCTGGTCAGCAGCGAAGCGCAATACCGGCGCGCACTGCAGCAGATGAACGAGCACCTTGAAACGGCGGTGGCGGAGCGCACCGCCGAGCTCAATGCGCTGCTGCTGCGCGACGTGCTGACCGGCTTGCCCAATCGGCGCGCGCTCATGGAGGCCTTGCCCGAGGCCATGGCACGGGCCTCGCGCAGCGCGATGCCGGCGGCGTTGCTGTTCATCGACATGGACGGATTCAAGGCGGTCAACGACACCCACGGCCACGAAGAGGGCGACGAGCTGCTGCGCCAGTTCGGCGCGCGCCTGGCTGCGGCCGTGCGCATGACCGACCTGGTGGCGCGCCTGGCCGGCGACGAATTCGTGGTGGTGCTCGAGATGCTGGCCAGCCCGGGCGACGCGGAAGATACCGCGCACAAGCTGCTCGCCTGCATCCGTGAACCCTACACCTTGCTCACCACCGACGTCACGGTGGGCGCCAGCATCGGGGTGGCGCTGTTCGCGCCGACCGACAAGCCCGACCTGGACGCCTGGCTGGCGCGCGCCGACCATGCGATGTACGCCGCCAAGCGCGACGGCAAGAACGCCGTCAGGCTGGCCGCGGTGCCGGTCTGGCATGCGGCGGTGACCGGTACCGTTTCCTGATCGTTCCTCGAGTTTCCACCATGACCCAAATCAGCCAGATCATCGCCACCATCAAGCGCCAGCTGAAACTGCAAGGCTTGACCTACCGCGACGTCGCCGTCGCGCTCGACCTGTCCGAGCCCAGCATCAAGCGCCTGTTTGCCAGCGAGCAGTTCACGCTCGAGCGCATCGTGGAAATCTGCAGCCTGCTCGGCTTCACCCTGGCCGAGATCGCGCAGGAAGCCCAGAGCGGCCAGCGCCGCCTGCGTACACTGAGCGCCGAGCAAGAAGGCGAGCTGGTGCAGGACGACAAGCTGTTGCTGGTGGCGGTGTGCGCGCTGAACCATTGGCGCATGCTCGACATGCTCAATGTCTACCGGCTGAGCGAGGCCGAGTGCCTGCAATACCTGCTGCGCCTGGATCGACTGCAACTCATCACGCTCCTGCCCGGCAACCGCATCCGCGTCAACGTCGCACGCGACTTCGACTGGCTGGCCGACGGCCCGATCCGGCGCTACTTCAACGGCCAGGGCATGCCCGAGTTCGTGGCCGGCGGCTTCGACGGCAGTGGCGAGACCCTCGATTTTGCCCACGGCATGCTCACCGACAGCGCGCGCGCCAAGCTGCAGCACGAGCTGCGCCTGATGCGCGCGCGTTTCGCCCAGCTGCATGAGGAAAGCCTGGCCGCGCCGCTGGCGCAGCGGCGCGGCAGCGGCCTGCTGCTGGCGCTGCGCGAATGGGAGCCGGCCGCCTTTGCCGCCCTGCGCCGTTGACGCCGAGATTTCTGGAAGCATCGTAAAGGTTGCGCCGGTTCATCATTCGGTGTACGGTGAACAGCAGTAGCCGAACCGTGCGCCGGATCAAGGGCGACCATCAGGTCATGCGCTGGCGCATAGGCGGACCGAAAGGCGAGCCGAAACTCCCGGTTATGTGAGGTATTAGACAGATCAGGCTGCCACAACAGGCGGATAGTAGGTGTCAGGGAGAGATTGACGCCATGAGAATGTCCATCGTCGCATTGGCCGTGCTCGGAGGGAGCGCGGCGTGCGCTTCGGCGCAGAATGAGCCGGCGCCTGTGCAAGGGGCCGGCGCCGGAGCGATCCAGGAAGCGGTCTGCGGGCCGGACTGCCTGGCGGAGCTGCAGCTGACGGCGCGCGCGGATGCGGCGCCGTCGGGACTGTCCATCTTCACGCACGAGCGCGCAGCCGACCTCGAGCGCGCGCCCACGCGCGAACGCCAGGGCGCCGTGACCATCGGACGCCAGTACAACCTCGATTACACTACCCTGAACGACGTCGGCGACCCATTCCAGGGCGGCCTGGCGGCCCAGTCGGCGCCGCGCGGCTTTCGCGCCGACGACAGCGTGGGCTACGAAGGCCGCGTGGCCGGCATCAGCACCGGCGCCAAGTGGCGCAAGGGCGATGTCGACGGCTCGCCGTCGGGCCGGGCCTGGGGCATGACGGTCGGCGTCAACCTGGGGCCGCTGAACATCCGCGCCGCCCATCAGAACCGCAACGTGGCCAAGGTCACGCGGGTCAACGAGATCGACATCACGATGGCCGCCAGGAATTCCATCGTCGCCGCCAATATGCGCTTCGATTGGGGCACGGCCTACGCCGCCTATAGCGCGAACCGCGGCTGGGGCAATTCGCCGCTGTTCAATCCGGACAACCCCTATGGCGCCAGCGTCGCCGCCACACGCTCGACCGACAGCCGCGACGTGCTGATGGGGGTAGCGGTGCCGGTGTCGCGCCATACCACGCTGCTGGCGTCCTACGTGCAGCGCAACGACCGCGACCCGGCCAACAACGACGCGCGCCAGCTCGCCGTCGGCGCCAGCTATGCGGTGTCGCGCCGGCTGGATTTCTATGCCGCGTACTCACGCATCCAGCACCTGGCCGGCGCGCATCTGGGGGACAATCGGGGCGACGGTTCCGCGCTCAACGTGGGCATGCGGCGCGCGTTCTGAATTCGCCTGCCGTGCCTGCGCTGCGACAGGCAGTGGCAAAATTCAGTACTCTGTCTCCATGGTTCATCAACACTTATGGAGGCATTATGACTGGCACCAGCACACTTGATCCCGACAACTTCCCGGAACGCCCAGACCGCAACCTGGGCAAGGGCCACGGCATCGACGCGCTTGGCCCGAGCGATATTTCGGACACCGGCAGCGACGTCGTCGGCGGCCCCGGTTTCGCCGGCAATCTCGACCCTGAACAGACGCTCGATTTCGACGAAGGCACGACGTCCGACCTCGAAGCCAGCCACGCCGGCGACACCGCCGGGCCCGACGTGGGCGACGCCGATTTCTCGGGCGACAGCGATATGGGCGGCACCGGCGAGCGCGCCGCGGCCGGCCGCGACGCCGTGTCCAGGGACGGCGCCGACATCGATACCGACCGCATCGAGTCCATCCCCGATCTGCCGCTGACCGAGGAGGAGACCGATTTCTTAACGAGCCGTCCGCCGACTCAGGGCGAAGGCCGCTAGCAGGGCGCCGCCGCCCAGCAGGGCGGTTGCGATCTGCTTCGAGCGCAGCTGGGCCGCCGTGTACGGGCTGCGCTCATGGGTCTGGTAAATGCCCTGGCGCTCGCGCAGCTCGCGCGTGTGGTCGGGCTTGTGCAGGGCGTCACGGCGGCCCGGATCGGCCGGCGCCTCCGACCTCTGGCCCTTGAACATGGTCGCCGTCACATATTTGTCGAAGGCGCGCGGCAGGAAGCGGGCGCCCGATGAGTTCATCTTGGCCGCGCCGCCGACGAACACGTCGCGCTTCGGATGCTGGGCCGCATACAGGATGGCGTCGGCCACCAGCTCCGGCGCGTACACCGGCGATGGCAGCTTCGGTTCCTTTTCCATATAGTTCTTGGCGTGCACCGCGAACATGGTGTCGATGCCCGACGGCTTGACCAGGGTGATCGACATCGGCGCGCCTTCTTTTTCCAGTTCCATGCGCAGCGAATCGGTGAAGCCCTTCACCGCGTGCTTGGACGCCGCGTACATGCCCTGCAGCGGGATGCCGTGGTCGGACAGTTCGCTGCCCAGGTTGATCAGGGCGCCGCCGCCGCGCAGCTTCATGCGCTTGACCGCTTCCAGCGAGCCGTTCACGACGCCCCAGAAGTTGGTCTGGAACAGGCGGTGGTGGTCTTCGGGCGCGATGTCCTCGATGCGGCCGAAGATCGAGATGCCGGCATTGTTGACCCAGGTGTCGATGCGGCCGAATTCGCGGATGGCGGCGTCGCCGATGCGCTCGACGTCCTCGATCTTGCCGACGTCGGCGGTGACAACGATGACATCGGCGCCGCGGGCGCGCAGTTCGTGGGCCAGTTCGTCCAGTGCGTCGTCGGCGCGCGCCGCCAGCACCAGGCGGGCGCCGCGCTCGGCGGCCATGCGCGCGGTCGACAGGCCGATGCCGCTGGTGGCGCCGGTGATGACCATGACTTGCTCGTTGATCTTGCGGAGTTTGACTGACATTGCGTGATCCTTTCCGTGTTCGGGTTATGCAGGGAAGGACCGCCGCGTTCGCGACAGCGATGCGCGGCAGGTCACGAGTTAGTGAATTGTTCACTTCGTGACCGAGTTTGCTATTTCAAGGGATTTCTTGGCGCGCGGGTGAGGCGATGCGTCATGCGCGAAAAAAAGACGCCGCCCCACCAGTGGCGGGAACGGCGTCCAGGAGACATGGTGCGGTGTATGGCCTACTTCCTGGTATAGATCTGGTCGAAGATGCCGCCGTCGGCGAAGTGGTTCTTCTGGGCCGCGGTCCATCCGCCCAGCTCGCTGATCTGGAACAGCTTGATCTGCGGGAATTGCGACGCATATTTCTTGGCGAACTTGTCGACCGCCGGGCGATAGTAGTTCCTGGCGATGATGTCCTGGCCTTCGTCGCTGTAAAGGTATTCGAGGTAGGCCTGGGCCACCTTGCGGGTGCCTTTCTTGTCGACGTTCTTGTCGACCACGGCGACCGGCGGCTCGGCCAGGATGCTCAGCGACGGCGCGACGATCTCGAATTTATCGGGACCGAGTTCGCGCAGCGCCAGCAGCGCCTCGTTTTCCCAGGCCAGCAGCACGTCGCCGATGCCGCGCTCGACGAAGGTGGTGGTCGCACCGCGCGCGCCGGAATCGAGCACCGGCACGTTCTTGTACAGGGCGCCCAGGAACTCGGCCGCCTTCTGCGGATTGCCGCCCGGCTGGCGCAGCGCGTAGCCATAGGCCGCGAGGTGGTTCCAGCGCGCGCCGCCCGAGGTCTTCGGATTCGGCGTGATCACCGAGACGCCCGGCTTGACCAGGTCGTTCCAGTCCTTGATCTTCTTCGGATTGCCCTTGCGCACCAGGAACACGATGGTCGAGGTGTACGGCGCGCTATGGTATTGCAGCTTCTTTTCCCAGCCCGGATTGATCAGGCCCTTGTCGCGGATGGCGTCGATATCGTAGGCCAGCGCCAGGGTGACGACGTCGGCCTGGAGGCCGTCGATCACCGAACGCGCCTGCTTGCCCGAACCGCCGTGCGATTGCTTCACGGTGACGTTGTCGCCGGTCCTGGCTTTCCAGTGCCTGGCGAAAGCAGCGTCGAACTCGTGGTACAGCTCGCGGGTCGGGTCGTACGACACGTTGAGCAGGTTGACGTCGGCGGCGAATGCCGAGGTCTGCACCAGCAGGGTCAGCGCTGCCAGCGAACGGATGAAGGTTTTGCGAAGCATTGATTATCTTTCTGGAGGGTGGGAAACCGTAGCGTACGGTCCCGGCCCACCGAAAGAGAACGAATAAATTCACGCAACCATATGCGTTTTCTTAGCGTAGATCCGGGATGGATCAGTGTGCCTTGGAAAGAATGAGCAGCCAGCGGCGGAACAGCAGGATCTCGACGTGGCCGGCCTCGACACCGGTATCGCACTCGATGACTGGATTGACCGCATAGAAGCGCTTGCGGAAATCGCGGGTGATGATGATTTCGCGGCGGCCGATGCGCGCCAGGAAAGGTACGGGTGCGTGTTCCAGGCCGAAGGAGCTGTTCAGAGTGGTCATGTTCGTTTCCTTGTATCGAAGTGGTTGTGCAGTGAGGAAAGAATAACACAACTACTGTACAAATCCACAGCTACTGTTCGGATATACAGTAAATTTTTGCGTGTGTGGTTTTTTCGCCAAGTCAGTCATAATCAATGTCATGAGCAATATCGTGCCCCGCCTTCACCGTTTTGCCGCCGCCCGCTTCTCGCCCGAAGGCGAGTATGGCCTCCATCTCACTGTCGGCATCGCCTTCCTGCTGCTGGCGATGGCAGGCTTCGCCCACCTGGCCGGCGCGCTCAATGCCGGCGCTCCGATCACCCGGCTCGACGTGGTGGTGGCCGAGTGGCTGCACGCGCACGCGAGCCAGGGCGGCCTGTTGCGCGATGCGCTGCTGGTGCTGACCCATGTGCACAGTACGCCCGGCGTGCTCGCGATCGCCTTCGGCGTCGGCATCTGGCTGTACCGGCGCGGGCATCGCTACTGGGTCGTGGCGCTGGTCTCCAGCGTGCCGGGCGGGATGCTGCTCAATGTGGCGCTCAAGCATACCTTCGAGCGCGCGCGTCCCCATTTCGAGGAGCCGATCCTCACCCTCACCACCTATAGTTTCCCGAGCGGGCACACGATGGCCGCCACCGTGCTGTACGGCGTACTGGCCTGCTACTTCGCGCGTCATGCCAGGTCCTGGATCGGGCGCCTGCTGCCTTTCGTGCTGGCGGCGCTGATGATCGGCCTGGTCGCGTTCTCGCGCATGTACCTCGGCGCCCACTACCTGACCGATATCCTGGCCGCGCTGGCCGAGGGCTGCGGCTGGCTGGCGATCTGCATCGGCGGCGCCGCCACCCTGAACCGGCGCCATGCCCGCGCCGCGCGCGAACGCGGCGAGCAGGGCGGGGCGCCGCCGCAAGAGATATAACAGACACCAAGGAGACCCCGATGCGCACCCTCGTTCACCTGTCGGACCTGCATTTCGGCCGCGTCGACCAGGCGCTGCTCGGCCCCCTGCGGGAGCTGGTCGAGCGCATCGCGGCCGACGTGGTCGTGATCTCGGGCGACCTGACCCAGCGCGCCAAGGTCGAGGAATTCGAAGAAGCGCGCGCCTTCCTCGATTCGCTGCCCGGCCCGCAGATCATCGTGCCCGGCAACCACGACATCTCGCTGTACAACGTGTTCCGTCGCTTCATGCGCCCCCTGGCGCGCTACAAGCGCTACATCACCGACGAGCTCGAGCCCGCGTTCATCGACGACGAGATCGCCGTGGTGGGCGTCAACACCGCGCGTTCGCTGACCATCAAGGACGGCCGCATCAGCCACGAGCAGGTGGCGGGGCTGCGCGAGCGCCTGGCCGGCCTGGGGCCGGAGGTCACGCGCATCGTCGTCACCCATCACCCCTTCGATTTGCCGGAACACTTCGAAAAGCGCGACCTCGTGGTGCGCGCGCCGATGGCGATGGAGGTGTTCGCCGAAACCAGCGTCGACATCCTGATGGCCGGCCACATGCATGCCAGCCACGCGGGCAGCACGGCGGCGCGCTACCAGATCGCGGAGTACGCGGCGCTCGTGGTCCAGGCCGGCACCGCCACCTCCACCCGCGGGCGCGGCGAAGTCAATTCGTTCAATGTGGTGCGGGTCGAGCCGCAGCGGGTCGAGATCGACCGCTATGGCTGGGACGCGGTGGGCGGCAGGTTTGCGCTTGTCACGACCGAGAAGTTCGTGCGGGCCGGGAGCATCTGGTCGCCGCACAGCGACGGGATGCTGGCGGCCGGTCTCTGAACCGGCCGCGGTATTTCAGCTCCCGCATTTCAGATTCCGCAGTTCAGATCCCGCAGTTCAGATCCCGCATTTCAGATCCCGCATTTCAGATCCAATACTCGGTCAGGCGCGACATCATCTCGCGCAGCCGATCGCTCCACGGCCGCCGCTTCCAGTCGGCAAGCTTGATTTCTTTGGAGTGCCGCAGGTCTTCCCTGAACGCCGCTTCCATATCGCGCCCGAAGTGCGGATCGAGCACCACCACATTGACCTCGTAGTTGTGGATGAAGCTGCGGCGGTCGATATTGGCCGAGCCGATCGACGACCACATGCCGTCGATCACCGTGGTCTTGGCGTGCAATACCGCCACCTGCAGCTGGAAGATGCGCACGCCGCCTTCCAGCAGCTCCTGGTAGAACGATTCGCCCGCATACTTGATGAAGTCGTGGTCAGACACGCCCGGCAGCACCAGCTGCACGTCGACCCCGCGCTTCGCCGCCGCGACCAGGCTGTCGACGATCTGCCGGTCCGGCACGAAATAGGCGGCGGTCATGTGGATCGACTTCTTCGCTTCGCCGATGGCCAGCACCAGCGATTTATAGATCTCCGAGTCGCGGTCGGGCGATGTCGCCAGCACCCGCACCACTTTCTCGCCCACCGGGGCGAGCTTGGGGAAGTACTCGATCTCGGGCAGCTCGCCCGCGTCCTGGTGCACCCAGTTGTCGATGAATGCCCATTGCAGGGCGCCGACGGCCGGACCCTCGATCTTGATGTGGGTGTCGCGCCAGCCGACGTCTTCTTCGTTGACCCTGCCGGCGCGCTTGTTCGAGCGGAACAGCGAGCTGTTGGCATAGGTGCTGCTGATATTGATGCCGCCGGTGAAGGCGACCTTGCCGTCGACGATCATGATCTTGCGGTGGTCGCGGTTGTTCAGCGCCCATTTGCCGGGCCGCTTGGTCGGGTTCACCGGGTTGAACACCAGCACGTTGATGCCGGCCTGTTGCAGGCGTTCGAAGAATTCCTTCGGCGTGGCCAGGGTGCCGACGCCGTCGACGATGATGTTGACGGTCACGCCGTCGCGGCGCTTCTGCATCAGGATCTCGGCGAACTGGGTGCCGATCTCGTCATGGTCGAAGATATAGGTTTCGAGGTTGATCGAGGTCTTCGCGTTCTTCGCCGCCTCCATCATGGCGCGCATCGTGGCCGGGCCGTCGAACAGCAGCGAGACCTGGTTGCCGGCGATCAGCGGCACGCCGGTCGCCTGCTCTTCGAGCACCGCCAGCTGCTTGAGGTCGGGCGAGGCGCGCGCCCAGCGCCGCTTGAGCAGCGCCGCCGCCTGTCCGTCCTTGAGCTCGCCGCGCGGCGTGGCCACGGTGGGCACGGCCTTGTCTGGCGCTCCGGCGATGGTGCTGCGGTCGGGCAGGGCCTTGCATGAGGCGACCACGCAGACGAAACCGATGAAGCCACACCAGGCGGCGAAGCGCTTCTTGTTCATTTTATTCCCCTCGAGGACACGGTATCGGGCGGCGGCAACTGGCGATGCCGCGGGCCCAGGAAGAATTCGACCGGCGAATAGGCGAAGCGCCGGCCCAGCGCCTGTACCAGCAGGATCCAGCGCTTGAAGACGATCTTGCGCGCGCGCAGCGCCACCCACAGCGCCAGGCCGAAGCTCACCAGGAGGTTGACGGTGCCGATCATCAGGACGCCGGCGGTGGCGTTGGCGATCTGGGCCCAGGTCATGCCGTAGTCCAGGGCGACCATTGCAGTGGCGAAGTTGGCGGCCGAGAAGGTGATGTGGCGGATGTCGATCGGCAGGCCGAGCAGGAAGCCGACCGTACCGGTGGTGCCGAGCAGGATGCCGAAGAAGAAGTTACCCATCAGGCCGCCGAGATTGTCCTCGACATAGCCGCCCAGGCGCGCCGTGCGCTCGGCGCCTAGAAGGCGGCGCAGGGCGCGGATTTGCCGCACCCGCTGGCCCATGCGCGTATACAGCGCCTTGTTGTCGTAATAGCCCGAGATCAGGCCGGCCACGAACAGCCAGACGCCGGCGACGGCGGCGTAGAACAGGGCCGGGCTGTGCAGCGGGTCGATGTCGTTCAGCATGTGCAGCGCCTTGATCGGGTCGACCAGGTGGTGGCCGGTGTACCAGCGCACGCCTTCGGCAATGCCCATGGCCACCGGAAACGCCACCAGCACGTTGCCGAGCACCGCCACCATCTGGGTGCGGAACACTTTATTGACCAGTTCGGCCAGCTTGTCGACGTCGACGCCGCGCCCGGTGGCCGAGCGGTGCAGCGAGGCCGCGATGCGCTGCGCCGTCATGGCCGGCTGCTTGGTGGCGACCGTGAAGTGCAGCATGTGGATCAGCACGAAGCCGAGCGAGTAGTTCATGCTGAACAAAAAAGCCTCGACCAGCGGCGGCGTCCTCAGGTAGCCAAGCAGGATCTTGAACAGGCCATGAAGCCGACGATGAAGCCGGCGCCGGACGAGGACCACAGCATCTTGCGCAAGTCCTTGCGGTCTTCGGCGATGTAGTGCTCGCCGGTGCGGCTGGCGTTCTCGGTGACGTTGCGCGCCAGCAGGTGCACGTTGTCGCGCACCAGGCCGCTGACCTGGTACTTGGTGTTGTGGGCCTCGATCAATTCCTCGGCCAGTGCAATCGCGGCGCGCTGGCGCGGGCTCAGCATCGGGGTGTCGGTCAGCGCCAGCTGGCCGGGTTTGTCGGCTTGCGGCGCGACCCGTGCCAGCACCTCGCCGTCGATGACCAGCTCGTCCATGACTTCCGGCGCCGGGGCGGGGGCAGGTGAGGGTGTCGAGCCCTTCTCGTCGGTGACGTCGACCAGGAACAGCAGCTTCTGCAGGCGGTCGATGCTCTGCTGCACCGCCACCAGCAGGTAGGTGAGGGCGATGCTGGTGCCGTTGGACAGCGCCAGGCGCCGGATCTTGAGCACCACGTCCTCGCACTGGTCGAGCATCACCAGCAGGTGGCGCGCGTCGTCGGGGCGCTCGCGCTCGCCGCTCAGGTAGCGCGCGTATTCGTCGAGGTAGCGGTTGGCCTCGATGTTCTGCATCAGGAAGGGCGAATCGAAATTCTCGATCTGGCTGTAGCTGTGCACCAGGCGCGGCTCGAGGCCGAGCGCGCAGATGCGGCAGGACAGGGTGCGGATCGCGTCCAGCAGGCCTTTGAGCGTGACCACGAGCGCGCGGCCGGGCGCGCTGCCGTCCGGCGGCGCGGCATTGGCGATCACGTCGAACAGTTGCATCCAGTCGGCGTCGGGCACCGCGCGGATCCATTCGAAGTCGTCCTCGCGGTACAGCACCTGGTCGAGCGCGTCCGACAGATACAGGTCGTCCAGCGCCGGCGGCAGGAGACGGTAGGTGATGCGGCTCTTGAGTTCGGTAACGAAGCCGTCGGTCGACAGGATGCCGATATCGCTGTAAAGGCTGGTATGCCGCCGCTTCTCGAGCAGGGTCGTGACGTAGCGGCGCAGCGCCCAGGCCTGGGCTGGATTGCCTCTCAGGAGCTGGGTCAGTGTGCGCACCGCCTGGGCCGGGTCGTCCCCTTCCTGCCATACCCAGCGCTGGCGCGGGCGCAGGTGGCAGACCAACTCGACCAGCAGGTCGATGTCGTCGCTGTAGGGATCGATCCGTTCGAGTGTAGCAAGCATGAAAACAATTTTTACTGGAAAGCCGTAGTGTACGCGACGAGACCGGTAAATATGGTGTGGCAACGAACAGTAAGGGAAGGGAATGAAACCGCCGACAGTTGGATATGTGCAAGTCACGCCAAATAGTGCTTGCTCTGGCGAGTATTTCCTTGGAGCATGTATTTGCTGCCCGGCGCCGTTGCCGCGGCGGCCGGATGCGAAAGGCGATGAGATGAAACGAAGAATACTGACCGTAATGCTGTCCTGGGCCGTGGCGGGCGCCGCCATGGCCCAGCAAGCCGTGCCGCTGCCGGCACTGGGGGCCGACCTGGGCCAGACCACGGCCTCCGGCCTCGATTCCGGCGGCTTCATGGCGGGCCAGCTCGCAGCGGCCTACTCGAGCCAGATCGCGGGGGTCGGCATCATCGGCGGCGGCCCCTTCTATTGCGCAGGCACCTACCCCGAGCGCAGCACACTGGAAAATGCGGCCGATGCCTGCATGAACCCGATCGCCCGGCCGGTCGGCGCCGATGGCGCGGTGTCGTTCAGGAACGCGCGCAAGTTCGCCGCTGACGGCCGCATCGATCCGGTGCAGAACCTGGCGCGACAACGGGTGTACGTCGCCAGCGGCGGCAACGACGTGGTGGTCAGGACCTCGGTGGTGGAAGAGGTGCGGACGTTCTACCAGCAGGCGGGCGCGGCTCCCGGCCAGATCAGGTATGTCTTCAACGGCGAGGCCGGCCATGCGATCGCCACCGATCATCCGGACGACCCGCCATGCGCGGCCACCCAGCCTCCCTATATCAACAATTGCGGCTTCGTGCAGGCGCACGAGGTGCTGCGGCACCTGTACCCGGAACGCACCCGCGCGGCCGGCGGCGCGCCATCGGGCCAGCTGATCCGCTTCGACCAGCGTGAATTCGTCCGCGGCCTGCGCACCAGCATGGATGCCGAGGCGTATGTCTACGTGCCGGACGCCTGCCGTGGCGGCGGATGCGCGGTGCACGTCGTCTTCCACGGCTGCAGCCAGGGCGCCTCCGAGATCGGGAGCCGGTTCTACCGGAATGTGGGCTATAACGAATTCGCCGATGCCAACCGCCTGATCGTGCTGTATCCGCAGGTCTCCCGTTCCAATCGCATTCCCGCCAACCCCAGGGGCTGCTGGGATTTCTGGGGCTATTCGCAGGACCAGCAGGGCGCCTTCTTCGCGACGAAGCAGGCGCCGCAGATGCAGGCCGTGATGGCCATGGTCGAGCGGCTGGGGCGCAAGTGATGTGCGCGCGACCCGCTAGCCCGGGCTGCGTGGCGCGGCGGCGGCGCTGGACGGGCCGGCGCCGATCCCGCTACACTGGTACGGTTTTGCAATGATGAAGGAAACAATGTACCTCACTTATTACAACGGCCAATGGGCTGAAGGTAACACTCCACTGTATGGCGCAATGGACCACAGCCTGTGGCTCGGTTCGTCCGTGTTCGACGGCGCGCGCGCGATCCGCGGCAAGCTGCCCGACCTGCGTCCGCACCTTGAGCGCGTCATCGCCTCCGCCGAGAAACTGGGCCTGCGCTGCCCGCTGACGGTCGACGAGATGGAAGCCCTGGTGCGCGAAGGCGTGGCCAGATTCCCGCTTGATGCCGAACTCTATATTCGTCCGCTGGTGTTCGGTTCCGAGGGCTTCCTGATCCCGGTCGCCGAAAAAAGCCAGTTCGCGCTGACCCTGTTCGATGCGCCGCTGCCACCGTTCACGGGCTTCTCGGCCTGCCTGTCGACCATGCGCCGTCCGCAGCCGGACATGGCGCCAACCGACGCCAAGGCCTCGGCCCTGTACGCCAACTCGACCCGCGCGATGCGCGAAGCGAAGGAGCGCGGCTTCGACCAGGCCATCATGCTCGACGCCGAAGGCCATGTGGCCGAATTCGCGGCGTCGAACCTGTTCCTGGTGACGGAAGATGGCAAGGTGGTGACGCCGGCCCTGAACGGCACCTTCCTGGCGGGGATCACCCGGGCGCGCGTGATGGCGCTGCTGGCCGAGGCCGGCGTGCAGGTCGAACAGCGCAGCGTCAAGCCAGCCGAACTGAATACCGCGCGCGAGATCTTCAGCACCGGCAACTACGGCAAGGTCACGCCGTGCACCCGCTACGAGGACCACACGCTTGAAGCGGGGCCGGTTGCGCGCCAGGCGCGCGAGCTGTACCTGGCGTTCACCGAAGCGACGTAAGACGTTTCGGACTCGAAAAAGAAGGCGCTGTACCCGTTGGATATGGATGAGCATTGAACTGCTGAGCTGACCCGCGTTCCAACCCCGGTCGTCATCGATCGGGAGCGCGCAATGAAAGCGCCGGAATGTGCGAAGCTGTTCAACGGGTTGGCGCTGCTGAACCAGCGGCAGCGCCGGCAGGTGCTCACCGTCCTGCATCCGGCAGGCGGGCTCGACCGAGTGATCGCCCTCCGCGCAAACGCGGTGGCAGGGCCGCCCTGCGCGACAGCTCACGTCACCTCGACTGCATCCTGGTAGTGCGCGACCGCAGCGGACAGACCATCGATGCCGTCACCGGCCGCGGCGCCTTGAAGGTGACCCAACTGGTCAAGCACCTGCTGCCGACACGCGATTCGCAAGCGCTGCTGGTCACCGACGCCAACGCCGCCTATCGCGCCTTCGCCCAAGCCCTTGGCATTGCGCACCAGGCCGTCAATCTCAGTGCCGGTGAGCGGGTCCGCAGCGGCGTCGAAGCCGCGATCCATCTTCAACATGTGAACGCCTATCATCGGCGCTTCAGGAAATGGCTGGCGCGCTTCCATGGCGTGGCGTCGCGCTGGCTACCCAACTACCTTGGCTGGCATTGGGCGATCGATGGTGGGAGGGTCACTTCTGCCGAGCAATTGCTGCGTATCGCATTCAAGGTCATCAACAGATAACGATGACAGCGCCAAAAAGAAAGGCCGGCATTGCCGGCCTTTGTCGTTAGTGGGGGAGGGGGGGGCGATCAGCCGCGCGCCGGTTCGGCGACGTAGATCTCGACGCGGCGGTTGCGTGCCTTGCCTGCGCTGTCGTTGTTCGAGGCGATCGGTTCGCGCGAGCCGCGGCCTTCGATGGTGATGCGGTTCGGGTTCACGCCGCGGCCGGCGAGGAAGTCGCGGGTGCGCGAGGCGCGGTCGACCGACAGCGGCTGGTTGATCGCGTCGCTGCCGGTGCTGTCGGTGTGGCCGATGATGACGACGTTGGTGTTCGGGTTCTCCTGCAGGGTCTGGGCGAAGCGCTGCAAGATCGGCTGGAAATTGCCTTTGATGTCGGAACGGCCCGTGTCGAACGAGATGTCGCTCGGGATTTCCAGCTTCAGGCGGTTGTCCTGGGTCTGGGTGACTTGCACGCCGGTGCCCTGGGTGGCTTGTTCCATCTGCTGCTTCTGCGCTTCCATGCGCTTGGACCAGATGTTGCCGATCACGGCGCCCGCAGCCGCGCCGATGGCGGCGCCACCGGCAACGCGGCCACCGCCGCCGCCGCTGGTCGTGCCGCCGATCAGGCCGCCCAGGCCGGCGCCGATGCCGGCGCCGGTCGCGGTGCCGCGCTGGGTGGCGGACATGTCGGCGCAACCGGTGGCGGTCAGGGCGACGATGGCGATGGCGGCGGTGGTTTTGATGAAGTTTTTCTGCATGGTGGAACTCCTTAAGTAAAAAATCCGTTTCGTCGTCACGCCCGAATCAGGCGCGACCGCGAAACGGATTGGGTGCTGCGACAAGCATGACTTGCCGCTCTACTGCTATATGCCGCGTCCGCTGATCAGGCGCACCAGGATCATGATGACGGCGACGACCAGCAGGATGTGGATGAAGCCGCCGATGGTGTACGAGGTCACCAGGCCGAGCAGCCAAAGGATAACGAGAACGACAGCGATGGTATACAACATGATGGTTTCTCCTCTACTGTTTGCGCCGGTTGCGCTGTGATTCCAGTATGTAGTTGCATACTGTTGTGTACCGTTCGATGGCGTACATTATGCGCAACTTTTTTGTTTTCGCAAGCCAGGGATCCAGCCCATCATGCCCACCAGGCCGGTGCAGCCGATCAGGCAGGTGAGCAGGCCGCCCGCGATCAGGAACACGATGTCCTGCGGTTGCAGGTGCGCCTGCCCATCGGGCGCGGCCCCGGCCGACAACAGGCCGAACAGAGTGAGTACGATTCCCCAGACGATGATGCCGATCCATGCCATGCTGTTCATGCGCTTCTCCCACGGTTGATGGTGTCCCGCTTTTCGTTTCAGCGTGATTCGATTGTCGGGTCAGCTCATCCATATTTCCGTGCGTTGGCGCACATTGCACTCAGGAAAAACATTGGCCGGGACGCTTGCGCAATCCCGGCCATGTGCTAGCCATGCAGCCTGCTTGATTCAGTCCATCCGATTCACGCCACCGAGCGCAGCTTGCCCTTGACGATGCGCACGCGGTCGCCGCTGCGCCATTGCGGCTGGCTGTTCTGGCGGAAGGTGCGCAGGGTGCCGTCGTCCAGGCGCACGCGGATCTCGTAGCTGGTGGTCGCCTTCATATTGCCTTCGACCTGGTTGCCGACCACGGCGCCGCCGATCGCGCCGGCCGCAGTGGCCAGGGTACGGCCGTTGCCGCCGCCCACCTGGTTGCCCAGCAGGCCGCCGATGACGGCGCCGCCGGCCGCGCCCAGGCCACTGCCTTCAGCGCGCTGGGTGATGGTGCGGACCGATTCCACGTTGCCGCAGTTCTCGCACCAGTTGCGCTCATTGGCGGCGACCTGAGTCGGCCTGGTTTCCTTGACCGGTGTCGCCACGACTGGCGCGGTGACCGGTGCGGGTGCTTGCACCGGAGCGGGCGCATAGGCCTGCTGCTGTGCTTGCTGTGCCGGCGCGAGCGGTGCGCCCGGATAGGCGGTGTAGCCCGGCGCCTGCTGGGGAACGTCCTGCGGCAGGGTGGAAGCGAGGGCCTGGCGGTCGGCTTCGGTCAGCGGTCGGTTGGCGGTGCCGCCGGTGGAGGAGGGCAGCCAGCCCATGATGGCGGCGGTGCCGACCAGGCTGAACAGCACGACCGCAGCGGCCGCCAGCAGCAGCAGCGGGTGGGTGCGGTTCTTAACGGGATTATGTGGGGGCGTATTCATCTTTATTCCTTTCGTATGGCGTTGACGCCTTGGTACATTGATTGTCTTCAGGAACAACCCGGGGTTCCGTGCGTCACCGTACATACTCGCTCAAGGGGCGACGGTTACGCTGCCATAAATTGTTTGCAAATGTATCTGGAACGGGGCGCTTCCGGCTTGCGCCGCGTACTGATCCTTACAATTTTCTCTGAGGAAAGAATGAACGCTGCCGTTCCCCCGCCCGTTACTGACTGCTACAGCAACCTGCTGCTCGCTGCGTTGCCGTCGCAAGAGATGGCGCGCATGTTGCCGATGCTGGACCAGGTCCGGGTGGAGGCAGGGCAGGTGCTGTGCGAAGCCGGGGATCCGATCGAGCACATCTATTTCCCCCACGATTGCCTGGTGTCCCTGCTGGGTGTGGCCGAGGGGCGCATGACGCTCGAGGTCGGCCAGGTGGGGCGCGAAGGCATGCTGGGCGTGACCACCGCATTGGGCCACGACACGACCCAGGTGCGCGCCGTGGTCCAGCGCGCCGGCAACGCCAGCCGCATGGACGGCGCGCGCTTTCGCAGCGAGGTCGAACGCAATCCGGCGCTGCAAAAGGTGCTGTACCGGTATACCGATGCGCTGCTGGCGCAGGCGATCCAGATCGCCGTCTGCAGCCGCTTCCACGTGCTCGAGGCGCGGCTCGCGCGTTCGCTGCTGGTCACGCGCGATCGCCTGCAATCCGACAAATTCCACCTGACCCATGAATTCCTCGCGCACTCGCTTGGCGTGCGCCGCGTGGGCGTCACCAAGGCCGCCAGCGCGCTGCAGCAGCAAGGCCTGATCGACTATAGCCGCGGCAATATCGAGATCCTCGATCCCGAAGGACTGGCGGCGGCGGCCTGCAGTTGCTACGCCATCGTCAGGGAGGCCGGCGCCATGCCGGTCGCCAAGTAGAAACGCCCGGCAAGCCGGGCGTTTTGCTGTCGGACGAGGCCGTCGATCAGTTGGTGGTCTTGACCTGGTTGCCGATCACGCCGCCGACGGCTGCGCCGCCCACGGTGCCGAGCGCGCTGCCGCCGCTCACGGCGCCACCCAGGACGGCGCCGGCGCCGGCGCCGATGGCGGTGTTACGGTCCTGCTTCGACATGTTCGAGCAGCCGACCATGCCGAAGGCGGCGGTTGCCAGGGTTGCGGTCACTACCAGCGATTTGATGTTTTTCATGATGATCTCCTTTTGATGGGGTTACTTCAGGCGCAAGTCATTCCTGACCGATTTGACGCCCTTGACGGTTCGCGCGACCGAGGCCGCCGCGGCTACGCTGTCGGCCGAGCTTACGAAGCCGCTGAGCCGGACAATGCCTTGATACGTGTCGACATCGAGATCGGACACCGTCAGTTCGGGATCGAGCTTGATGGCGCTGCGCACGCCGGCGCTGATGGCTTCGTCATTAACGGTCTCGGCGCTGCCGAAACCGGGAATGCCTGAGGCACAACCTGCCAGCGGTCCGCAGGCCAGGAAGGCCAGCAGGACTGGAATGCTTGCGTGACGCTTGATGCTCGATCCGTTCATTCGGGTATGTCGCTTTCTCGGTGACTTGGTGCAAGACTAAAGTTCGTTGCTAATTTGATCTGTTCGGCAACACACAATCGGCGCGCTGTGTTGTTACAGGGTGTTTCAGGCGCGACCTGGCGCGGGTCTTGTCTGGCCGGTGTGGAAGTCAATGTGCGTCAACGAACTGAGTGCCGGAGATAACAGGTTTATAACGTTCTCTACAACACTTCCCCAGGAGAATATGCGATGAATAAACATCAAACGATGACCGGGCTTCGCCTCAGCTGCGCCGCAGTTGTGCTGACACTGACCGCATGCGCGAGTCCCGACCAGGCTCCCGCGACGGCCGACGTGGCGGTTTCGCGCCACGCGGTCGAGAACGCCGTGTCGGCAGGCGCCGCCGAACTGGCGCCGGCCGAGATCAGCGCCGCCCGCGACAAGATGGGCCGAGCCAACCAGGCCCTGGCCGCGCGCGACTACAAGCTGGCGCGCGAGCTGGCGATCCAGGCCCAGGCCGATGCCAAGCTGGCTCAGAGCAAGGCCGTGTCGGCCAAGGCGACCGCCGCTTCGACCCAGCTGAACGAAGACCTGCGCGTGCTGCGCGAGGAAGTCGATCGCGCCAACGCCCAGTGAGATGAACCGTCGACGTCCGCATAGAACGCATGAGTCCGCGCCGTCGAACGGCGCTTCAACAAGAAGAGGAACAAGAACATGAAAAACCGTAAATCCGCCGTCTCGATCCTGGCCGCCGCCGTGCTGGCCGCCGCCTGCGCCAGCGCCCCGGTGACCACCGCGACCCTGGACCAGGCGCGCGCCGACTTCGTCAGCGCCAACAACAACCCGCAAGTGTCGACCTATGCGCCGATGGAGTTCAAGCAGGCCAGCGAAGCGCTCGACCAGGCCAACCAGGCCGCGCATCGCCGCGAAAGCCTGGAAGACGTCGACCGACTGGCCTATGTCGCCAAGCAGCGCATCGCCACCGCGCAGGAAGTGGCCAAGGCCAAGGCCGCAGAAGCCGACATCGCCGACGCCTCGCGCCAGCGCGACCAGGTCCGCCTGGAAGCCCGTACCGCCGAAGCCGAGCGCGCCAAGCGCGAGGCCGAAGCCGCCACCGCCGCGGCCCAGCAGGCGCAGGCCCAGGCCCAGTCCGCCCAGCAGCAGAACGCTGCCCTGGCCGAGCGCGCCGCCCACCTGGAAGCCTTGCTGAACGACATCCAGGCCGTCAAGACCGAGCGCGGCTACGTGGTGACGATCGGCGATGTGCTGTTCGCAACCAACCAGGCGACCCTGAATCCGAACGGAATGTCGACCCTGCGCAAGCTGGCCGACGTGATGCGCGAGAACCCTGACCGTACGGTGCTGGTCGAAGGGTTTACGGACAGTACCGGCAGTGCGAGCTACAACCAGGACCTGTCGCAGCGCCGCGCCAACGCGGTCGCCAGCGCCCTGGGCGAAATGGGCGTGCCGCGCGATCGCATCTCGATGAAGGCCTACGGCCAGGCATTCCCGGTGGCGTCGAACGACAACGCTTCCGGCCGCCAGCAGAACCGCCGCGTCGAGATCGTGCTGTCCAACGATGGCGCCCAGATTCCACCACGCGCAGCAATGCGTTGAACCGCTTTGAACACTGATTAAGGAACTACCATGGAACAAACGAACAACCTGGCACACGGCTTCGACATCTCGGCGATTCGCCGCGCGGCGGCCAACCTCGACGACGGCGCCGTCACCGAGGGCTACCAGGCCGACCGCGAAGCGGTCATCGCGATGCTCAACGACGCCCTGGCCACCGAACTGCTGTGCGTGATGCGCTACAAGCGCCATTACTACACGGTGGCCGGCCCCAACACGGGCCACATCAAGGCCGAGTTCCTCGAGCACGCCCAGCAGGAGCAGGAACACGCCGACCGCATCGCCGAACGTATCGTGCAGCTCAACGGCTCGCCGAACTTCAACCCGGCCACGTTCGCCGCGCGCAGCCACGCCGAGTACGACGAGTCCGACGACGTGCAGGCGATGGTGCGGGCCGACCTGATCGCCGAACGGGTGGCGATCGAATCCTACCGCCAGATGATCGCGGCGATCGGCGACAAGGATCCGACCACGCGCAATATGCTCATCGACATCATGTCGGTCGAAGAAGAGCATGCCGACGATATGCGCGACCTGATGGCGTGAGTCGTCAGTCCCGTCACTGGCCAGGGCCCCGGCCCTGGCCAGTGACGGGCGTTTGCGTCCGTTTTCTTGATTTTAGTGACAGGAGTAGAACATGCTAGAAACTTCCCGCAATACCAACGGCAGCATGCACCCGATCAGCGGCAGCACCTATGCAACCCAGTCCGACATGAAGGCGCTGGTGCGCGATGCCCAGTCGATGCTGACCGCCGCCGCTTCGCTGACCGGCGAAAAGGCCGAGGAACTGCGCGCGCGCGGCATGGAGCTGCTCGACCGCGCCCTGGGCGGCGCCAGCCTGCTGCCGACCCAGGCTGTGGAAAAGGGCAAGGAACTGGCCCACACCGCCGATGTCTACGTCAAGGACAATCCGTGGCGCACGATGGCGATCGCGGCCGGCGTCGGTGTGCTGCTCGGCATCCTGCTGAGCCGCAAGCAATAAGGCCGGGGAGCTGACGTGGATAAACAAGACGCGATCGTCCGTAACCCTGGTGTCATCAGCGGTATTTCCAGCCTCTTCAAGAGCCTGTTCGGGCTGGCGGTCTCGCGCGTCGAACTGGCGGCGCTCGAGCTGTCCGAGATCCGCAACCACGTGATCGAGCTGCTGGCCATCTTCGCGGCTGCCGTGCTGGCGGTCTGGTTTGCCATCGCTTTCGGCGCGATGACGGTGGTCGCGCTGGCATGGGAATCGATGGGCTGGACCATCCTGCTGATCATGTTCGCGGTCTTCGCCCTGATCACGGCGGTGCTGGTGACGAAGGGGCTGGCGCTGCTCAAGCAGAACAAGCTGGCCTTCCCGGCGACGATGAAAGAACTCAAGAACGACCGCGAGATGTTGATGTAAGGGCAGCTGGAAAAACCGTCGCGAGCGGCGGCAGTTCCGGTCGACAAGCGCAGCTGTACTTGAGGTACAGCTGAGGTACATCGAACATCGCAGACCTACGGCCCGACCGGAAATGCAATGCGCAGCAGGTTTTTCGATGTGCCGTAAGCGATCACCAAGGGAGAAGGTATGCAGAATCAAAACGGAACGACAGGATTGGCAGGTCACCAGCACAGCCTGGATCCGGCGGTGCGCAAGGCGGAGCTGTTGCGTGAGGGCGAATTCTTCCGCGCAGGCGTGGCGCACGCCAAGGCCAGCATCCAGTACGGCATCAAGCCCGAAGTCATGCTGCATTCGGCGATGGATCACGCGACCTGGGCCTTGCGTGCCAGGGCCGATGCCATGCTGAAGCCCACCGGAACCAATGTGTCGGTCCTGTTGCCATATGCGCTGGGCGTGATCAATTTCGTGCGCCAGCGCCGGATGGGCAAGCAAGCGGCGGGCGCCGCCCTGGTGCTGGGCGCACTGGGCTGGTACGTCAATCGCAAACGGGCGCGGCAAATACCAGAATAAGGGTAAGCTGTCTTCGACACGTTGGCGCAGGGAGGTTGCGGCAACCGCCAGCCGGAACATGGGCTGGAACAGCTGCAGCATGAATATGAACGATCGCGCCGCCACCAAGAACGACAGGGCGGATCGTGTTGTACGGAATATGGTGGGGCTTGAGCGGCGTCGCAATCGGGGATTGGACGCCGTCTTTTTTTGTCGGCTGTCCCTATAACGCACGCAGCGGCTGGCGGTTGACGCGCCGTGAGCAGGCGCTGGGTCATGCCGTCGTCAAATCGCGAGGCGCAGCATGCATCCGTCCAATATCGTCCTGCTCGAATTCCATCCTGAACGCGATGACCTCAGCCCCGACAAGGAATTGCGCAATGGCCTGTCGGTGGCCCTGCGCATGGGCGATACCTTGTGGCTGGCCAACGACGAGTCGCTCAGCATCGAGCGCCTGACGCTGGCGGCCGAGGACAGTCGCGGCAAGACCAGTTTTACGCGCGCACACCGCCAGTTCGCGTTGCACGACTTCCTGCAGCTGCCCCTGCCGCCGCATGAGGAGGGAAGCAAGCGCATCAACGAAGCCGATATCGAGGGCCTGGCCAGCGACGGCGACTACCTGTGGCTGACCGGCTCGCACAGCCTGCGCCGCAAGCGGCCGGACGAGGGCGACGGCGTGCGGCGCACGCACAAGCGCCTGGCCAGCGTCAGCGCCGACGGCAACCGCTACCTGCTGGCGCGCATCCCCCTCGTCAGGCAGGACGGCGGCTTCACACTGCAGAAGGAAGCCGTGGACAAGGGCAGGCGGCGCACCGCGGCGCTGCTGCGCGGCGACGAGCACGGCAACGAATTGACGGGGCTGTTGCGGCAGGACGAGCACTTCGGTCCCTTCCTGGCCATTCCCGGCAAGGACAATGGTTTCGATATCGAGGGCATCGCCCTGGCCGGCAAGCATGTGCTGCTGGGCCTGCGTGGCCCGGTGCTGCGCGGCTGGGCCGCGATCGTCGAAGTGGCGCCGGTCGAGGATGGCGAAGAGGGCTGGCTGCGGCTGGCGCCGCTCGACGACGAAGGCGCCCTGTACCGCAAGCATTTCCTCGACCTGGACGGACTGGGCATCCGCGACCTGTGCGTGCAAGGCAAGGATCTCCTGATCCTGGCCGGGCCGACGATGGACCTCGACGGGCCGGTGACCCTGTTGCGCTGGCCCGGCGGGGCGCGGCCCGACAAGGCCTCGGTGGTGAGCCGGGGCCAGCTGGAACACGTGCTGTCGCTGCCGTTCGGACACGGCGTCGACCATCCGGAAGGCATCTCGCTGTTTTCGAGCCAGGAAGGACGCGAAGAGGGGCTGCTGGTGGTGCACGATGCGGCCTCGCCCAGCCGCCAGATCGGCGACAGCATCCTGGTGGCCGACGTGTATCCGCTGCCGCCGCGGCGCAAGAAGAAATAGGCGAAAAAAAGCGGCCATCGGAGTGGCCGCTTTCGCTGGTGCGCCTGGAACCTATTGCCGCGGCATCGGCTTGCCGAGCTGCGCCGTCTCGCGCTGCCAGGTGGCGCGCGCCTCTTGCATGCACGACTTGCGTTCTGCCGCGGGCGCCTTGCGGCAGGCGTTCTGCGCTTCCTGCAGCGCCGCGCCGAGCTCCTTGCGCAGCGTTTGCTGCGCCGGATCGTCGCGGTACCAGCGCGGTGGATCGCCTTTGGCGATTTCCTGGGCCTGCTGCCGGGCGACGGTCGGGTTGACGGCGGCGTCGGTGCCGGCTTGCGCGGTTTCTTGGGCCGATGCGTGGGCCGATGCGTGGGCCGATGCCTGGGCCGATGCGTGGGCGGATGCCGCGAAGGCGGCGCCGGCCAGTGCACAGGCGCAGGCGCCGCGCATGATGCGGGTGAGAGTAGCCATGCTTGCCTCCAGCTGTCTGATACCGCTGGATCAGTAGCGGTAGACGCGGCCGTCGACGATGCGCACGCGGTTGCCCACGCGCAGATCATAGGCGCTGTCCTGGGTCACGGCGCGGTATTCGCCGTTATCCATGCGCATATTGATCTGGTACATCTCCGGGCCTGCGGCGTTGCGGTTCTTCTCGACGTTGTTGCCAACGACGGCGCCAGCCAGGCCGCCGGCCACGGTCGCCGCAGTTCGGCCGCTGCCGCTACCGATCTGGCTGCCGGCCAGTGCGCCGACCACACCGCCCAGCACGCCGCCGGCGCCGCTGGTGCGGTTCTCGCCCTGGACCACCTGGATCGATTCGATCACGCCGTAGCCGGCCGAGGCGGTGCTGCTGCCCGAGCCGTATCCATTGTTGTAGCCGTAGGGCTGGGAGCTGTTGCTGGCGCAGCCAGTGAGAAGCGCGCCGGTCGCCAGCAGGGCGACGATAAATTTACGGTTAGCATTCATGTTGTTCTCCTGACAAAAGTATATGTCCAGAATAGTCAGGTGCCCAATGAGGGTCTGTGCGTTGCCGCACCCACCTTGTTTGGAGAGTAGAGCCGGCCGCGATCGCGCTTTTAGCGATGGGCGGCGCGTCCGATCGCGGCTGGCGGCTCTTTCTGAATCTACTCATTTGTATGCGCGGGCCAACAGTCTGTTGCTTGTGTTCGGCATCGAACAGAAGCCGGTTGCGCGGCATGTAAAGATGTCTCCAATGTTGACAAATGGAGAACAAAAACAATGAAGACGTCCCACGTGCTCCTTCTGATCGGTGCAGCCCTCGGCTGGGCTGGCCAGGCTGTCGCCCAGCAGCCGGCGCCGGAGCCGAAGACCGTCTATCAACAGGCGATGGATGCCGCCGAAGCTTCCTACGACGCAGCCAAGGCGCGCTGCGATGCGGTGGCTGGTGTCCCGCACGAGATTTGCGTCGCCGACGCTAAAGCCGCCCGCGTGCGTGTCGAGGAAGAAGCGGGCGCCGCCTACAAGAACACGCTGGCGGCCTATACCCAGGCGCGCATGCGCATCGCCTCGGCCTATTACGAGCGCGACAAGACGCGTTGCGGCGCCGCGCTCGGCAACGACCGTGAAGTATGCCAGCGCCAGGCCAAGGCGACCCTGGTGGCCAGCCAGGCCGACGCCCGCGCCGACCGCAAGGCGATCGAGGCGCGCCTCGAAGCGCAGGACGCCAGGATCGATGCCGAATACCGCGTCGCACTGCAGAAGTGCGATGCCTTCGCCGGTGACGTCAAGGAAGGGTGCGTCAGCACCACCCGGACGGCCTACGGCAAATGAAAGAACCTGCGGGCCGGATTGCCGGCGCCGCCCAACCCGCCCGCAAGGGTATTGCACCACCATGACTATCAATAAGGAGCCATCATGAAAATCGCCAAGAACCTCATTTCCGCCGCTTTCGTCGCCACCGTCGCCATCACCGCCGTCGGCTGCTCGTCGACCAACCAGCAAGCCAGCACCGGCGAATACGTCGACGATACCGTGATCACCACCAAGGTCAAGGCTGCCCTGATCAACGACCCGAACGTGAAGGCACGCGAAGTCAACGTCGAAACCTTCAAGGGCGACGTCCAGCTGTCGGGCTTCGTGGCCGATGCCCGCGACGCGCAGCGCGCCGTCGAAATCGCCCGTGGCGTCAAAGGCGTGACTTCGGTCAAGAACGACATTCGTGTGAAATAATATACGGGTAACCGGGGCGGCCCGGCATCTCGTTCAGGCAAACCATGCAGCTAGCACCAACCGATCCGGCCATGCCGGCAGCTTCCAACCCTTCGCCTGAACCAGCCGCCCCTCCTGGCGACGCCGCCCGCGCGGAAACGCGCGCGGCTGGCGACGACTTCGCCTTGCACATCGGCGGCATGCGTGTACCGCTGCACGTCAATGCACGCGGACTGTCGCTCGGCATCCTCGCCACCATCGCCTTCGTGTTCGCGCTCCAGTGGGCGCAGAAATTCTTCGTGCCGCTGCTGCTCGGCATCCTGATCGCCTATACCCTCAATCCCGTCGTGCGCTGGCTCGAACGCTGGCACATCAAGCGCATCATCGGCGCCACCCTGGTCACGGCCGTGATCGTGGGCGCGATGGCGGGCACCCTGTACCGGCTGCAGGGCGAGTTCTTCAACATTCTCGACGAATTGCCGACGCTGACCCACAAGGTCACGCGCATCCTTACCAATACCAGCGGCCAGCGCTCGACCCTGCAGCAGATGCAGGCGGCGGCGGCCGAAATCGAGCGCGCCGCAAGCAATGTCGGCGCCGACGCCAAGCGCCTGGCGCAGCAGCGGCGCCAGTATCCGCCGCCGGCCGCCGCCGCGAGTTCGCCGATCCGCGTGATGGACTGGGTGCTGGCCGGCTCGATGAGCCTGGCCGCCTTCATGTCGCAGGCGACCATGGTCGTGTTCCTGGTGTTCTTCCTGCTGCTGGCGGGCGACACTTTCAAGCGCAAGCTGGTCAAGCTCACCGGCCCCTCGCTCACGCGCAAGAAAGTCACGGTCCATATCCTCGACGACATCAATACCTCGATCCAGAGCTATATGTTCATGCTCCTGGTGACCAATATCCTGCTCGCCCTCATGATGTGGGGCGCGCTGCGCCTGATCGGCCTCGAGAACGCAGGCGCCTGGGCCGCCTTCGCCGGCGTGGCCCACCTGATGCCGTATTTCGGTCCCCTCGTCATCACGGTCGCGACCGGGATGGCGGCCTTCCTGCAGTTCGAGACCCTGAGCATGGTGATGCTGGTGGCCGGCGCTTCGCTGGTGATCGCGACCCTGGTGGGCATGGTCGTCGCCACCTGGATGACCGGCAAGATCGCGCGCATGAATCCGGCCGCGGTCTTCGTCAGCCTGCTGTTCTGGGGCTGGTTGTGGGGCGTATGGGGCTTGCTGCTCGGCGTGCCGGTGGTGATGGTGCTGAAGGTGGTGGCCGAGCGGGTCGAGGGGATGGAAGTGGTGTCGGAGCTGCTGGGAGAATAATCCGGGTGGGGTGAAAAGGCGCTGCCTCCCACCCCACAATGCCTCAGGCCGTCCTGGCCTTCGGTTCGACGCCCGTGATTTCCTTCGGCTTGTTGTGCAAGCTACCCATTTGCAGGGCGTACTGGCGCGCGAATTCGGCGCCCAGGAAGAAGATCTGCGCCGAATAATACACCCACAGCAGCAGGGCGATCAGCGAACCGGCGGCGCCGAAGCTGTCGGTGGTGCCGCTGTTGCCGATATACAGCCCGATCCCGAATTTACCCAGCGTGAACATCGCGGCGGTGCCGAGCGCGCCGATGGTGACGTCCTTCCACGACAGCCGCACGCGCGGCAGCAGCTTGTAGATCACGCCGAACAGCGTGGCGATGACCAGGAAGCCGATGCCGGAGGCGATCCAGCCCATGACGATGGCGGCTTCCTGCCACACACCGGTGATGAACTTCTCGGCCACCGTGGTGGCGGCGCTGACGACCAGGGACACCATCAGCAGGAAACCCAACACCAGGACCATGCCGAACGACAGCAGGCGGGTGCGGATCGTATTCCAGATGCCGGCGTCCGGCGGCGCCGGCAGGCCCCAGATCTCGTCCAGGCTGTCCTTCAGCTCGGAAAACACGGTGGTGGCGCCGACGATCAGCAGCACGGTGGCGACGATCGTGGCGAAGCGGCCCGTTTCCTTGTTCTGGGCGCCGGCCAGGATCGCCTGGACCGTGTCCGCCCCCTGCGCACCCAGCAGCCCGCGCAGCTCGGCCAGCAACTGGCCTTGCGCCGCTTCCTCGCCATAGAAGAAACCGGCGACGGCGATCACCAGCACCAGGATCGGCGCCAGCGAGAACAGGGTGTAGAAGGCCAGTGCCGCTCCCTTGCTGGAGGCGCGGTGGTCCAGCCATTCCGTTACCGCGCAGCGCAGGACTTTCAGAATCTGGTGCGTGTAAGGGAACCATTTTTTTTCTGCCATATCCCATCCTCCAAATGAAAAGGGGCCGAAGCCCCCCGAATAAGCGTTACCGCCTAAGCGATTACTGTTGCACCGGCACTTCGACCGTGATCTGGTCGACTTCGACGCGGCGGTTCGGTTCCAGGCAAGCGATCAGCTGAGCGCGGTTTTTCTGGTTGCACTCGACCAGCGGGTTGGCTTCGCCCTTGCCGACGGCGCGCAGGCGGTTGCCGTCGATGCCCTTGCCGACCAGGTATTCGCGCACGGCGTTGGCGCGGCGCTCCGACAGCTTCTGGTTGTAGGCTTCCGAACCCAGGCGGTCGGTGTAGCCGGTGATTTCGACGTTGGTGACCGAGGTGTCGGCCTGCAGGGCAGCGGCGATCTCGTCCAGCTTCGGCGCCGGGGTGATCACTTCAGCCTTGTCGAAGGCGAACAGCTTGGTGGCTTCCAGGGTCACTTTCTGGAAACGCGTGCTGGTGGTGGTGGCGGTTCGACTGGCGCCGGTGCTGGAGGCGGCGCCTCGACCACTGGGGCTGGAGCCGGTGCCGGTGGTGCTGGCGGCGGGTTGAACGCGTAGTTCAGGCCGACGGTCAGCATCTTGTTGTTGCTGCGCTTGAAGCCGAATTCTTCGTCATCACGCAGGAAGCCGCGCACGGTGCGCAGGTCGGCTTGCAGCGACCATTGCGGGGTCAGGCTCGCCTGGAAACCGATACCGACGGTGGCGTATGGCGAGTTTTTCTCGACGAAGCGGCCGACGACGCGGTTCTCAACCTTGTCACGCTCGGCGCCCAGGCCGAACAGGACGAACGGACGGAAGCGATCGCGGCTCAGCATCAGCAGGGCGTCGACGCCCAGCAGGGTCTGGCGATAGTCGTTGATGCCTTGCTCGAAGCGGGTCTGGCTGGCGCCGATCTGGATATCCCAGTTCTGGTGCACCGCCTTACCGAACTTCAGGCCGCCACCGGTGTCGCGATCGTCCACGCCGAAGTCCGCATCCGGCTTCACGTGGTTGACGCTTGGCTGGATGTACCACGATGGGTTGATCTCTTGGGCGAGGGTGGCGCTGGATGCGCACAGCAGTGCAGCGGCCAGGGCGATCTTCTTGGTATTGTTCACAGGTAACTCCCGTAGGTTAAAAGTTGATGACAACGCATACGTCAGCTGCGATGTGGGATAAAGAATAACAGTGCAAGTTCCAAAAGCTCGGTGCGGTAGCGCACCCAACGTGGAAAGGCTGTGCGATTTTACAACAGTGGTAAAAACTCTACATTTCCAAGATGAAACGAACTGTAACGACGCTGTCATGTGCCGAGTGTGCGTGCCGTGCGCAAGGATTGTCACCCGGCTGTCATATCGACATATTTACATTAGGTGGGTGACAGGACATCCTGACATTGTCATGTGGTGCATGCATGCACTGCGAAAGAAGGCTTGCATTTTTTGTATCGTCACTTGCTGGACAGGGCAGGATAAAAAATGCTTTTAGGAATGTTGTCGAATGTTGGATGGCGCACAGACCATGATGTCTGATGCAGGCAATCTTGAGCCCAGTTAAGCGGAACCGAGATGTTGTCAGGGTGTCATACGGCACACAGCGACCCGGACCACACAGTCTCACTCTCTATATTGGAGCTCATCGATATGCATGCAACGACTCAGCACAACGCGGCCCCAGGCGAAACCGGCGCAGTGCACACTTCCGGCAATTCGGCGCTGATCGAGCGCGTCCCACCACAACCGACCGAGCGCGCCCCGATTTCGCTGGCCCCGATCGAGCGTGTGCGTTCGACCTCGGCCACCCAGCGTCGCATCGAAAACATGCAAAAGCTGATCAACGAGCTGTCGAACCACGAAATGCTGGCCGACGAGATCGCATGGTTCCTCAAATTCTCGCCGTCGGGCGCCCGCAAGTACATCCGCGACCTGCGCGAAGCCGGCGTGATCGAACTGGCGCGCTATATCGAAGGCACCGCCACCTACCTGGGCAAGGCCGTGTACCAGATTTCGCCAGATCCAGAGCGCGTCAAGGCCTTCCTGGCCGCCATCTGCCAGCCGAAGCGCGAGGGCGCCGCTCCACGCAAGGAGCGTCCAGGCCTGCGCGAACAGAATATGGCCGGCAGCGGCCGCCATTTCCACATCCTGGCCGATGACACCCATTACGCCATCCGCGTGAACCGCAGCCCGGTCGCGCGCGACCCGCTGGTGGCTGCACTGTTCGGCCCGGCGCCAGGCCAGAACGCCGCAACCGCCAAGGAACGCGCCTGAGTGCGCGCCCGGGACCGCTGCGGTAGAGACCCGCAGCGGCTCCGGTTCGACGATCGCTGTCGTCATTTTTGCCGCGCTTCATGCGCGGCTTTGTTTTTATGCGGCCACCATGCAGGGCCCTTCAGGTAACCAACTTATTGCACCTCCTGTGTTGAAAACCGGTCAATAATCCTCACCTGTCTGCCATGCCGCCGCTCAGCCGGCGGGTTCAACCAGATAGGAGTGACGATGTTACCGAGTGCCGAATCGCTGGAAGGCAAACCAGTCCCGAACGTGGTCTTCAAGGCCAGGCCCGACGACCAATGGCGTGATCTCAGTTCCGACGAGCTGTTCAGGGGCCGCACGGTCGTCGTGTTTTCCCTGCCAGGCGCCTTCACACCAACCTGTTCCTCGACCCATTTGCCGCGCTATAACGAACTGGCGCCGGTGCTGCGCTCGCATGGCGTGGACGACATCCTGTGCGTCTCGGTCAACGATGCGTTCGTGATGAACCAGTGGAAGGCCGGCCAGGACGCGGCCAATATCACGGTCATCCCGGATGGCAACGGCGACTTCACCGAGGGCATGGGCATGCTGGTCGACAAGCGCGAGCTGGGCTTCGGCCGCCGCTCATGGCGCTATTCGATGCTGGTGCGGGATGGCGTGATCGAGAAAATCTTCATCGAACCGGAGCGCGAAGGCGATCCGTTCGAGGTGTCGGACGCCGATACCATGCTGGCCTACCTGGCGCCGGATGCCGAAGTGCCGGAACCGGTGGTCATGTTCTCGCGGCCCGGCTGCCCCCATTGCGCCCGCGCCAAGCAGGCGCTGCGCGACAACGACATCCACTATACCGATATCTCCGAAGACCAGAAGATCAATACCATCGTCCTGCGCGGCGTCTCCGGTCACATGACCTGGCCGCAAGTCTTCGTCGGCGGCGAGCTGATCGGCGGCGCCGACGAGGTGCAAGCCTGGCTGGCCGGCAAGGCCTGACCATGGAAGCCATCGCAGTCGGTACGCTGGGCCTGGCCGTGCTGGCGGCCTGGCTGTGGCCGAAGTGGCGCCTGCGGCAGGCGCTGGCGCGGCCCTTGGCGGCCTCCCATGCCGCCATCCTGGCGCGCAACCTCGCCCAATACCGGGCGATGGACGAGGGGCAGCGCCGGCGCCTGCAGCGCATGGTCCAGCAATTCCTGCACGAGAAGAAATTCGTCGGCTGCGCCGGCCTGGACGTCACCGACGAGATGCGGGTGACGATCGCGGGCCAGGCCTGCCTGCTGTTGCTGGGGCGGGTCGGCGACACGGGCCAGTCCGCCATCTATCCCACGCTCGACCTGATCCTGGTCTATCCCGGCGCCTTCCTGGCGCCGCGCAAGCAGGTCGACGTGTCCGGCGTGGTAACCGAGGAACGCCAGGACTTGCTGGGCGAATCCTGGGGCGATGGCCGCGTGATCCTGTCGTGGGACCATGTGCGGCGCGCCGGCCATGCCGACTCGGCCGGCCACAACGTGGTGCTGCACGAATTCGCCCACCAGCTCGACAGCGAGTCGGGCAATACGAATGGCGCCCCCTACCTGGGCAGCAGCGAGCGTTACCGCAGCTGGTCCGAAGTGCTGTCACGCGACTACGCCAACCTGCGCCAGGAGGCCATGTGGGGCATGCAGGGCGTGCTCGATCACTATGGCGCGACCAATCCGGCCGAGTTCTTCGCGGTGGCCACCGAAAGCTTCTTCGAGCAGCCGCACCAGCTGGCGGCGCGCCATCCGGCCCTGTACGAGGAATTCCTCAAGTATTACCGGATCGATCCACGTCAATGGCAGAGCGCTCCACCGCCCCCGGCGGAGGAACCGCCGAGCTATGGGGTGGTCTATGGACAGTGGCGGTAGCAGGGTACTATCGGTGGCAATGAGCAGCGTGCGATCGCGTACAGAGCGGCCGGCGCGGCCCGCGTACGCTTGAGCTACCGTTTTGCCACCTATTTGCCACGTAAAATTGGGGAGGAATCGCCGATGTCCACCATCATCGCAGGACGTTTCCAGCTTCAGGACGACGTCGACCGTGCGCGCGGCGCCCTGGTCGATGCCGGATTCGATGCCGACCGCATCAGCGGGTTCTACCTGAACCAGCCCGGCCAGCACGATATGACGCCCATCGGCGGCGACCACATCCAGTCGCCCGGCGCCAAGGAGGCGCCCGAAGGCGTGGTGAAGGGCGTGGCCACCGGCGGCGCCGTCGGCGCGGCCGTGGGCGCCGCCACCTCGCCCGTCACCGGGCCGCTGGGTCCGGTGGTCGGTGGACTGGTGGGCGGCCACATCGGCTCGCTCTTCAGCTTCAGCAAGATGAAAGAGCGGGGCGAACCCGAAGAGGGCGGCGAGAACGCCGTGCCGCCGCGTCAGGCCGGCATGCTGGTGGCGGTCGCCTTCGACGATCCCGACCTGCAGGCGCGCGCCGTCGACCTGCTGCGCCAGCTGGGCGCCCACCACATCGAGCGGGCCCAGGGCAATATTGTCGGTGGCGACTGGGCCGATTTCGATCCCGGCAGCAGGCCCGACATCATCGCTTGAACCGCCAGGGAGCGGCGCACCGCGTTGGCTGCGCTGTTCGTTGCACCTCGGCTTTGCCTCCTTCACACTTGATCCTAATCAACAGCCTGCTGTTGTCGTTTCCCTACACTCGGATGCTCGCAGTCGCGCCATTGGCGCCAACGAGAACAGGAGGTCGACATGGCAGGAGACAAGGTAGCACGGCAAGAGAGGCGGGTAGCCCTGGTGACGGGGGCGATGGGTGGGCTGGGCACGGCATTGTGCCGGCGCCTGTATGCGGAGGGCGTCCTGGTGGCGGCAACCCATTCGCCGCAGAATGCGCGCCGCGACGCCTGGCTGGCTGCCCAGGAGGCGGACGGCGTCAAGGTGCGGGCCTACGAGCTCGACGTTACCAACGGCAATGCCTGCCAGAGTGTGGTGCGCCGGGTGCTGGACGACTTCGGCCGGATCGACGTCCTGGTCAATAACGCCGGCATCACGCGCGACCGCAGCATGCGCAAGATGAGCCAGGAAGACTGGCATGCGGTGATGGGCGCCAATCTCGACAGTGTGTTCAATATGACCCGGCCGGTGCTTGAGACGATGATCGCGCAGTGCTGGGGACGCATCATCAATATCTCTTCGATCAATGGCCAGCAAGGCGCCTTCGGTCAGGCTAATTACGCTGCGGCAAAGGCGGGCATGCATGGCTTCACCAAGTCGCTGGCGCTGGAAGTGGCGCGCCACGGCATCACGATCAACACGGTCTCGCCCGGCTACCTTGACACCGCCATGGTGGAAAAAGTGCCGCAGGACGTGCTGCGCGACCGCATCCTGCCCCAAATCCCCGTCGGCAGGCTGGGCAAGCCGGCGGAAGTGGCGGGGCTGGTGGCCTATCTGGTGTCGGACCTGGCGGGTTATCTGACTGGTGCCAATATCGCCATCAATGGCGGGCAGCATATGTACTGAGGGTAGGGGCCGCCATGCGGCGGCCACCTGGTCGGCATCCGCGGTTCAGGCCGCGGCCGTCGGCGGCGTCGGCGTGAGCGCATCGAGGGTGGTGCTGTGCAGCTGGATTTTCTCGATGGCCAGCACGATCGGCGTCGGCTGGCCGGCGGCGACGGCGCCGGCCAGGGACAGCAGGCCGCCGACGAGACCAGTGACTTCGCCGATCACGCCGATGCGCCGGATTTTTTCGGCGGCGGCGGCGGTGAGGGCATTGAGCCGGCTTTGCGGCTGGCCCAGGCCCTGGATGACGAAGGCGGCGGCGTCGGCATACAAGGTATTGGCGCGCTGGCGCAACACCATTTCATCGTCCAGCAGGCGGCGCATGGCGTCCTGCACCGGGACGGGGACGCCGCGGTCGTCGTAGCTGCGGATCTCGCGCAGGATGCGTTCGTGCAGGCGGTCGGCGATCGTCGACAGGCCATCGGCCAGTTCGACCACCTGCTGCATGCTGGACAGGCCGCCGCGGTCGCCAGCACCGTCAGTGGTCCTGATGGCGTCGCCTTTGGCATTGGCGGTTGGAGCGGCCTGGGCGCTGGCGGTAGTGGTGGCCTGGGGCGGAGTTGCACCATCCTGCGCGGCATCCGCATCCGAGGGGGTGGTCTTGTCGTGTGATGGCTCCTGCATGACGTCCTCCTCAATCGCCGTTCAGCCCATCGCGGATCATGCGCAGGTCGCGGGCGTAGCCGGCGAGCATGCGCCGCGTCTCGTCGCCCGTCAGCTTGTTCATGTTCTCGCGCATCTTCTGGTGGCCGAGCGCCACCTTGGTCAAGCCTTGCAAGGCCAGCTCGTAGCGGCGGTCGATCAGCTTGTACTCGGTCGACTTGTTCAGGTAGTGCACCTTGGCCAGGGTGACGAGCATGCGATCGGTGTTGCGGTTGGAAAACGGAAGCTCCACATCGAAGATGCCGAGCACGGTCTTCTTCTCATTCTCGTTGGTCTTGTAATAGAGGCGGGTGAGCGAGATCATGGCGTCGAGCAGCACCTGCACATCCGCATCGCCGTCACGCACCATGGTGTCGACGCTGCGGTTCTGGTAACCCGAGGCGATCACGCGCGTGAGCAGCCGGGTCATCCCCGTGTACGCCGCCACATGCCGCTGCTGCAAGCCGGATTCCGCATTCGCCTTGAGCCCATTGCCAAGGTCATCGATGCGCTCCGACAAATCGTAGCGACCGTCGCCCGCAAGCAGGCTGAGCGTTTGCATATACAGGACCAGCGTCTTCTGGATGGCGACGAAGTCGTCATGCACGGCGCGCCGCCGCACATCGTTCTCGCGCGCGATGCGTTCGGCCTGCGGCGACAGATAGGGCTGCTCGCGCTCGTAGGTGTCGCGATACCGCCGCGACAACTCCGCATAGCCGCCCAGCTTGGCCGAGGCATCCGCGAATTCGCGCACCTCCTGCAAGCTGACCGACCCCTGCGAAGCGCAGCCGCCGAGCAGCACGCCAAGCCCCACCACCAGCCCCACCGCAAGTCGACGCAGCATCACGATCCTCCCGCCCGCCAGCCCTAAAACCCCATTCTTCCAAACCCCCAACGCCCCACCTTGCCAATTATCAATTCCCCTGGTAATCCACCCTCACCACCCTACAATCAGGGTCAGAGTAGAATTAAATGATAACTTTCGAAGTTGTCAAACAATTCTACTTTGACCCTGATTACTGAGTAAGTGATTAAGGGAATGCGTGCCTTGCCGCGTTTCCGCTGCCAAGTTTAATCATAGCTATTGGCCAATAATTCGACGCTGACCCTGATTAATTAGAGGGGCAAAAATAGCGTAGGAGTAAGGCTTTGATGAAAAGCGGCAGAAAAATTGACGAGATGAATCGATATTCCCAGTAAGCGGGCAATTCAATAGATGGGAGAGAACAAATAAATGAGGGTCGGAGTCGAATTAAATGACAACATTTAAAAGTTGTCACTTAATTCGACTCCGACCCTAATTGTTGGGTAATAACTTAACGCAGACAAGCCGAGGGTAAAGTCGGAGAACTGGGCGGTGTGACAATCTTTCCCAATAATTCAACGCTGACCCTCGATAGCTGACCCTCGATGGAATTAGCGGTCGCGGCGGACGGCGGAGGCGGGGCGGGGGCCGCTGTGGCGCTTTGCGGCGGCGGGGGCGCCGGTGCCGGGGGTGCGTGGTTTGCCGCCACCGCCACCACCGCCACCACCGCCGTGGCCACGGCCGCCGCCTGGACGGCCACCGCGGTTCCCGTGGCCTGGCGCGCCGCTCCGCAGCTGGATCGGTTGCGGCTTGGCGTTCAGGTCGGGCTCGAAGCCGGGGATCACTGCGCGCGGCAGCGTTTGCTTGATCAGCTTTTCGATGTCCTTCAGCATCTGGTGCTCGTCCACGCAGACCAGCGACACCGCCTCGCCCGTCGCGCCCGCACGGCCGGTACGGCCGATACGGTGGACATAGTCTTCCGGCACATTCGGCAGGTCGTAGTTCACCACGTGCGGCAGCTGGTCGATGTCGATGCCGCGCGCCGCGATGTCGGTGGCCACCAGCACTTGCAGGCTGCCATCCTTGAATTCCGACAGCGCCTTGGTGCGTGCCGACTGGCTCTTGTTGCCGTGGATCGCCATCGCGCCGATGCCGTCCTTGCCCAGTTGTTCCACCAGTTTGTTGGCGCCATGCTTGGTGCGCGTGAATACCAGCACCTGGTGCCAGTTGTTCGACTTGATCAGGTGCGCCAGCATCGGGTGCTTCTTGTCGCGGTCCACCGGGTGGATTTTTTGCGCGATCACTTCCACGGTCGAGTTGCGGCGCGCGACCTCGATCGACTGCGGATTGTCCAGCAGGCGGTCGGCCAGCGCCTTGATGTCGTCCGAGAAGGTGGCCGAGAACAGCAGGTTCTGGCGCTTTGGCGGCAGCAGGGCCAGCACCTTGCGGATGTCGTGGATGAAGCCCATGTCCAGCATGCGGTCGGCTTCGTCCAGGATCAGGATCTCGATTTTCGACAGGTCCACGGTGCCCTGGCCCGCGTGGTCCAGCAGGCGGCCCGGGGTGGCGACCAGGATGTCGACGCCGTGCTTGAGCAGCTTGATCTGCGGGTTGATGCCGACGCCGCCGAAGATCACGGCCGAATTCAGGTTCGTGTACTTGCCGTACAGGCGCACGCTTTCCTCGACCTGGGCCGCGAGCTCGCGGGTCGGGGTCAGCACCAGCGCGCGGATGGCGCGCGGCGCGGTCTTGTTGCGCTGGGCGGCGCCCACCGCGTCGCTCGACAGGCGGTGCAGGATCGGCAGGGTGAAGCCGGCGGTCTTGCCGGTGCCGGTCTGGGCGCCGGCCAGCAGGTCGCCGCCATTCAGGACGGCCGGGATGGCCTGGCTCTGGATCGGCGTCGGGGCGGTATAACCTTGTTCGGTCACCGCGCGCACGATCGCGTCAGAGAGACCAAGAGAAGAGAATGACATAGATTTTTTCAGTAAAAAACGGCCCGTCGCCACAGTGGCGGCAAGTCCTGGAATCGGGTTGATGCGGGCGCGCAAACAAGCGCTTGCCCGGACACTGCCGCGCAAGGCGGCCAGCAAGGATTATAGTGAAATTAGTTTCACGATAGAAAGTTTTTGCGCCATTACTATGTAATGCTTTGTAAGACGCCTGGAAAAGCGAACGGGCTACCGACAAGCGCAGCCTGCCAGTAGCCCGACCAGAACAACCGGTATTTTACGCGAAAGGCGAAAGCAGCGGGACCAGCGCGCCGAAAACCTTCGGGCCGGCGGCGATCACGTCGCCTTTGTTCAGGTATTCGGACTCGCCATTGAATTCGCCAACGATGCCGCCCGCCTCGGTCACGAGCAGGGCGCCGGCCGCGATATCCCAGACCTTCAGGCCTTTTTCGAAATAGCCGTCGATGCGGCCGGCCGCGACGTTCGCCAGTTCCAGTGCCGCCGAGCCGCCGCTGCGCACGCCGTGGCTGCGCGAAGCGACCACTTCGTACATGCGCAGGTATTCGGCCAGCGCGCGTGGATCGGGACCGTGGCCGGCCGACAGCAGGGCGCGGCCGATGCGCTCGGTGCCGCGTACGCGGATGCGCTTGTCGTTGAGGTAGGCGCCGGCGCCCTTGGTCGCGGTGAACAGGTCGTTGCGGACCGGGTCGTAGACCAGGCCGTTGGTGATCACGCCGCGTTGCTTGAGCGCGATCGAGATGCAGTAATTGGGATAGCCGTGCAGGAAGTTGGTGGTGCCATCGATCGGGTCGATGATCCACACGAATTCACTCTCGTCGTTCAGGTTGCCGGATGCGCCGCTCTCTTCCGCCAGGATGGCGTGGGTCGGATAGGCCTTGAGCAGGGTTTCGACGATCGCCTGTTCCGCCGCCTGGTCGACGTCGGTGACGAAATCGTTGTGTTGCTTCTCAGAGACGACGATGCGATCGATGTCGAAGGACGCACGGTTGATGACGGTGGCGGCGCGGCGGGCGGCCTTGATGGCCGTGTTGAGCATTGGGTGCATGGAGGCTTTTCCGTGAAAAACGCGAACGCCCACTCACGCACCTTGGGGCGTCGTGAACGATCAGCTATTGAAGAGTGATTAAAGAGCAGGGCAGTGCCGAACCGGCTACAATCGTGGGCTTGTTCCCGTGATCACAAAAAACCGTCCGCACTGCGCGATGGTCGCTATTGTAAATGAACCCGACCCAAACCGACACTTCTCTTTTCAAACGCCTCCCGCTTTTCGAGCGTCTTCGGTTTGTCCTGGTCGAGACCAGCCGCGCCGGCAACGTCGGCTCGGTGGCGCGGGCCATGAAGACCATGGGCTTCAGCGACCTGGTGCTGGTCGCCCCCAAGTGCGAGAACCCGCTGACCGACCCGGAAGCGGTGGCCTTCGCCAGCGGCGCCATCGACGTGCTGGGCCAGGCGCGCATCGTCGCCGACATCAACCAGGCGCTGGACGGCTGCAACTTCGCCGCCGCCGTCTCGGCCCGCCTGCGTGAATTCTCGCCGCCGGTCTGGACCCCACGCGCCTTCGCCGCCCACGCCGGCAGCCAGCAGGACCTGCGCCCGGCCATCGTGTTCGGCAACGAGCGGGTCGGCCTGCCGAACGGAATCGTCGAAAGCTGCAACGTCCTGATCAACATCCCGGCCAACCCGGATTATTCGTCGCTCAACCTGTCGCAGGCGGCCCAGGTGCTGGCCTACGAGGCGCGCATGGCCGCGGTGGGCGACGGCATCGATGCGCGTGGGGTAGGCTTCCACGGCGAGGCGGCGAGCATGACCCAGGTCGACGGCATGTATGCCCACCTCGAACAGGCGCTGGTCGCGATCGGCTTCCTGAACGCCGACAACCCCAGGAAGCTGATGCCGCGCCTGAAGCGCCTGTTCGCGCGCACCGGCCTGGAGACCGAAGAAGTCAACATCCTGCGCGGCATCGCGAGCGCGATCCTGAAGGAACGGCCGCCGCGCTGAGCCGTATCTCACCCTGTCCCTACGGCCGCATGGCGTACACTAGGGGACATGGCGAATTCACGCAACACCTCAGGCCGCACCTTGCGCCGCACCTCGCGCCGCACCTTCCTGGCCGTCGGCGGCCTGGCCGCGCTGGCGCTGGGCGCCGGCGGCGCCTGGTACCGCGCCACGCAGCGGCAATCGCCGAATGGTTTCGCGCTCGACGGCGAGGCGCGCGCCGCCCTGCATGCGATCGCGCCGGCCATCCTGGACGGCGCGCTGGCCCACGACCCGGGCCGCCGCCAGCGCCAGCTGGGCGACGCCATCGACGCCGTCGAAGCCGCCATCCGCGGCCTGCCGCCGGCGACGCAGGAAGAAGTGCAGGATTTGTTCGGCCTGCTGGCCCTGCGGCCGGCGCGGCGCCTGCTCACCGGCGTGCCGACCGGCTGGGAGAGCGCCGACCTGGCCCACGTCAGCGCCTTCCTCCAGGAGTGGCGCGTGCACCGCCTCAAGCTGATGCGCAGCGCCTACGGCGCCTTGCACGACCTGGTGCTGGGCGCCTGGTATGCCCAGCCGGCCAGCTGGGAGGCGATCGGCTATCCCGGACCGCCACGGGTGCCGGCATGACGGCCCGCATTCCCAATCCGATCGAGGCCGGCCTCCAGCGCGGTTGGCGCACGATCGACGCCTCGACGCTCGAGCACGACCGCACCCTGGAGGCCGACGTCGTCATCGTCGGCAGCGGCGCCGGCGGCGCCATCAGCGCCGAGATCCTGGCCAGGTCCGGCCTGTCGGTGATCGTGGTGGAAGAGGGCCCCCTGAAATCCTCGCGCGATTTCCGGATGCGCGAGGCCGACGCCTACCCGCAGCTGTACCAGGAATCGGCCGCGCGCAAGACGGCGGACAAGGCGATCAACATCCTGCAGGGCCGGGCCGTCGGCGGCTCGACCACGGTCAACTGGACCTCGAGCTTCCGCACGCCGCAGCCGACCCTGGACTGGTGGCGCCGCCACCACGGCCTGGCGTTCGCATCGAACGACGAGCTGGCGCCATGGTTCGCCATGGCCGAGCGCCGCACCGGCGTGGTCGACTGGCTGGTCGGTCCGAACGAGAACAACGCCATCCTGCGCCGCGGCGCGGCAAAACTCGGCATTGCCAGCGCCGCCATCCGCCGCAACGTGCAGGGTTGCTGGAACCTGGGCTACTGCGGCATGGGTTGCCCGACCAATGCCAAGCAGTCGATGCTGGTGACCAGCATCCCGGCGGCGCTCGACAATGGCGCCACCCTCATTACGCGGGCGCGCGCCGAACGACTGGGCCTGCGCGGCCAGCAGGCCGAGGAACTGGTCTGCAGCGCGCTCGGCGCGGACGGCGTGCTGCCGAGCGGGCGTCAGCTGCGCCTGCGCGCGCGCCATTTCGTGGTCGCCGGCGGCGCCATCAACACCCCGGCGCTGCTGCTGCGCTCGAAGGCGCCCGATCCCAGCGGGCAGCTCGGGATGCGCACCTTCCTGCATCCGACCCTGATCTCGGCCGCCTTTTACGAGAAGCGGGTCGAGGGCTGGGCCGGTGCGCCGCAGAGCGTGTATTCCGACCACTTCCTGTCGCAGGATCCGATCGACGGCCCGATGGGCTATATGCTCGAGACGCCACCCGTGCATCCGCTGCTGGCGGCCACCATGATGAGCGGCTTCGGCGAACAGCATGCGGCGGCGATGCGCGACTTCGCCCACCTGGGCGGCATGCTGGCCCTGCTGCGCGACGGCTTCCATGAAGACTCGCCGGGCGGCGTCGTGCGCCTGCGCAGTGACGGCAGCGGCGAGCTCGATTACGAACTGAACGACTACCTGTGGGACGGGGCGCGGCGCGCGCTGCTCTCGATGGCCGAGATCCAGTTCGCCGCCGGCGCCCGCACCGTGCAGCCGGCGCACGAGAAGGCCCAGCGCTACCGTTCGTGGGCCGAGGCGCGGCGCGAGATCGCGGCCCTGCCGCAGCGCGCCCACGTCACGCGTGTGGTCTCGGCCCATGCGATGGGCGGCTGCGCCATGAGCGGCGACGAGCGCCGCGGCGTGGTCGATCCCGCCGGCCGTTACCGGGGACTGGCGAACGTGTCGGTGCATGATGGCTCGCTGTTCCCGACCTCGCTCGGCGCCAATCCGCAGCTGACCATCTACGCCATCACGGCGCGCCTGGCGAGCGGCCTGGCGGCGAACCTGACGGGCCGCCCGGCGGCGGCGCTGGCATGAGCTCGCGCACCCTGCTGCGATGGATCCTGCTGGTGCAGGTGCTGGCGGCGCTCGGCATCGGCGCGGCCGGGGTGCGCTGGCTCGGTCTGAACGGCTGGCAGGCCGCCGCGCTGGGGCTGGGCAGCGTGGCGCTGGTGCGCCTGCTTATCAATGCCAACAACTTCCTGCTGGCGGCGCGCGCCGGCAGCCCGACGCCGCCCGAATTCCGGATCGGACCGGGCGCCGCCTTGAAAATGGCTTGGGAAGAGTTCGGCACCAGCATGCTGACTACCTCCTGGCACATGCCGCGCGCGCGGGCGCGCAGTCACATCCACTCCGGTTCGGCGGCGGCGCCGGTGCTGCTGGTGCACGGCTACGGCTGCAACAGCGGCTATTGGGCCCACCTGGCGCCGCTGCTGGACACGGCGCGCATCAGCCACGCCACGCTCGACCTGGAACCGCTGACCGGCGACATCGACGGCTATGCCGCGCGCATCGAGGACGCGGCTGAGCGGCTGTGCGCGCAGGCCGGCGCGGCGCAGCTGATCGTGGTCGCCCACAGCATGGGCGGGCTGGCCGCGCGCGCCTGGATGCGCATCCACGGCGCACGGAGGGTGGCGCGCCTGATCACGCTTGGCACGCCGCACCACGGCACCTGCCTGGCCGCCTTCGGGCTCGGCATCAATGCGGGCCAGATGCGGCGCATGGGCGTGGCCGGACCCGAATGCGCGTGGCTCAGCGCGCTCGCGGGCGGCGAAGCGCCCGAAGTACGCGCGCGGATCGTCTCGATCTACAGCCACCACGACAACATCATCGCGCCGCAGACCTCGAGCGAACTGCCGGGCGCGCGCAACCTGGCGCTGGGCGGCGTGGGCCACGTGGCGCTCGGCCGCAACCCGCGCGTGCTGGCCATGGTGATGGGCGAGATCGAGGCCTTGCGCAGCGACAGTGTGGCGCCTGCCGCAGCGCACCATCATCACTGACTCACGACCATGCCGCTGCATGGTACAGTGATGACAACATCGCATTTCCGGAGCGCCATCGTGGCCCGTATCCTCATCATCGAAGACAACCCCGCGAACATCGAGCTGATGTCGTTCCTGCTCGGCGCCTATGGCCACACGCCGCTGTCGGCCGCCGACGGCCCCCGTGGCGTGGCCGCCGCGCGCAGCGAGCGTCCCGACCTGATCGCCTGCGACGTCAACCTGCCCGGCATGGATGGCTTCGCGGTGCTGGCCGCGCTCAAGACCGAGCCGCAGCTTGCAGGCGTCCCGATCCTGGCCGTGACCGCGCTGGCGATGGCGGGCGACCGCGAGAAGGTGCTGGCCGCCGGCTTCGATGGCTACATCAGCAAGCCGATCGAACCGGAGAGTTTCGTCGCCGAGCTCGAAGCCTTCCTGGCCGCCGCGCCGGCAGTTGCGCCGGCTGCCGCGAGCGTCCCTGCAGCCCAGCCCGCGCCCCAGCCCGCACCCGCGCCGAAGCCCGGCGCCGCGCCGGAAGAACGCACGCTGCTGCTGGTCGACGACGACCGCTTCATGCTGGGCGTGCTCAACGACATGCTGGTCGGCCAGCCCTACCGCGTGCTCAGCGCCTGTTCGGGCGAAGAGGCGCTCGAGGTGCTCGACCACGAAGCGGTCGAGGTGATCCTGTGCGACCAGGCCATGCCCGGCATGCGCGGCACCGAAGTGCTGGCGCGCGCCGCCGAGCGTTATCCCAAGACCGTGCGCCTGATGCTGTCCGGCCAGCCCGACCTCACCGAGATCGAGGCGGCGATCGCCAGCGGCGTGGCCGACGACCACTACGTCAAGCCCCTTGGCGCGCGCACCCTGCGCGAACGGATCGACGAGGCCTTCCGCCTGCAGAGCCAGCGCGCCGCCGCCTGAACGGGGGCGATGCGATCGGGCCGATCGAAAGATTCATCGAACGACCGTTCGATGTTATCCTTGCGGGAATGCACTATTAACTTCGGCCTACATGCAACAAAAAGCCCCGCGCCGCACCCGTGAACGCATTCTCGAGCTGTCGCTCAGGCTGTTCAACGAGTTTGGCGAGCCCAATATCACGACGACCGTCATTGCCGAGGAGATGAATATCTCGCCCGGCAATCTGTATTACCATTTCCGCAACAAGGACGACATCGTCAATTCGATCTTCGTCCAGTTCGAGGCGGAGATCGAGCGCGTGCTCGCGGTGCCGGCCGGGCGCCGTTCGAACATGGAAGACGTGTGGCTGTACCTGCACCATATGTTCAAGCTGATCTGGCGCTACCGCTTCTTCTACCGCGACCTGAACGACCTGCTGTCGCGCAACCGCAAGCTCGAACTGCACTTCAAGGCCATCCACGCCCACAAGATCAAGGTCGCGCGCCAGCTGTGCGAAGACCTGCGCAGCGAAGGCTCGCTCGAGGCGTCGGACCAGCAGATCGGCGCCATGGCGACCAATATGGTGGTGGTTGCGACCTACTGGCTGTCGTTCGAATACGTGCGCAACCCGCGCAAGTACAGCGAGCAGCAGGCCATCGCCGACGCGCTGGCGCGCGGCTGCTACCAGGTGCTGTCGATGGTCGGCCCCTACCTGCGCGGCGAGACCCGGGTGCTGTTCGAAAAGCTGTCCGACGACTATCTCCAAAAACTGTCGGCCGACGCCAAGCCGGGCGCCGACTTCTTCTGAGGCTGACACGATGAAAACCCTGGCCGTCTATTGCGGCGCCGCGCACGGCGCCAACCCCCTGTATGCCGACGCCGCGCGCGCCCTCGCACGCGCCATGGTCGAGCACAATATCGCCCTGGTCTATGGCGGCGGCAAGGTCGGCCTGATGGGCGTGATCGCCGACGAGGTGCTGCGCCTCGGCGGCGAAGCGACCGGCGTGATCCCGCGCGCGCTGGTCGAGCGCGAGGTCGGCCACGCCGGCCTGACCCGCCTGTTCGTGGTCAAGGACATGCACGAGCGCAAGGCGATGATGTCGGACCTGTCGGAAGGCTTCATCGCCATGCCGGGCGGGATGGGCACGCTGGAAGAGCTGTTCGAGATGGTGACCTGGGCCCAGCTGGGCATCCATGCCAAGCCGATCGGCCTGCTCAATGTGAACGGTTTCTACGACGGACTGCGCGCCTTCGTGCGGCACCAGGTACAAGAAGGCTTTGTGCGGCCGGAACACGAGGGTCTGATGCTGGCCGAGAGCGACCCGGTCGAGTTGATCCGGCGCCTGCGCGCGGCGGCGCCGGCACCCGCCGTTCAGGCGGCGGTCGAGGCCGACGCCGAGGCCAGGGGATTGCGCGGATAAGGGCCGTAGCCGGCTTTACGCAACGCTCCCACGGCCATCGGCCAGCAGGCGCGCCAGCGCCTGCGCGGGCAGCGGGCGGCTGAACAGATAGCCCTGCATCTCGTCGCAGTCGTTGGCGCGCAAAAAGTCGCGCTGCTGCTCGGTCTCGACGCCCTCGGCGATCACGCGCAGGTTCAGCTTATGGCCGAGCGAGATCACGGCCAGCGCGATCGCCTGGTCGTCGGCGCGGTCGGCCAGGTCGGCCACGAAAGACTTGTCGATCTTGAGGCGGCTGATCGGGAACGACTTCAGCGCCGACAGGCTGGAGTAGCCGGTGCCGAAATCGTCGATCGAGAGCGACACGCCCATGGCCTTCAGCTCGCGCATCTTGTCCACCGAGCGGCCCAGGTCGCGCATGATCAGGCTCTCGGTCACCTCGACCTCGAGGCCTTCGGGCGGCAGGCCGCTCGCGCCCAGGGCGTCGGCGATGCGCTCGACCAGGCGCTTGTCCTCGAACTGGCGCGCCGAGACGTTGACCGACATGCTCACCGGCGGCAGGCCGGCGGCGCGCCAGGCGACGCTCTGGGCGCACGCGGTGCGCAGCACCCATTCGCCGATCGGGACGATCAGGCCGCTCTCTTCGGCCAGGCCGATGAAGCGATCGGGCGAGACCAGCCCTTGTTCCGGATGGTGCCAGCGGATCAGCGCTTCCACGCCGAACAGGCGGCCCGATCGCAGGTCGACCTTGGGCTGGTACAGCAGCTCGAACTGGCAGGGGCCGGCGTGATCGTCGGCGCAGGTGTCGAGCGCGTCGCGCAAACCTTCCAGCAGCATCAGCTTCTCGTCGATGCTGGCGTTCATCTCGCTGGCATAGAACTGGACGTTGTCGTTGCCCAGCTCCTTGGCGCGGTACATGGCGACGTCGGCGTGCATCATCAGGGCGTTGGCGTCGACCCCATCGCGCGGATAGAAGGTCACGCCGATGCTGCAGCTGACCTGCACTTCCTGGCCCTCGACCAGCACCGGCTCGGTGACCGCCTGGCGCACCCGTTCCAGCAGCGGCGCGATCGAACCCGGCTCGCCCGTCAGGGCGGGCAAGAGGATCACGAATTCGTCGCCGCCGAAGCGCGCCAGCGTGTCGCCCGCGCGCAGGCAGCGCCCCATGCGCGCGCCGACCACTTTCAGCAGCGCGTCGCCGGCGTTGTGGCCGAGGGCGTCGTTGACCAGCTTGAAGCCATCGAGGTCGATGAAAGCCAGGCCCACGGCGCCGCCGTCGCTGGCGGCGGTCGCGATCGCCTGGTCGAGGCGCTCGCGCAGCAGGCTGCGGTTGGGCAGGCCGGTCAGGTCGTCATGATGGGCGAGGTGGCGGATGCGCTCTTCGGCCAGCTTGCGGTCGGTGATGTCGCGCACGATCACTACCACGCCGCCCTCGACCGCGACCGCCTGGCGGTACAGCCAGCGCTCGCCATGCGGCAGCGTGCGCGCCAGCCATTCGGTTTCGCGCGTGACGCCGTCCAGCGCCACCGCGGCCAGGTCGGTGAAGATGCCGGCGCTGAAGGCGCCTGGCAGCATCACCGACATGCGCTGGCCCGCCAGATGCTCCTTGGGCAGGCCGGTGAGTTGTTCGGCGCGGCTGTTGGTGGTGACGATGGTGAAGTCGGTCACGCGTCCCCGCTGGTTCACGATGCTGCGCAGGACGAAGAAGGCGTCCGGGCTGGCCTCGGATGCGGCGGCATAGGTCTCCTGGGCCTGGCGCTCGCGCCCGCGCGCCTTGGCCAGCTGCCACGACCAGGCGCTGACCAGGATCACCACCGCCACCAGTAGCGTGCTGCCGGCGCCGGCGCCCAGCAGCCAGGCGCGCCGCTGCTGGCGAAATTGCGCCATCTGTTCGCTCTCCGACAGGCCGGCCACTGCCAGCAGCGGAAATCCACCCAGCGGCCGGCTGCTGGTGTAGCGCGTCTCGCCATCGATGCGGCAGGCGCGCAAGCCGACGATGCCGGTGGGGCCGGCCGTGTAGGACTGGCCCCAGGAGACCTGTTCGCCGATCCGCATCGCGCGCACCACGCCGTCGACGCCGACCAGGCCGAGCAGGCCCCGCTCGCCCTGGCGCGAGCGTTCATATGAGCTGGTGAAATAGGCCGGGTCGACGGCGACGATCGCCACCCCGGCGAAGCGGCCGGCGTCGTCGTCGATGCGGCGCGAGAAATGCAGCTGCGATTCGTTGCCCCGGGCGATGGCCTGGCTCACGTAGGGCAGGTCGTGCCGGATGTGGCGGTGGAACTCGAAATAACTGGCGCCGGACAGGTCGCGCGGGCCGGCATCCGGATTGCTGGCCACCACGCGTCCGTGGCTGTCGGTGATCTCGACCTGGAAGACCAGGCCGGGCGGCAGCAGCCCCCTGGCCGCCAGCGCGGGGAGCGCGCCCGACGGGCCGTTCTGCTCCACCGCGTATTTCAGCACGCGCAGGGTCTGGTCGATGTTGCTGAGACTGCGCGCCATCTGCGCCTCGTAGGTATCGAGCAGCTCGTGGGTGGCGTCGCGCGTGGCGGCCTCCGCGGTGCGGCGTTCCGCCTCGATCACGTGCAGGGCGGCGAACCACATGGCGCCCAGCAGGAGCAGGGCGAACAGCGGCAGCGAGATGTGGGTCTCGAGCGCGAGGGCGAGCCAGCGCGCGGGCATGCGGCGCACCCGGATCCGGGACGGCGCGGCCGGCGAGGTGGTGGACGCGAGCGTGTTCATCGCATCCTCACGGCAGGACCAGCACGGCGCGGACCGAGGCGTCGAGCGCCTCGCGCCCGATATAGCCGATCATCGCCGGATTCCCGGCCACGAGGCGGCGCACGCCGGCGTCGCCACTGGCTTCGCGCGGTGGCTGGCCTCGACCAGTGAACACCATCTTCGACCAGTGCGCCTTGAGCAGGGCAGGCGTCTTGCCGGTGAGTCCGCGGTAGAAGCTGTCGCGCTGCGGCGCGCCGAGCGGCTGGTCGACGGCGACCGCCTGGGCGCCGTCCGGGAAGCGGCTGGCATGGCCGAGGAAGATCGCGGCCACCTGTTCGGCGTTGATGGCCGTTACCGGGCTGCGGCTGGAGACCACCACCACCAGTTCGGCCGAGGCGTTGGCGGTGGCCAGGCTGAGGGCGAGAATGGCGAGCAGGCGCCGCACGGATGGCAAGGAACGAGGGAGCGCGCGCATCAGAACACGAAGTCCAGGGCCAGGCTGCCGACATGCACCGCGCGGTCGGGACGCAGGTCGGGCTGGTTGTTGATCAGGGTGCCGCGCGAGCCATCGCGCGGACGCAGCCGGTCGAACTGCAGCTTGAGCGCGATATTGGTCGCCGCATCCCAGCGCAGGCCGGCGCTCCAGGTGGACTGCACCGGGATCGCCGCCAGAAACTCGTTGATGCCGGCGTTGATCTGGCCGGCCGCCGCGGCCAGTGGCGGCGTCAGGCCGTCCAGCGGCAGGCCGGGATCGCGGGTCGGGACGTCGGCGCGCACCTGGGCGTAGCCGGCGTAGGGCGTCAGCGCGCCGCGGCGCAGTCCTGCGCCGATATACATCGAGGTGCCGCCGCCGAGCAGCGACTCGGTGCGGGTGCGGCCGCACTCGGCGGTGACGAACCAGGGGCCCGGATCGACGCTCACGCCGATGCTGACCATGGAGACACGTTTGTCCCTGATCTCGTAGCGGTCAGCCAGTGCGCCGCCAGCCGGCCCGAAGCGGCGCAGCACCGTGAACAATTCCTCGCCGATGGCGGTGTTCAGGCGCCCGCTGGCGGCCGACAGGCGCGTGCTGACGGCGCCGCGTTCGATGCTGTGCGACAGGCCGACGATGTCCTCGGCCTTGATGCGCAGCTGATTGCGCAAGTCCTGGTCGGTGCGGCCGGCGAATACCTGGGTGGCATGCAGCACGGAACCCGTGCTCCAGCGCCAGGTGGCGTCGAGGCCGTCGCTGCTGGAAATGGGCAGGGAACCGTAGACCTCGACCGGCGTGCGCACCCAGGGGATCGTGTAGCCGACCTTGCGCGATTCGGCGCCGAGGAAGACGGGCAGGGCGATGCGGCCGGCGCGCACGGCCAGGTCGGGCGTGAGCTGGTATTTGATATTGGCCCATTCGATCTGGGGTGTGTAGCTGCCGTCCAGTCGCTGCTCGCTGACCACCTGCAGCACGCCGGACCAGGCGCCAAGGTCGAGGTCGAGCTGGACGCCGAGGCGGCTGTCGACGTCGGCGCTCCAGGCCCGCGTATGGCCGGCGCCATCGGCGCGCAGCACCGAGGCGGTGAAGTCGGCGCTGCGCGCGCTTGAATACACCGCGCCCAGCGTGCCGAAGCCGGACAGCTTCAGAACGGGCGTGGACACGGCCGGCTCGCCCGGCGCTTCCGCGGCGCAGGCGTGGGAGGACAGGAAAGCGAGCGCGCACGTAGCGAACGCGGCGGACAGGCGCCAGGTGTGTTGCTGAACCATGTGATGTGAGTGGCGGGAGGCGAGGGGGCTCGGGATGACGGCAATTCCGAGTGTGCAGACTGTATCGGAGCCGGTTCGCGAAGTCGAGTGACCGATGGTTAGAAATTTACTTTTACGAAACGTTCGTTGTTGAAGTGCAACGATGGCGATTGGCTGCACGCGTTGCGGCATCCGAGAGGCGCACCGTGCGAAAACAGGCTAGGATGACAGGATGGCATGCCGCCACGTTTTCACGAAAGGTTGGAATGAAGCGTTCAGTCTTGTCGATCATCGTCGCAACCCTGGCCGCGTCGGTAGCCGGGCCTGCGCTGGCTGCGGACCCGGCGTTCTGCACCTCGATGTGCGCCTCCGAACAACGCGAATGCCGTGCCGGGGCCCAGGCGCTGCCGCTGGAACAGCGCTTGACCGGGTCTACCCCGGAATACCGCAACCCCTTGGCGCGCACTGCCCAGGGCGCGGTGCCGGGCCAGGCGACCCGCGCGCTCGATGCCGCCGGCGACAACGGACGCCGGATGGCGCGCCTCGACGCTTGCGACACGGCGCTCCAGCGCTGCACGCGCGCTTGCGCGGCGCAGCCGGATGGCGCGGGAAGATCGCCGCTGCGCGAGCCCCCGGTGTCGCCAGCGCCAGCGCAGTCGAGCTAGTCGCCGCTCCACAAGCGCTCGCCGGACAGGTCGAGCCAGGTCAGGTACAGGCGCACGTCGAACTCGAGCTGGTGGTAGTCCGGCTCCATCCAGCAGCACAATTTGTAGAACGCCTTGTCGTGTTCCTTTTCCTTCAGGTGCGCCAATTCGTGCACGGCGATCATGCGCAGGAAGGGCAGCGGCGCGTCGCGAAACAGGCTGGCGATGCGGATCTCGTGCTTGGCCTTCAGGCGTGAACCCTGGACCCGCGAAATGGCGGTGTGCAGGCCCAGCGCATGCTGGATCACCTGGATCTTGCTGTCGAAGGCGACCTTCGCGACCGGTGCGGCCTGGCGCAGGTAGTCGTCCTTGAGATCTTGCACATAGTCGTACAGGGCGCGGTCGGTGCGGATGTCGTGCGGCTCGGGATAGCGGCGCCGCAAGCTGTCGCCAAGGCGGTTCTGTTCGATCAGCCCGCTGACCTGGGCTTGCAGGGTGTCCGGGTAGGCGGTCAGGTATTTCAGGGTAGGCATAAGCCCGGCAATGTACCACAGGCGCAGGCCCGCCGCGCGGGTCTGCGCCGGGACCGCTCCGTGAAACGCCAACAGCCAGCCGCGCTAGCTTTCTTCGCCCTGGCGGTTGCCCTTCTGCGCGGCCGCAGCCGCGGCGGCTGCCGCGCGTTGGGCCGATTGCCGGCTTTCGCCACCCTTGCGGCCGATGTCGGCCATATGGGCCCGGTTGCGGCTCACGGCCTCGCCGCCTTTCTGGCCGGCGCGGCGCGCTTCTTCGGAATCGAATTCGTGCGCCGTGCCTTTTTGATGGGCCGCCTGGCCACCCTTGCTGGCGATTTCGCGCTGCTGGTTCTGGTCCATCGCCGCGAAGCCGCGCTTGGCGGGCGGCCCGCTCTTCTGGGCATTGCCCTGACTGCTGCTCTTTCCTCCGTTCTCCTTACTGGTCGCCATGTCGATCTCCTTGTGCCCGTGGGGCTGTCAGTTGTAGAGGCCGTACGCTATGCTTGAACGCACTTGGAGCCATCTCAGGCTGCGCTCGTGCGATTAGAGAAACGTGGTGAGCGTTAGTTCCGCCCCGTCGCCATGCGGCGCGTCGGCCCGCTCAGGCGGCACGTTTCGCGGGCGCCGGCGCCAGCGCGGCTGCGTGGCCGAGGCCGGTCTGGGCTTCGGCCATCACACCCATCAGGCCCTGCTGCCAGACGCGCACATGCTCGCCCAATGGCTGCCAGCCGCGCATCGCGGTGGGGGCAGTTGCAGGGGATCGGTGCAGGCGGCGAGCTGGCGGCCGGTGTCGAGCGCGGTCTCGACGAAGTGGCGCGCCATCTGCAGGTTCAGGTCGGTCACGCGCGCCAGCAGCTCATGGCTGCGCTGCGACAGCGTGGCCAGCTGGTTCGCTTGCGCGCCCAGCTGTGTGGCCAGTTGCGCGTTCGGCGGCGCGCCCGCCGGCGTGCCGAATGGGCCCTGCAGCGCCGGGTTGGCGAAAAAACTCTCGAAAAGGGACAGCATGGCCAGCTCCATGGAGAAAGGGCGGGGCGCCCTGACCTGTACGACCGTGGAGCCGGCGACAAGTTCTAGGCGTCCGCCACTTTCAGCACCAGCTTGCCGAGGTTGCGGCCTTCGAACAGCATCAGCAGCGCCTGCGGGAACTGCTCGAAGCCATCGACCACGTATTCATGGCTCTGGATCGCACCTTGCTGGAGCCATTCGCCGAGCTGGGCCACGGCTTCGGGATAGCGCGCCGCGTAGTCGAACACGATCATGCCTTCCATGCGCGCGCGGTTGACCAGCAGCGCCAGGTAGTTGGCCGGACCCTTGACCGGTTCGGTCACGTTGTACTGCGAGATCGCGCCGCAGATCACGATGCGCGCCTTCATGTTGATGCGGGTAAGGACGGTGTCGAGGATCTCGCCGCCGACGTTGTCGAAATAGACGTCGACGCCCTGCGGGCAATGCTGCTTGAGGGCGGCGCCGACGTTGCCGGCCTTGTAGTCGATGCAGGCGTCGAAGCCGAGGCGGTCGACGACGAAAGCGCATTTATCAAACCCGCCGGCGATGCCGACCACGCGGCAGCCCATCTGCTTCGCAACCTGGCCCACGGTCATGCCGACCGCGCCGGCCGCGCCCGACACCACCACCGTCTCGCCGGCCCTGGCCTGGCCGACGTCGCGCAGGCCGAAGTACGCCGTCATGCCGGGCATGCCCAGCAGGTTCAGCCAGGCTGTCAGGTTGCCCACTTGCGGATCGATCCTGGCCAGGTTGGCGGTCTTGTCGTCGGCCGGGCCGGACCAGTAGCGCTGCACGCCGGTGCCGCCCATCACGTAATCGCCCACGTTGAGGCGCGGCGAACGCGAGGCCACCACCACGCCCACGCCCCCGGCGCGCATGACTTCGCCGATCGCCACCGGACGGATATACGATTTGCCCTCGTTCATCCAGCCGCGCATCGCGGGGTCGAGCGACAGGTACAGGACCTTGACCACGATCTCGCCTTCGCCCGGTTCGGGCACGGCCTGTTCGTGGAACTGCCAGTCTTCGCGCCTGGGCAGCCCGACCGGGCGGGCGGCGAGCAGGAACTGCTGGTTCGGAGGGAAAGCATTGGTCATCGGGGTCTCCATGTTCAACAAGACGGCCAGTCTAACCCGGCCGGGAACCCCGCAGTCGCCGCGCATGCGACAATAGCGGGTTTTCATCCTTCAGCACACACGAGCGCACGCAACAATGGCTATCAAAGCGACCATCTACAAGGCCGACCTGTCGATCGCCGACATGGACCGAAACTACTACCAGGAACATGCCCTGACCATCGCCCGGCATCCGTCCGAGACCGAAGAGCGCGTGATGATCCGTGTGCTGGCCTTCGCCCTGCACGCCGATCCGGCGCTCGCCTATGGCAAGGACTTGTTCGACGTCGAGGAGCCGGCCCTGTGGCTGAAGGACCTGACCGGCGCCATCCAGACCTGGATCGAGGTCGGCCAGCCGGACGAGAAGCGTCTGCTGAAGGCGGCCGGCCGCGCCGAGAAGGTGGTGGTGTACAGCTATAGCGCGACCAGCAGCATCTGGTTCAAGGGCCTGGCCAACAAGATCGAGCGCGCGAAGAACGTCAGCGTGATCAACATCCCGTCGTCGACCAGCGCGCAGCTGGAAAAGATGGCGCAACGTTCGATGCAGCTGCAGTGCACGATCCAGGACGGCCAGGTGTGGCTGACCGACGGGACGGACACGGTGCAGATCGAGCGCGAAGCGCTGCGCGGCGCCCTGTAAGCGCCTGTCCCGATCAGTTCGGCGCGTCGCCCAGCCGGCGCGACTTGCCCGAACCGGCGACCGAGCTGCGCAGCTTCGGGTCGCCATAGTACTTGACGTCGCCGGACCCGGCGATCGACGTGCTCAACTCGCGCCGAGCCCACACCGTCACGTCGCCCGAACCGGCCACGCTGACGCTGACGCTGTCGGCCGCCACCTTGCCCATGTCGACATTGCCCGAACCCCCGATCGACACCGACACGTCGCGCGCCTTGCCGCCGCTGGCGCGGAAGTCGCCGCTGCCCCCGACGCTGACCGAGACCTTGTCGGCGTCCAGGCTGGCGACCCGGATCTTGCCCGAGCCGCCCAGGTTGATGCGCAGGGTCTGGGCGCGCAGCGCCTCGGCATCGATGGTGCCCGAGCCGCCCAGCGACAGGCGCTCGATCTGGCGCGCGTTGACGACGATCTTCATGGTGCGCGCGCGCAGGTTCATATTGCGCTTGGTGGGGCGGATGCGCAGCACGCCGTCGTCGACCTCGGTCTCGATCAGGCGCTGCAGATTGTCGTCGGTCTCGATCGTGATGCCTTCGGTATTGCCAATGCGCAGTTCGAGCTGGGCCGGCAGTTCGAGCGCGACGCCGGTGAAGCGCTCGACCTGGCGCGCCTGGCGCGTCACGCTGCCGCTGCCTTCGACTTTTTCGCCGCCGAAGGGCCAGGCCATGGCGGGCGTCGGCGCGGCGACACAGGCCAGGGTGGCGGCCAGCAGCAGGGTCCGTACGGCGAATGATGGTGTGAAGGCTTGCATGGGTGGACTCCTTGATTCGTTGGTATGGCAGCCATCGTAGCCAGCCGGGCGTGTCGGCAAGAGGCGTTTGCGACGAATTGCAGCCTGTCGGGGATGAAATGCAGGAGCACGCGACGGGGCGCGCCGACGCGCCGGCCCGGAATGCACTAGAATCGTGCGTTTTTGCCAGGGATGTACAGGGATGAACCTGATTTTATTGGTGGCGGCATTCTGCATCGGCATCGCGATGTCGGCGCAGGCCGCGGTGAACAGCCAGCTGGCCCATTCGATCGGGGCCAATTCGATCATGGCGGCGCTGATTTCATTCAGCTGCGGCACGGTGGCGCTGCTGGTGATGGCGCTGGCCAAGGGCGGTGTGTCGAGCCTCGGGACCACCCTGGCGGCGCTGCCGTCGCAACCGGCCTGGAAGTTCCTGGGCGGCTTCATGGGCGCGGCCTTCGTGCTCGGCACCGTGTTCCTCGCGCCGCGCATCGGCCTGTTGACCCTGGTGGTGCTGGTGATCGCCGGCCAACTGCTCAGTTCAATGGCGATCGACCATTTTGGCCTGATCAATATGGTGAAGCGCGAAGTATCGCCGGTACGCCTGACCGGGGCGCTGGTGGTGGCCCTGGGTGTGACCATCACGGTGTTCGGCGACCGCATTGTGGCGAGTTTGTCACGCTGACGATATTTTTACTCTGGTGCAACATTCCAGTCCTATAATGACTGGAACGCGTTTTTTCTTTGCCACCAGATGGAATACCACCAGTCCTCGCAGATCCCGATCCTCTCGTACATCGAAAACGAAGACCATCCGGTGTTCGAGACCCTGGTGCAGCAAATCCTGCACCTCCTCAATTCGAAGCTGGTGTTCTCGGACATCATCATCCACCAGAACAGCCCGCTGATGCTGCGCCAGCCGAAAGGCCTGGTGGCGGTGACCGATTCGCCGATCACGAAGGAAGAGCTGGAAGAATTCTTCGACGTGATCGAGCCGAACTGGCCGCAGCGCATTGCTTCGCGCGCTTTCGACCGCTCGATCGATCTGCATACGGCGCGCATTCGGGCCAACTGCTTCCGCTTCCAGGGCGGCAAGCGCATCGGGTGCGTGATTCGGCGCTTTCCGAAGGAGCCGATTGCATTGTCCGACCTTGGCCTGTGGGATGACGAGCGCGAGTTCGCACGGCTGACCAGCGGGCTGGTGCTGATCATTGGCGATACCTGCCAGGGCAAGTCGACCACCATCGCCTCGATCCTGGATGAGATCAATCGCCAGCGCTCGGGCCACATCATCACCATCGAGGATCCCGTTGAAACCCTGATCCCGCAGCGCAAGTGCATCATCACGCAGCGCGAGGTGGGGGAGGATGGGGACGTCGAAAGTTACTACCTGGGGGCGCTGGATGCGCTGCGCGAGCGGCCCGATGTCATCGTGATTGGCGAGATCCGCGATGCGCAGACGGCGCAGGAGGCGCTGGCGCTGGCCGAGTCGGGGCCGCTGGTGCTGGCGACCCTGCATGCGCGGTCGACCGAGCTCGGGCTGCAGAAGATGTTGCGCTTGTTGGGTAATTCGGAAGCGCAGGCGCAGGCATTGGCGCATGCCTTGCGTGGCATCTTGTGCCAGGCGCTGTTGCCCTCGGTCGAGGGGAACCGGTATTATCTCGCCACTGAATGCCTGACGCCGAGTCCAGCGGTGGTACGCATGCTGGAGGCAGGTGACCTGGGTGGCATCCGCGCCCAGATGAACAAGAACATCGATGACGGCTGTCACACGATGAACGCCTCGCTCGAAGGCTTGCTGGCCGCGCACAAGGTGCGGGTAGAAGATGCGCGCAATGCCACCACGGACAGGGTGACGTTTGCGGAGATGGTTTGACCAGCCCTGGATATCCGGTACCGTACGCTTTGACTTGAGCGAGTCGTTCATGAGCTGATAATTGAGAAGAGAGCCCGTGCCCGAGATCGACGTACCTTCCTTGTTCATCGCCATGACGCTCAACCTGTTGATCATGGCCGTAGTGCTGCCGTATTTCATGGGGCGGGTGAACCGTGCCGCACGCTGCGCGCAAACCGGGATCGTGCTGCAAACTGCGGGGTGGATTTTCCTGTTGTCGTCGAGTACCTTCGAGCGGGGCGGTTGGGCCGACCACCTGCTGTCGACGCTCTCGATGGCTTGCGTATCGAGCGGCATGGTGTTCAATGCCATCGCATTCCAGTTATGGTGTGGCCGCAGAGAATCCGTGCGGCTTCCGGTCGCCATCGCTGTCTTGATGACTGTCGGTTACGGCATCGGCTACGCCGACTACGAGTTCCGGGTGGCATGGGCCAATGGCCTGCTCGCCTTGCAAATCGCGATCGTGGTGCTCGACCTGTGCCGCCCGCCTCAGGTGCCAGTCGGACGCTGGCGCTGGCTGTTGATCATCTGCCTCTCGATCCAGATCGTGGTGCTCGCCTGCCGCGCGGTGCTGGGCGGATTCTACAGCGCCGCATTCCCGATTTTTTTCGGCCCATACCTGGTCAATCAGGTGTTTGCACTGTCATCGAATGCGATGATGGTGCTGTCGCTGGTGGCGATCCTGCTGGCGCACCGCGACGAGGCGGCGCGGGAGCTGGAGCGGCTAGCCATGCAGGATGGCCTAACGGGCGCTCTGAACCGCCGTGCGTGGCTTCTGCAGTCCGGCGCATCCCTGGTCAGCAGCAAGCGTGACCGCCATCCGCTGGGCCTGTTGATGATCGACCTCGATCATTTCAAGCACATCAATGACACGCACGGCCACGCTGTGGGCGACCGCGCACTCCAGCTTTTCGTCACCGGCTTGCGCGTCGTCAGCGGCGTCGGCGACGTGTTCTGCCGGTACGGTGGCGAGGAATTCTGCGTGCTGCTCAAGCGCGCCGACCTTGCCGCGGTCATCGCTTACGATGAACGCCTGCGCCAATGGCTGGCACAGCACTCGCGCCCGGAACTGGGATTCGCTCTGTCGTACAGCGCCGGCGTCGACATGCGCACGCACGACAGCGACACCATCGACATCATGCTGCAGCGAGCCGACGTCGCGCTGTACCAGGCCAAGTCGCAGGGACGCGGCCGCACGCTATCGAGCTCGGATGCATATCCCAAAACCGACTTGCTCCACTATTGATAAGCATGTTTCAACCCTGCATTGAGCGAGCAACTGCTTGCATAGCCTGGATAAATGCTGTTGGGTGTCTCCAGACCGCAGACGCGACCCACGCGATCTTCGCAGCTTCGTCTGGTGAGCGAGTGGGCTGCTCAGCTGTGGGCTATGCAAACTACGCGGTCTGCTGGATACCAACCGATATCGCTGGGCCAGCAGCGATGACGTCGCCAGCCGCCTGCGTACGGGTGTACAAAGGCTCGGGAGCGCGACTCCAAACGCCTGCTCTCCCGTAGCGGAAAGCGCGTGATCCGAACTGGATTGGCTGGACCTGAGCGACGAGTACCAGTTACTCGTCCATCCAGGGATCGCGGACCATCGTCCGATGTTGAAAGATAGCCGATTGCCCGGCACGCCTGGCTCGCATCGTTCTCTGCTAAGCCACTTCGCACACGTGCAGTGCCGTGTATCCCCGACGCACTCGCTGACCCTGGCACGCGCGATCGCGATCCCGAAAGAATTGTTATTGCGGCGGCTGTCCGTTCGATGCCATCAAGCCGGCGTCCACCGGCAGATTAACGCCGGTAATCAGCCGCGCATCGTCGCTCGCCAGGAACGCCATCGCCGCCGCCACGCCCTCCGGATCTTCAGGCGCGCCGAGCGGCATGCGTTCCCTGAACTTGGCGACCAGTTCGGGATCGTTCACCATGTCCTCGGTCATCCCGGTTTTCGTGAAGCTCGGATTGACGGCGTTCACGCGCACGCCGTGCTTTGCCATATCCATCGCCATCGCCCGCACCATATTGCTGACGGCGCCTTTCGAGGTGTTGTAGGCAAACAGGTTCCAGTCGCCGCCAAGCCCGGAAACCGACGAGGTCATGACGATCGCGCCGCGTGCCTTGATCAGCTCGGGCATCGCCGCCTTGGCCATGTGATAGTAGCCGCCGACATTGACCGCCATGACGCGTTCGAAGTCTTCTTCGCTCGTCTGCGTGATGTCGCCCTCGGTGGCCATGCCGGCGTTGTTGATGAGGATGTGCAGGCCGCCGAAGCGCTCGATGGCCGCCTTGACGGCGGCGGTGGCGGTGTCCTTGGCGGCGGTATCGCCGACCTGCACGAGGACCCGGTCCTGGGGCAGGCTGGCGGCGGCCTTCTCCAGCTTGTCGCCGTCGATATCCAGCATCACGACGCGGGCGCCCTCGTCGAGGAAGCGGCGGGCGGTCGCCAGTCCGATGCCGGAAGCGGCGCCGGTGACCAGCACGGTTTTGTCGTTGAAACGGTTCATTCGTATCCTTTCGGGCTGGCTCAGGGGGGGCGCGATTGCGTGCAGGCCGCTATCCTGAGCCTGATCAGTTCACGGAAATATGGTCACGACGATAACATGGCCGTACTTGCGGAGCCGTTCGGTTCTGGCAGGCAAGGTGGAGGGCATCGCTACTCGCTTCAGTCGCCGCTGATCGCCCGATACCGGTTCACCTCGACGGCAGTGACAGGCGGCGCCGCATTGCCCCAGCTCGTACGGATCCAGCTCAGCACCGCCGCCACCTGGGCGTCGTCCAGCTCATGGCCAAACGGCGGCATGCCGTACGGGCGAGGATTGCCCTTCGTCCCGGGCGGGAAGCCACCATTGACGGTCATGCGGATCGCATTCACGGCCGGGCTCAAGGTCACGGCGCGGTTTCCCGCCAGCGGAGGATAGGCGGGCAGCTTGCCCCGCCCATCGTCGCCATGGCACTGTGCGCATTTGGCTTCGTAGATGCGCCGGCCGTCCGCCAGCACCCGCTCGTCCGCCGGCGGCACGCGATCCGGCCGCTGCGCGGGCGTCGCCGGCAACGATTGCAGATAGCTCGCCATCGCCCCAAGGTCGTCCGGGGTCAGGTGCTGCAGGCTGCGCGCCACCACTTCGGCCATCGGTCCGGTGGCCGAGCCGCGCGGCGAAATGCCGGTGCCGAGCAGCGCCACGATGTGGTCCTTGTCCCAGTCTTTCATCCCGGCCTCGCCGCTAGACGTCAGCGAGGGCGCATACCAGCCCAGCGTGGGGATCAGGCCGCCATCGAGTCCTTCCTTGTTCGCGCCGAACCCGTTGCGCGTGCTGTGGCAGGCGCTGCAATGCCCCAGACCCTCCACCAGATAGGCGCCGCGATTCCACTCCACGCCGCGCGCCGGTTGTTCCTCATGCACGCCGGGACGGAAGTAGAGCAGGCGCCAGCCGGCCAGCAGCAGCTGGCTGTCGTAGGGGAAGCCCAGTTCGTGCGACCGGTTCGGCTGGCGCTGCGGCGCCAGGCTGCGGAAATAGGCGAATAAAGCGTCCGAATCGTCGCGCGTGACCTTCGTGTAGTTCGTGTAGGGGAAGGCCGGGTAGAGCAGGCGGCCATCCCTGGCGATGCCGTTGTGCAGCGCGTTCCAGAAGTCGTCGGCGCTCCAGTCGCCGATGCCGGTCTCCTTGTCGGGCGTGAGATTCGGCCCGTAGAAACGCCCGAATGGCGTCTCGAGCGCACGGCCGCCGGCATACGCCACGCCGCCGCGCGCCGTGTGACAGGCGATGCAGTCGCCGGCCCGCGCCAGGTAGGCGCCACGTTCGATATTGGCCGTGTTCACAGCGTAGGCCGCCGGCGCGCGCGATGGAATATGCTCGGCGCGCGGCCACGCCAGCGCCACCGCGGCCAGGGCGAGAACGACGATAAGGAGGAGGGCAACCCGCAAGGTCTTCATCGCGCCTCCGGATCGCTGCCGCAGGCCAGCGGCAAGGGACGCGCGATGGTGTCGGCCGGGCGCGGGTCAAGCGGCATCGGCTGCGCCGCCAGCCAGCCCGAGATGGCCGCCACGTCTTCCAGCGACAGCCGCGCCGTGATGTCGGCCATGCAGTCCGGCGCATGCGCGCGCCGCACCTTGTTGCGCCATGCGCCGAACTGCGCGTTGACGTAGTCGCGCGGCAGGCCGAGCAGGCCGGGGATGTTCGGTTGCACGCCGGTCAGGCGCGCGCCGTGGCAGGCCACGCAGGCCGGGATCTTGCGCGCGGCGTCGCCGTCGACCACGAGCCGGCGCCCGCGTTCGAGCGCCGTGCCTGACAGGCCGGAAGCCTGGGGCGGCAGCACGGTCGGCGGCAGGGCCGCGAAGTGCTGGGCGATCTCGCGCAGGTAAGCGTCGGGCAGGTGGTCGACCAGGTAGGTCATCAAGGGATACTGGCGCCGGCCGTCGCGGAAGTTCAGCAGCTGGTGATGCAGGTAACCGGCCGGCTTGCCCTGCAATCGGGGATAAAAGCTGTCGTTGACCGGATTGCCGCGCGCATCGACCCGCGCATGGCAGGTGGCGCAGGCGAGCAGGCGCTGGCCGAGGGTATCGGGCACGGTTTGCGGCGCCGCCGTGGCCGCACAGGAGAACAGGCCGAACAGGCAAGCGAGGGACAGGCGCAGGCGACGTGAAATCATGAGCTCCCACCGGCATCGACGATGTGGGAATGATATCGCGGATTGCTGAGCCGGAACTCCCTCTTTTGGTGCGCAGTCTCCCGCCAAGGGTCAGGCCGGCGGATTCGCCTTCCAGTGCCGGTAGATCTTCAGCGCCGCATGGGCATCGTCGGCCGCATACTGCAGCTGCTTGTCCGACAAGCGGGGCAGGGCCCAGTTGGTGGTGGTGATGCGCTTGGACTTTTGCAGGCGCTGGCCGAAGAAGCGCTCGACGGCGCTCCTGGCGCCGAGCGGATTCTTTTCACCGCGCCGGCGCAGGGCCGTCGACAGGTCGAGCACATTGCGCAGCCCGATGCCGAACTTGGACTTCAGGCGCCGCACGTCGTCACCCAGGCCGAAGCCCACCTTCAGCACGCGCTCGTCCTCGAGCACGGGTTTCAGGACGGTGACGGCCAGCGCATTGCCGGCCGGGGTCGCGGTCTGGAACAGCCAGGCCGTTTCCAGGGTCGCGAGCTGCACCAGGTGAGGCCCGGTCGAGACTTCGCCCTTGGCGAAGGTCGGCTTGGATTCGGTGTCGAAGCCGATCGCGTCGCCGCCCAGCAGGTCGGCCAGCGCCTCGCGCGCATCCTGCTCGCTGCGCACCAGGCGCACATTGGCCAGGTCGATGCCGACGTAGGGGGGAAGGTCGTCCTCGGGGACCTCGGGGCCCGCGCTCAATTCTTGGAGAACTTGGACGCGAGCGCCTGCAGTTTTTCCTGGCGCTTGCGGTTGTTTTCTTCTTCTTGCGCGGCTTCGCGTTCGGCCTTCTTGCGTTCGGCTTCCTTCTTGAAGCGCTGCTGCAGCTGCTCCTTGGCGTGCAGGCGGTGCGCCTCGGGCACCTCGGCGCCAGGGGCGCCGTCCAGGTCATGGCGTACTTTGGCTTTTTCCATCGCGCGCAGGTAGCGCATCGAACCGGTGTGGATGCCGAGCGCGGCGCGCATGACCTTCTTGTCCAGGCCGGGCATGCGGGCCTGCAGCTGCTTGTCGATGCCGATCGACAGCGGCAGGCAGTCGCGGAAGGCTGGATACTCCTGCTGGAGTTGCTTGAGCAGTGCGCGTGCCGACAGGCCTTGCGCCGGCGCGGCCGGCGCTGCTGCTTGCGGCTGCTGCGCCTCCGGAGTGGTGGCCTGGGTGGCGTTCGTGTCGACGGACTCTGCAGGGGTGTTGGTATTCATTGACTTCATGGTAAGAACAGGATTGCGAAGGATAGCACGGCGCTCGGGCGCGCATTGTACTAGTTCCAATTATAAATGTTGGGAAACTTATAGCAGGGCAAGCGCTGGCGCATGAAATCGTGTATCATCCGCCTCTTGCCTTGAGTCCGGCTTGCGCCGGCGCAGACCTTCCCGGAAGCTTGTACGGAGGGCATGTCAGGGTAGCGCTATGTGAATTGTGTATATCCCTTATCGGATCTATCAATTATCACCAAAACTTGCAGTGGGGCATAATGTGCCCCTTCCCCTATTCTTCTAGAAAAATAGATGCAAGCCCGTGTTAGCGGGCTTTTTTTCGTTCCGACATGCACAGCACGATTTTGAACATCGACCACCGCCTATCTGTCCGCAGCCCAGAATCGCGTTGGCGCGCACAACACCCGGTAAGTCGTGCTTGAAACCTGGCATGTCCGCCCCTAGGTAGGGCCACTTCCGTTTCCCTTTCCCAGGATCCGCACGCGGGTCCCGCTGGATTATTGACTTCGCAGGCGCGCAACTCGCCTCGACTGGAGAGTTTTAAGTATGAAAAACACCGCCAAGACATTGACACTGACAGCGAAAAAAGCGCCGGCCAAAGCTTCGGCGCCGCTGGCAGTGCCGAAAACCGCGACCTCCTACTTCCTCGAAACGGAAGCGGCGGCCAAGGTAACGGTGGTCAAGACCCGTTCGCGCCTGGCCACGCTGAAGGCGCAGGCCGACGCCATCCTGGCCGCCGGCGCTCCGGTGGTGGACGAGCCGGTCGCTGCGCCAGTCGTGGCGGACGTTACTGCTCCTGCGCCTGCTGCTGCGCCTGCCGCCGACCCGATCGCCGCCGCGGTCGAGGAGGTGGTGGCCGAAGCGGCAGCCCCGGTGGCCGACGAATCTGCTCCTGACTCTGCCGCTGCCGACGCGGACGCCGGCATCGACCTGGCCGCCGAATACATGCAGGCGCAGGCCAAGCCGGCCGTGGCGCCGGTCATCGTGCGCAAGCGCGGCAAGCTGGCGGCCCTGAAGGCGGCCGAGCCGGAAGCTCCGGCTGCTGCCCCGGCGCCGGCGCCGGCCCCGGTCGTCCAGGCCGCCGCCGAGGAAGCGCCGAAAGTCGTGCGCACCCGCGCCGTGCGCCGTGTCGAAGTCAGCCCGGCGGCCCCCGTGAGCGGCGTCGGCGCCGTCAGCAAGACCACCGACGCCGCCGCGCTGGCCGCGATCGACACCTCGGGCTACCTGCTGCCGCAGGTGAAAGTCCCGGGCCGCCGCGGCCGTAAACCCAGCGAATTCGTGCCGGAGAACGACGAAGTCGCGGCGCTGAACGCCGTCGAGCGCGCCGAACTGAAGGCCGCCTCGAAGGCGCGCGAGCGCAAGGCCAAGGGCCTCGGCATGCTGAACGAAGCCGGTTTCTCGGAAGCCGAACTCGAAAAGCGCCGCCAGCAGCTGAAGAACCTGATCAATATGGGCAAGGAGCGCGGCTACCTGACCCATGCCGAGATCAACGACCACCTGCCGGAAAACATCATCGATCCGGAAGCGATCGAGGGCATCATCGCGACCTTCAACGACATGGGCATCGCCGTCTACGAGCGCGCCCCTGAAGCCGAAATGATGCTGCTGTCGGACCAGGCCGTGACCCCGACCAGCGAAGACGAAGTCGAGGCCGCCGCCGCGACCGCACTGTCGACCGTCGACTCCGACTTCGGCCGCACCACCGACCCGGTCCGCATGTATATGCGCGAAATGGGCGCGGTGTCGCTGCTGACCCGCGAAGGCGAGATCGAGATCGCCAAGCGCATCGAGCAGGGCCTGAAGGACATGGTGCAGGCCATCTCGGCATGCCCGACCACGATCTCGGAAATCATCGCGCTGTCGCACAAGATCGCCAGCGACGAGCTGAAGATCGACGACGTGGTGGATGGCTTCGTCGACCTGGAAGACACCCCGGCCCCGGCCGCCTCGGTGGCCCACGCCGCCGCGGTCGCGGAAGAGGATGAAGACGAAGAAGTCGAGGTCGAGGACGAAGAAGAAGAAGGCGAAGGCGGCAACGCCGGCGGCGCCGCGGCCGGCTACTCGGCCGAGCAACTGGCCCAGCTGCGCAAGGGTGCGCTGGAGAAGTTCGCGCTGATCGAGCAGCAGTTCGACCTGATGGGCCACGCCTTCAAGAACGAGGGCTATGGTTCGCCGGCCTACGAAGAAGCGCAGGCCGTGATCTCGTACGAGCTGCTGGGCATCCGCTTCACCGCCAAGGTCGTGGAAAAGCTGTGCGACACCCTGCGCGGCCAGATGGACGAAGTGCGTTCGATCGAGCGCGCCGTGCTGGACATCTGCGTGAACCGCTGCGGCATGCCGCGCGCCCACTTCATCAAGGTCTTCCCGGGCAACGAGACCGACCTGCAATGGGGCGACCGCGAAGTCGACTGCGCCTATCCGTACAGCGCGGTGCTGAGCCGGAATCTGCCGGCCATCAAAGAGCTGCAGCAGCGCATGATCGACCTGCAGGCGCGCGTGGCGCTGCCGCTGGCCGACCTGCGCAAGATCAACAAGCAGATGGCGGCCGGCGAGAAGCGCGCCCGCCAGGCCAAGCGTGAAATGACGGTGGCCAACCTGCGCCTGGTGATTTCGATCGCGAAAAAATACATCAACCGCGGCCTGCAGTTCCTGGACCTGATCCAGGAAGGCAATATCGGCCTCTTGAAGGCGGTCGACAAGTTCGAATACCGTCGCGGCTATAAGTTCTCGACCTATGCGACCTGGTGGATTCGCCAGGCGATCACGCGCTCGATCGCCGACATGGCGCGCACGATCCGCGTGCCGGTGCACATGATCGAGACGATCAACAAGATGAACCGCATCTCGCGCCAGATCATGCAGGAAACCGGCAGCGAGCCGGATCTGCCGACCCTGGCCGCCAAGATGGAAATGCCGGAGAATAAGGTTCGCGAGATCATGAAGATCGCGAAGGAACCGATTTCGATGGAAACCCCGATGGGCGAGGACGGCGATTCGCAGCTGGGCGACTTCATCGAGGACAACGCGACCCTGGCCCCGCTGGACGCCGCGCTGCACGCGTCGATGCGCAACGTGATCAAGGAAGTGCTGGACTCGCTGACCCCGCGCGAAGCGAAGGTGCTGCGCATGCGTTATGGCGTCGAGATGTCGAACGACCACACGCTGGAAGAAGTGGGCAAGCAGTTCGACGTGACCCGTGAGCGTATCCGCCAGATCGAAGCCAAGGCGATGAGCAAGCTGCGCCAGCCTTCGCGTTCGGACAAGCTCAAGACCTTCCTGCACAACCAGTAATCTGCTGGCTCGCTGGATGTAAAAAAGCCGCCCGGTTTGCGCCGGGCGGCTTTTGTTTTGTGGGACGTTACGCGTTCAACCGGTGTTGCGCAAGCCGGCCGCGACCCCATTGATCGACAAATGAATCCCCCGATGCACGCGCGGATCGGCATTGTCGGCCAGCTTGCGGCGCCGATGGATCAGCTCCACCTGCAAGTGGTTCAGCGGGTCGAGATAGGCGAAGCGGTTCTGGATCGAGCGGGCAAGCAGCGGGTTGCCGGCCAGCCGTTCGCTGGCGCCGGTGATCGCTTCCAGCGTGCGGATCGTCTCGCCATGCTCGGCCGAAATGCGGCGGAAGATGCGCTCGCGCAGGCCGGCGTCGCTCACCAGGCCGGCATAGCGCGAGGCGATCGCCAGGTCGGTCTTGGCCAGCACCATGTCCATGTTCGACAGCAGGGTGGCGAAGAACGGCCAGTCGCGGTACATCGCGCGCAGCTCTTCCAGCTTCGCGTCGTGGTCTCCTTCATCCAGCCAGCTCGTCACGCTCGACGCGAACCCGAACCAGCCCGGCAGCAGCAGGCGGCACTGGCCCCACGAGAAGCCCCAGGGAATCGCGCGCAGGTCTTCGATGCGGCGGGTCGACTTGCGCGAGGCGGGGCGCGAACCGAGGTTCAGTTCGGCGATCTCGGCGATCGGCGTGCCTTCGAAGAAGTAGTCGGTGAAGCCCGGGGTCTCGTACACGAGGTTGCGGTAGGCCTTGTAGGCGCGGTTCGACAGCTCGGCCATCACGGACTCGAAACGCTGCAGGCGACCGGCGTCGACACCGCTGGCCCCGTCTTTGGCTCCGTGCGGCGTCAGGCTCGCTTCCAGCGTCGCCGCCACCAGCAGCTCCAGGTTGCGGCGGCCGATCTCGGGGTTCGAGAATTTCGAGGCGATGATTTCGCCCTGTTCGGTCAGGCGGATCTGGCCGTTGACGGTGCCGGGCGGCTGGGCGCGGATCGCGTCGTAGCTCGGGCCGCCGCCGCGGCCGACGGTGCCGCCGCGGCCGTGGAACAGGCGCAGCTTGACCTGGCGCTGGGCGAACACCTCGACCAGTTTCAACTCGGCCTGGTACAGCTCCCAGTTCGAGGTCAGGAAGCCGCCGTCCTTGTTCGAGTCGGAATAGCCGAGCATGACTTCCTGCAGCCGTCCCTGTTTCTCGATGATGCCGGCCACCAGCGGAATCGCCATCCACTCGTCCATGATGCCGGCGGCGCGCTGCAGGTCGGGGATGGTCTCGAACAGCGGGATCACCATCACGTCGCTCGCGCCGGTACTCGCCCGCATCAGGCCCGTCTCTTTCTGCAGCAGCAGCACTTCGAGCAGGTCGGACACGGTCTCGGTGTGCGAGATGATGTAGTTGCGGATCGCGCGCGGGCCGTAGCGCAGGCGGATGTCGCGCGCGCAGCGCAGGATCGCCAGCTCGGAATTGGTCTCGTCGCCATAGCTCTCGTAGGGCGAGAACAGGGGCCGCGACTGCGCCAGCTCGCGCAGGATCAGCGCGCGCTTGTCTTCTTCTTTCAGCGCCGCGTAGTCGGCTTCGACGCCGGCGCGCGCGAACAGCTCGGCCAGCACGCGCTCGTGGATGTCCGAGCTCTGGCGCATGTCGAGCGAGGCCAGATGGAAGCCGAAGATGCGCGCGGCGCGCAGCAGGCCGGCCAGGCGCGGCTGGATCAGCATGGCGCCGTGGTTCTGGCGCAGCGAGTCGGCCAGCACCTCGAGGTCGGCCGCGAACAGTTCCGGGTCGAGATAGGGCGCGGCGTGGCCGACTTCCTTGCGCAGGATGTGGCCCACGCCCAGCTCGCGCGCGGTGGCGGCCAGGCGCGCATAGATGCCGATCAGCGCGCGGCGGTAGGGTTCGTCGCTGCGGTGCGGCGAGGCGTCGGGCGAGGCGTCCGCCAGCTGCTCCAGCGCCGGCGAGACCTTGACCAGCAGGGTGGAGGCCGACAGCTCGGCCCCAGCGCGTGCACCTCGTCGAGGTAGAAGTCGAGGATGGTGGTCGACTGGCGCGTCAGCGCGTGGCGCATGGTGTCGGCGTTGACGTTCGGGTTGCCGTCGCGGTCGCCGCCGATCCAGCTGCCCATCTGCAGGAAGGAGGCGTGGGTGGCGGCCGCCGATCCATCGCCGCCATACTGTTCAGCGAGCTCGAGTTCGATGTCGTCGTACAGGGCCGGGACTTCGCGCAGGAAGGTGATGCGGTAGTAGGACAGGGCGTTCTCGATCTCGTCGGCCACGGTCAGCTTGGAGTAGCGCAGCATGCGCGTCTGCCACAGGGTGGCGATGCGGGCGTGCAGCAGCTGCTCGTTGCGGCGGCGTTCCTTCGGCGTCTGCGGCGCGTCGCGTTCGGCCAGCAGGCGCGCGATGTCGTGCTCGGCGTCGAGGATGCTCTTGCGCTGGACTTCGGTCGGGTGGGCGGTCAGCACCGGCGAGATCAGGGCGTCGCGGAAGAACGCGTCGACGGTGTCGCGCTTGATGCCGGCCTCGGCCAGCTTGCCCAGCGCGTAACCGATGCTGCCCGAACGCGGCGAGGATCCTTTGAGCAGGTGCGCGCGGCGGCGGCGGTTGTGGTGCTGGTCTTCGGCGATATTGGCCAGGTGCGAGAAGTAGGAGAAGGCGCGCACCACCGAAATCGTCTGGTCGCGGGTGAGCTTGTGCAGCAGGGTGGCCAGCTCTTCGCCGGCATCCGGATCGTCGTCGCGGCGGAAACGCACCGCGGTCTGGCGAATGGTCTCGACGATGTCGAACACCGCGTCGCCTTCCTGGTCGCGCAGCACGTCGCCCAGCAGGCGGCCGAGCAGGCGGATGTCTTCCTTGAGTGGGGCGTCCTTGTCGGCGCCGGCTTGTACTACGGGTGCAGCAGGATTGTCCATATCGACCACAAGTAATAGATTGTGCGATGGCGGTTGGCCACGATCTGCAAGATGCCCCATGATAAAATTTATGATCTTATGCAGGGAACGGCTACTGGCATCGTCCGGGTCGGCCCAATGACAGTGAAAGAACTCGAGTGTTAAACGCTATACAGCAGGTATCCAACGCGGCGCCCCAGGCGCCAGCCAGAGTGATTATCGCATCCCGCGAGAGCCGCCTCGCCATGTGGCAGGCGGAGCACGTGCGCGACCGGCTCGTCGCATTATATCCAGAATGTAGCGTCGAAATTCTCGGAATGACAACACGCGGCGACCAGATCCTCGACCGTACCCTGTCCAAGGTCGGCGGCAAGGGCCTGTTCGTCAAGGAACTAGAGGTGGCGATGGCCGAAGGCCGCGCCGACCTGGCCGTGCACTCGCTCAAGGACGTGCCGATGGAGCTGCCGGAGGGCTTCGAGCTGGCTGCCGTGCTCGAACGCGAAGACCCGCGCGACGCCTTCGTGTCGAACGATTACGCCAGTCTGGACGACTTGCCGGCCGGCGCCGTGGTCGGCACCAGCAGCCTGCGCCGCCAGTCGCTGATCGCGGCGCGCTACCCGCACCTGGTGATCCAGCCGCTGCGCGGCAACCTCGACACGCGCCTCGGCAAGCTCGATCGCGGCGATTACGCGGCCATCATCCTGGCCGCCGCCGGCCTCAAGCGCCTCGGCCTGCCGCAGCGCATCAGGGCCCTGCTCGAGCCCGAGCTGAGCCTGCCGGCGGCCGGCCAGGGCGCGATGGCGATCGAGATCCTGAGCGGCGCTCGCAGCGACGGCGTCGACCTGCGCGCCGTGCTGGCGCCGCTGAACCACGTCGCAACCGCCCAGGCGGTGCTGGCCGAGCGCAAGGTGTCGCGCATCTTTGGCGGCAGCTGCCAGATCCCGCTGGCGGCCTATGCCACCGTGCAGGACGGCCAGATGCGCCTGCGCGCCATGGTCGCGACCCCGGACGGCAAGCGCAGCGCGCACGCCGAGGTGGCGGGCGCCGCCGAGCAGCCCGAATACCTGGGCGAGCAGGTGTCCGAGCTGCTGGCGCAGCAGGACGCCAGCGCGATCCTGGCCGCCTGCCGCGTCGATGCGGCCGAGGATGCCTGAGCTGGCGCCAAAGGCGAGCGAGCGCGTGGTCGTGGTCACCCGCCCGCGCGCCCAGGCCGACGGCCTGGCGCGGGCGGTGCGGGCGATCGGCCGCACGGCCGAGGTCTTGCCGCTGCTCGAGATCGCCCCGATCGACGATCCGGCGCCGCTGCGCGCGGCGCTGGCCGCCTTGCATGACTATGCGCTGGCGGTGTTCGTCTCGCCGAACGCGGTCGATGCGGCGTTCGCCCACCTCGATGCCTGGCCGGTGGCCGTGCCGCTGGCGGTCGTGGGCGAGGGCAGCCGCGCCGCGCTGGCGCGCCATGGGGTCGCGGCGCCCGGCCATACGATTCATAGTCCGGCCGACCCGGCCCACAGCGATTCTGAACACCTGCTCCAGAGCCTGGACCTGGCCCTGTTTGCCGGCCGGCGCGTGCTGATCGTGCGCGGCGACGGCGGGCGCGAGCTGCTGGCCGACGCCCTGCGCGCGGCCGGCGCCACGGTCGAGGCGGTAGCGGCCTACCGCCGCAGCACCCCTGTATTGACGTCCGGGCTGGCCGCACGATTGCGCGCCTTGCTGGCGCAGCCAAACGACTGGATAATCACGAGCTCGGAAGCACTGCGTGGCCTGGCCGGCCTGGTGGGGGCGCTGGGACCCGGGTCCCAGGCACAGTTCGAGCAACAGCACCTGATCGTGCCCCATGCGCGGATCGCCGGGACGGCGCATGCCCTGGGCCTGCGCCACGTGACCCTGACGGGATCCGGAGATGCCCGTCTACTAGCAGCGTTACAATCACAATAATGAACGAATTGCCGAACAATCCAGATCAGCCGCAGGCCAACGTGCCCGCACCGAGTCTCCACAAGCCCGAGGGCGTCCAGGGCGGCACGCCGTCGGGCGCGGCCGCGGGCGGCGTTCCTCCGGGCGGCACGCCTCCGGTCGGTGGCGCGCCCCCAACCGGAGGCGTGCCCCCAACCGGAGGCGGTCCCGTCCTGCCGCGCATGGGCGAACCGGGCGGTCCCGCTTTGTTCGACCGCCTGGCGCGCCCGCTGCCGCTGGCCGTGATCGCGCTGGCCGTGCTGCTGGCGCTGCAGACGTATTCGTCGCACAACCGCATCAACGCGCTGCGCCAGGACATGGCGCGCAGCCTCCAGAGGGGCAATGCGGTCAATGCCGAGACGGCGGCGCTGGCGCGCGACGTGGCGGACCAGTCGAAGGAGCTCCAGATCAAGGTCGGCGTGCTCGAAAGCCGCCAGAGCGAGGCCCAGAGCCAGCAGCTGGCGCTCGAGCAGCTCTATAAAGACCTGTCGCAGAACCGCGACGAGTGGGCGCTGACCGAGATCGAGCAGGTGCTGTCGACCGCCAGCCAGCAGCTGCAACTGGCCGGCAACGTGCAGGGCGCCCTGATCGCGCTGCAGAACGCCGACCGCGCGGTGTCGCGCTCCGACACCCCGCAATTCCTCACCATCCGGCGCGCCATCGCGGGCGACATCGAGAAGCTCAAGGCCCTGCCGGCGGTGGACCTGGCCGGCGTCGCCGTGCGCCTCGACCACGTGATCGGGCAGGTCGATACGCTGCCGATGCTGTCCAGTGAAAAACCGCTGCTGCCGGTGGCGCCGGTGCGCACCGGCCGCAAGGGCGAGGCGGCGGCCGCGCCGGCGCCGGCCACCGGTCCGGCGCAGCCGCTGGGCGTGGGCCAGCGCATGCTCGACACCTGGAGTCTGTGGAGCCAGGAGATGTGGGACGACGTGCGCCAGCTGATCCGGGTGCGCAGCGTCGAGTCGCCTGAGGCGCTGATGCTGTCGCCGAGCGAATCGTTCTTCGTGCGCGAGAACCTCAAGCTGCGCCTGTTGAACGCGCGGCTGGCGCTGTTGTCGCGCAACGAGGCGACCTTCCGCGACGACCTGGCCACGGCCCAGGCCATGCTGGTCAAGTATTTCGACACGCGCGCGCGCGTGACGCAATCGAGCCAGGCCGCGCTGCGCCAGGTCCAGGCCAACAACCTGACGATCGAGATGCCGACGCTGGCCGACAGCCTGAACGCCGTGCGCAACTACAAAGCGAAACAATAAGTCATGCACAAAGCGAAGCGATAATAATGCGTTTACTCCTCTGGTTAGTCGCGCTGATGGCCGCCGCCATCGGCATCGCCGTGACGGCGCGCTTCAATCCGGGCAATGTGGTGCTGTTCTACCCGCCGCACCGGATCGACATGTCGCTCAACCTGTTCGTGGTGCTGCTGGTGGCGTCCTTCCTGGCGCTGTACGGCCTGGTGCGCGCCATCAACGCCACCCTCAAGATGCCGCAGCGCGTGGCCGCCTATCGCCAGCGCCGCGCCGAGCGCGAAGGCAACAAGGGCATGCGCGACGCGCTCAAGGCCCTGTTCGAGGGCCGCTTCGGCCATGCCGAAAAAGCCGCGATGCGCGCCGCCGAGCTGCCCGAGAACGCGGGCCTGGCGGCCCTGATCGGCGCGCGCGCCGCGCACCGCATGCGCGAGCCGGCGCGACGCGACGCCTGGCTGGCCGGGATCGCCCACGACAACACCCTCAAGACAGCGCGCCTGATGACGGTCACCGAATTGCTGGTCGACGACCACCAGCCCGAGGCCGCGCTCGAAGCGGTGGCCGAACTCAATGCCAGCGGCCAGCGCCACATCCACGCGCTGCAGTGGGCGATGAAGGCCAACCAGCAGGCGCGCAACTGGCCAGAGGTGTTGCGCCTGGTGCGCATCCTGGATAAACGCCGCGCGCTGCATCCGGCCCTGTCGAGCCGCCTGCGCGAGCTGTCCTACGAGGCGTTGCTGGGCGGCGACGGGCACGACGCCGAATCGCTGCGCCGCATCTGGGCCACGGTGCCGGCGCAGGACCGCACCGTGCCTTATATCGCGGCGCGCGCGGCCAGCGCCTTCAATGCGCGCGGACTGCACGACGAGGCGCGCGCGATCGCCGAAGAGTCGCTCAAGGCGGGCTGGGACGAGCGCGTGGTGCGCGCCTACCGCGACGCCGCCAGCCCATTCGGCTCTCCCTCACTGCTGGCCCAGATCGAAGCCTGCGAGACCTGGCGCCGCGAGCGCCCGACGGACGCCGAGCTGGCGCTGACCCTCGGTTCGCTGTGCCTGAAGCAGAAATTGTGGGGCAAGGCGCAGCGCTACCTGGAGCAGGCGCTATCGGACGCCCTCGAGGCGTCGATGGTGCGCGAGGCGCACCTCAAGCTGGCCCAGATGCACGAGGCGCTGGGGCAGGAGCAGGAGGCGGCGAGCCATTACCGGCAGTGCGCGCTGGCCAGCATTCTTTGAGGCGCGCACGCACGGCCCGCCGCACAGGCCATGTCGGTTTCGCTATAATGACGGCCTATTATTGACTCTCCAGCAACCAAGGACCATCCATGAGCCTGAATAACGTCCCAGCCGGCAAAGACGTGCCGAACGACTTCAACGTCATCATCGAAATCCCGATGAACGCCGATCCGGTCAAGTACGAGGTCGACAAGGACAGCGGCGCGATCTTCGTCGACCGTTTCATGGGTACGGCCATGCACTATCCGTGCAACTACGGCTATGTGCCGCAGACCATCGCCGACGACGGCGACCCATGCGACGTGCTGGTCATCACCCCGTTCCCGCTGCCGCCGGGCGTGGTGGTGCGCTGCCGCGCGCTGGGCGTGCTGAAAATGACCGACGACGGCGGCGGCGACGCCAAGGTGATCGCGGTGCCGGTCGAAAAAGTGCTGCCGATGTACAAGAAAATCCAGTCGCTGGACGACCTGGAAGAGCTGCGCCTGAAGCAGATCCAGCACTTCTTCGAGCACTACAAGGATCTGGAACCGGGCAAGTGGGTCAAGATCGAAGGCTGGGCGGGCATCGAGGAAGCCAAGGCCGAGCTGGTCAATGGCGTGGAAGCATACAAGAAGGGCGCCCAGGCTTAATTGCCCAGGCCCGTTCTTCATCAGGCGAGCCGGCACCCGCGAGGGCGCCGGCTTTCTTTTTTTTTGCCAGACCGGCGTCGCTTACCAGCCCAGGTCGCGCAGCAGCGGCAGCGTCAGATCGCGCGGCGGCATGACGGCGTAGCGCAGGTCGCTGTTGCTCGACGGCTCCATCAGCAGGTTGCGCGTGGCCTCGGTAGTGAAGTGCGAGACCGAGGAGCCTGGCGCGTTGACGCCCGGCGTGTACATCAGCATGCGGCGGCGGCCGTCGGTGCCGGCCAGCCGCGCCGGATCGGACTGCAGCCGCGCCACCACGCCGGAGCGCTTGGACGAGCGGTTCTGGAGGGCCTGCTTGAGCGCCCGTCCGTCGGCGCGCGTAATGCGGGCCGAGGGAATCGCGATGCTCGCATCGAGGCCCGGCATGCCGGCCACTTCGCCCTCCGCGTTATCGGCGACGATCATGCCGAGGGCGCCGGCGGCCTGCACATGCGTGCCTTGACCACGTAGTCGCAACTGCGGCGGTCGACCACGGCGATATTGCCGCGCACCGCCAGCGCATTGACGGCGCTCAGGGCAGAGCGGGCCAGGCCGTTGCCGTTCAAGCCGTCGACCACCGGCGCCTGGGGAGCGGCGGCGGCGAAGCCGCACAGCGCCATCAGCGCTGTGGCAAAAATTGTAGCCAGTGAGGAAAGTGATTTACTCATCGGATTCTCCGGATGTCAATGGCGCGCGCGGCGCTGCATCAGGCCAATCACGCCCAGGCTGCTCGCCAGCACCAGCAGGCCGGCCGGTTCGGCCGCGGCAGCGGCCCTGCGCATGGTTTCCAGGCCGACCTGGCCGAGGGTGGCGGGGTCGCCCAGTTGGCGAAAGACGAAGTGTCCTTCTGGTTCGGCCGCCAGGCCGGCGCCGGGCGGGACGCCGTGATCGGGGTGGTTCCAGCCGGGCATGCCGGCCAGGTTGCCGAAGCCATCATCGAGCAACCCGGCCTCGGCCCCTGCGGCCCGGGACGAGGATGCGGCGGTGGTGGCTGACGCTGTCGCAATCAGGAATGTCAGTCGTTTCATGTGGTGTGTGCGCTCTGGCCAGAAGGATGGAATTCCTCGCGCTGGCTGACGACGAGGCCATTGGTCCATTCATGATAAAAATCGCAACCTCGGCGTTGTTGATATGCATTCAGGGTGACGAGCAGAGCGCATCGTGTCCCTCAAACGCGGCGACGGAACTCGATGAAACCGCGTGTATTCGTGCAAGTTTTTGCTGCGACGTCATCGCTACAGGGAAAGTGGGGGGCTGGAAAGGACGGCGACCCGGCGCCACACGGGCGCCGGGCGCAATGGAGAAGACGCGCCCGGTCTACAGCGGGGCGAGCAGCGGCGTATAGCTGCGCCGGTACAGCTTGTCGCCGAACAGGCCGAAGATGGTGGCGCGCGCCAACGCGGGAAGGCAGCGCATCTTGTCCCGGGCCGCGCACTGGCGCTGCACCCAGCGGATCCGGTGCTGCCGCCGCCGCGTGTACGACGCCAGCGCGAGGTCGAGATCCTGTCCCGTGGCGAGGACGTCGGCCAGCACCACCTCGTCCTCGATCGCCAGCGCCGCGCCCTGCGCCATATTGGGCGACGCGGCGTGGGCGGCGTCGCCGATGAACACGACCCGTCCCTGCGCCCAGTCGTCCATGACCACCTGGCCGAGACGGCCGAAGTGGACCGCCGCCTCGTCCTGGTGTCCGCGCTCGAGCAGCAGGGAGACGGGCGCGGCGAATTTCTGGAACAGTTCCGGCAGGCAGGCGTGGCGGTAGGGCTCGGGATCCGCCCCCGGCGGCAAGGTCAGGTCGGCGTACACATAGACCCCGGTGGCGCTGACGGGAATCGCGAGCAGCGTGCAGCCGTTGCCCAGCATGGCGGTCCAGCCCTCCACGCCGGCGATGTTCTGGGTAATAAAGCGCCAGCAGACCTGGCGGCCATACTGCGGATTGACGTCGGGCCGCACGATCCGGCGCACGCCCGAATGGATGCCGTCGGCGCCCACCACCAGGTCATAAGTGGCCGACCTGCCGTCGGTGAAGACGACCTCGCAGCGTCCCCCGGACTGGTCGATGGCCTCGACCGACACGTCGTGGCGCACCCGGGATTCGCCCAAGGCGGCGCCCAGGATGGCGTGCAGCCGCGCATGCGGCAGCGACAGGCAGGGGCCGCAGCGAGCCCAGACGTCGCTGGTGCGGGTCTCGGTCAGTTCCCAGCCGCGATGGTCCAGTATCTTTTGGCTGCGCACGGCCACGGCGTTGGCGCGTACCCGGTCGAGCAGGCCCAGGCTGGCGATGGCGCGCGTGGCGTTGCCGGGGAGGTAGAGTCCGGTGCCGGACGGCGATGGCGCGGCAAGGCGTTCCACGACGTCGGTTGCGATGCCGCGCTGTTCGAGGGCAAGGCCCAGCGACAGGCCGGCGATGCCGCCGCCCACGATCAAGATTTTCCTTTGCATGATGTCTGCTGCCCGTTCATTCGTTCAGCATGAAGATACGCGGCGCGCCGCATCTTGGATGCGGCGCGCCGGAACAGGCGGGAGACGGATTGCAAGAAAAGCGGGCGGCGTCAGGCGGCGGTCGCGTGGCGCCGCGCCAGCCAGGCCCGCACGCGCAGCTTGCCGACGATCCCGATCGGGAAGAAGTAGATCGACAGGATGAACAGCACGCCCAGCCACAGCAGCCAGCGGTCGGGATGCAGGGCCGCGGCCAGCAGCGGCACGCCCTCCAGCGCGGCCGCGCCGTGCGCCATCAGTTCCTTCAGGTAGTTCTGGGCAAGGATGAACAGGGTGGCGCCGATCACCGCGCCATACATGGTGCCCATGCCGCCGATGACGACGATCAGCAGGATGTCGGTCATCACTTCGAAGCCGAGCGAGGTCTTGGGCCCCACGTAGCGCAGCCACAGCGCCATCAGGGCGCCGGCCAGCGCCGCCACCAGCGCGGCCAGGCAGTTGGCCCAGATGCGGTAGACCATGGTGCGGTAGCCGAGCGCCTCGGCGCGGAACTCGTTCTCGCGGATCGCCTGCAGCACGCGGCCGAACGGCGAGTTCACCAGCCGCAGCAGGAACAAAAACAGCAGCAGGCAGCCGGCGAACACCAGGTAATAGGTGATCACCTTGCCGTCGACGTAGCGGCCGAAGACCTCGTTCTCGAACAGCAGGTAGCCGGGCGACAGCAGCTCCGGCACGCTGAAGGTCACGCCATCCTCGCCGCCGGTGAGGTCGGACAGCTGCGACGCCAGCACGGCAAAAGAAGAGGCAACCGCCAGCGTGATCATGGCGTAGAAGATGGCGCGCACGCGCAGCGCGAACAGGCCGACCACCAGCGCCAGGGCCAGCGCCAGCAGCAGCGCCAGGACCAGGCCAGTCACCATGACGCTCCAGGTGGGTTCGTCGACGCGGGCCAGGGCCAGGCCGACGCCATAGGCGCCGATGCCGTAGAACATGGTGTGGGCAAACGAGACGATGCCGGTATATCCCAGCAGCAGGTCGTAGGACGCCACCAGCACGATGTAGACGCAGATCGTGGCCGCCGTGTTGAGCGGGCGCGCGCCGGAGAACAGGAAAGGCGCGAGCAGCAGTCCCAGCACGATCACGAGCAGCAGCGCGGTGAGGATGCGGCTGCGCGGCAGGTCGCCGGAGAGAAGTCGGTGCAGCATGAAATTGAACATGACTTCAGTTCCTCGACGTCGAATACAGGCCGGCCGGGCGCCACAACAGGACCGAGATCATCAGGATGATGCTCGACACCAGGGCGATCTTCGGCGCAAGGAAGCCGGCGTAGTTGGCCACCAGCGCCATCAGGAGCGCGCCGATGAAGCAGCCGCCCACCGAACCCAGGCCGCCGATGATGATGACGATGAAGATCATCACCATGATCTCGCTGCCCATCGCGGCGGTGAGCGTTTCCTTGTACAGGCCCCACATCACGCCGCCCAGCCCGGCCAGGCTCGATCCGGCCGCGAACACCGCCACGAACAGGCGCCGGATGCGGTAGCCGAGCGCCTCGACCATCTCGCCGTTCTCCACGCCGGCTCGCACCAGCAGGCCGACCTTGGTGCGACCCAGCACCAGGAACATGGCGATGAACACCATGAGTCCGACCACGACGGCGACCAGGCGATACTTCTCCACCGCCGCGTCGCCCAGCAGGATCGCGCCGCGCAGCGCGGTCGGCAGCGGCAGGGCGATCGTCTCGGCGCCCCAGATCACGTGGATCAGCTGTTCGGCAACGATCATGCCGCCCATCGTGATCAGGATCTGCTTGAGGTGCTGGCCATAGACCGGCTTGACGATGATGCGCTCGAAGGCCCAGCCCAGGAGGCCCGTGACGACCATCGCCAGCGTGACGGCCAGGGCCAGCACGCCCAGGTTGATCAGCAGGGAGTCCATCTCGAGCCAGCCGCGCATGGGCAGCAGCACCAGCGTGGCGGAAAACGCGCCAACGGCGACGAAGGCGCCATGGCCGAAGTTCAGCACGCTCATCAGGCCGAACACGAGCGTCAGGCCGCTGGCCATGATGAAGATCATCATGCCCATCGCCAGGCCGGCGACGGTGAGGGTGAGCCAGGTGGGGAAGCTGCCGACCAGCGGCAACATGGCCAGCATCAGGGCCGGCACCAGCAGCAGCGGCGCGATGTCGCGCCTGGCCGCCGGCAGCGGCGAATCTGCGTGAGCAGCGGCCTGCGCATCGGTTTTGGAAGTGGGGAGGATTGCACTCATGTCGTATCCTATTGGTGGGAGTCGAGCGACAGTCCGAGCAGGCGCTGCTGCAGCGCGGCGTCGCCGGCCAGCGCCGCCATCTTGCCCGCATGGGCCACGCGGCCGTCGTCCATCACGCTGACGCTGTCGCCCAGCGAGCGCACGAAGTTGAAGTTCTGCTCGACCAGCAGGATCGTCGTTTCGCGCTCCTTGAGTTCGCGAAAGGCACGGACCAGGCTTTGCACGATGCTCGGCGCCAGCCCCTTGGTCGGCTCGTCGACCAGCAGCAGCTTCTTCGGTTCGACGATGGCGCGCGCGATCGCCACCATCTGCTTCTGGCCGCCCGACAGGTTCCCGGCCGGGTAGTGCCAGAACTTGCGCAGGGCCGGGAAGAAGCCGCAGATCCAGTCCACGCGGGCCGCGTCCAGCGGGCCGTTGCGGGCGGCAAGCACCATGTTTTCGCGCACGGTCAGTTCCGAGAATACCGCCATGTTCTCGGGCACGTAGGCGATGCCGGCGCGGGCGATGTCGGGCGTGGCCATTGTCGTGATGTCGCGGCCGTCGAAGTGGATGCTGCCGGCGCTGGCACGCCAACAGCCCATGATGGTGCGCAGGGTGGTGGTCTTGCCGGCGCCGTTGCGGCCCAGCAGGACGGCCAGTTCGCCGCGCCGCACGGCCAGGTCGACGCCTTGCAGGATGTGGTACTGGCCGATGTGGGTGTGCACGCCCGCCAGCCGCAGCAGCGGCGCATCACGTTCCGTCTGGTGGGCCGGATCAGGCGTGAGCATGTTCGGGTTCGGGTGTTCCAAGATAGGCTTCCTGTACGATCTTCGATTGCATCACTTCGCGCGGATCGCCGTCCGCCACCAGCGCGCCGTTGTGCAGCACGACGATGCGGTCGGCCAGCTGGCGCACCACGTCCATCTTGTGCTCGACCAGCAGCACGGTCTTGTCGCGTTCGTGCTTCACCTGGCGGATGAGGTCGAGCACCACGGGCACCTCGTCCACGCTCATGCCGGCCGTGGGTTCGTCGAACATCATCACGGAGGGCTCGAGCGCCAGCAGGATCGCCACTTCGAGCTTGCGCTGGTCGCCGTGCGACAGCGCGCCCACGAACATGTCGCGCCGGCTGATCAAGGCGACGCGCTCCAGGTAGTGTTCGGCGCGCGCGACCAGCTCCTTGTGGCTCGACCAGATCGAGAAGAAGTTCAGGCCCATGCCGGCGCGGCTCTGCACCGCCAGGCGCACGTTCTCCGCCACGGTCAGGTGCGGGAACAGGTTCGTCAGCTGGAAGGCGCGGCCCAGCCCCAAGCGGGTGCGGCGCGCGGCGCCGTCGCGCGTGACGTCGCGGCCGTGCAGCGCGACCTTGCCGCCCGTCGCCGCCAGCTGGCCAGAGACCAGGTTGAAATACGTGGTCTTGCCGGCGCCGTTGGGCCCGACGATCACGGTCAGGGTGCCGGGGTAGAAATCCGCCGTCACCGCGTTCACCGCGACGTGGCCGCCGAAGCGGACGGTCAGGTCGCGGGTCGACAGCGCCGGCCGGCGCGCATCTGTAGCAGAGGGGAGCGCCGTCATGTCAGCGCTTGTTCTTCACCGGCAGCGGCAGCTCGCTGGCCGGGATTTCGCGCACCAGTTCCAGCAAGTCCCATTCGTTCTTCTGGTCCTTCTTGATGCGGAAGTGGTACATCGGCTGGATCGCCTGGTGGTCTTCCTTGCGGAACGTCATCAATCCTTTCGGAGTCTCGAAGCTCATGCCCTCCATCGCCGCCACCATCTTGTCGCCATTGCCGTCCGGGACCCTGGAGAGCGCCGCCACCACCGCGCCCGCCGCCGCCATGCCGCCGGCGGTGAACATGTCGGGCGGGGCCTTGAAGCGTTTGGTGTGCTCCGCCACGAACCAGTCGTTCATCTTGTTCTTCGGGAAGCTGTAATAGTAGTAGATCGTGCCTTCGGTGCCGGCGAAGTTCTTCCAGGTCTTCATCACCGGCAGGATGTTGCCGCCGGGGGAAAGCACGATGCCATGACGTTCCGGCTTGAGGTCGGCGATCTTGTTCATCGGGTTCGGGCCGGCCCAGACGATCTGCAGGATGCGCGGCTGCGGCTTGTCCTTCAATGCGTCGAACAGCCGCTGCGAGGAGGCGGTGAAGTCGGTCGTGGCCAGCGGCGCGTATTCTTCGTGGACCACCTTGGCCGCGCTGCCGGTGGCGGCCAGCGCCTCCTTGCCGGCCTTGATCGCGTCGCGCCCGAAGGCGTAGTCCTGGGTCAGGAAGCCGATGCTGCCGCCCTTGAGCGTGCTGGCGGCGGCCAATGCATCCTGCATCGAGCTGCGCGCGGTGCGGAAGATGTACTTGTTCCACTTGTCGCCGGTGATGGCGTCGGCCACCGCCGGCTCGATGATCAGGACTTTGCTGTACTCCTTGGCGACCGGCAGCATCGCCAGCGCCGAGCCGGACGACGTCGTGCCGACGGCGATGTCGACCCGGTCATCGCCATAGGCCTCCGCCAGCAAGGTGCGTCCAAGATCCGGTTTGCTCTGGTCGTCCTTGACGATCACCCTGATCTTGCGGCCGTTGATGGCCATGGTGCCATTGGTCAGGTATTCGAGGCCGAGCATGAAGCCGGCCTCGGTCTCGCGCGCATAGGATTCCATGATGCCGGTCTTGCCGGCGATGAGGGCGACCTTGAAGTCCTTCCCCTGGGCCAGGGCGCCGGGAGCGGCGCCGGCGGCGAAGGCGAAGGCCAGGGACAGTGCGAGGGGCTTGATCAGGTGTTGCATTGTGTGTCTCCTTGTAATTATCAGGGAACCCGCGCCAGGAAAGCGCTGATCGCCTCGAAGGCTTCCGGTTCGGTGAGCATCGGCGCATGGCCGACGTTCGGCACTTCGGCATAGGCCAGGCTGGGGGCCGCCTTGCGCATCCAGGCCGCCTGCTCGAGCTCGACCAGGTCGGACAATTCGCCGCGGATCATCAGCGTGGGGCGATGCCGCGTCAGGCGCCGGAAGGCCATGCGCAAGGCCAGCGAGGTTGGAGGAAGTCTACCGTTTTGCAGGCTGTGGGCGATACCGGGATCGTAGCGGGCGCACAACAGGCCGTCGTCGCGTTGCTCGAAGGCGCGCTGGGCCCACTTGTTCCATTCCGTGTCCGGATTGGCGGGGAAGGCGCAGGCATTGATGTCGCGCACGTAGCAAGTCGCCTCGTCCCAGCTGGCGAAGGTGGCCGGCTTGCCGACGTAGCCGGCGATCCGTTCGAGTCCGCGCGGGGACAGCACCGGGCCGATGTCGTTCAACACCGCGCCGGCCACCAGGTCGAGGCGCTGGGCGGCCAGGGTCATCGTGATCAGGCCGCCCATCGAGGTGCCGATGAAGACGGCGCGCGCGATGCCCAGCGCATGCATCAGGGCCACCACGTCGGCGGCGTACACCAGCGGCGTGTAGTTGGCCGGATTCGGGTCGCGCGCCGAGTGGCCGCGGCCGCGCACGTCGACCGCCAGCACGCGGCGCCCCAGGGCTGCCAGCTGCGGGGCCAGTTCGTCGAAGTCGAGCGAGTTGCGCGTGAGGCCGTGGATGCAGATCACGGGCAGGCGGGCCGGGCCGCCTGCGCCGTGGTAGTCGCGTGCGTAGAGGGCGAGGCCGTCGCTGCTGGTGTAGCGTATGGGGGAGAAGATTGACACGCTCGATGGATCCTTCAGGTGGTTCGTGGCACGGGCGTTCACGCCCGTGCCTGTTCCTTCGTCAGAAGCGCAACTCCAGGGTCGCCGACACCGTGCGCGGGTTGCCGTAGAAGGCGGTGACCGTGCCTTCGTTGCCCAGGGTCGGGAACAGGTAGCCGGCGGTCTTGTAGTGCTCGTCGCCCAGGTTCTTGCCGTGCAGGCCGGCGCGCACCTTGCCATCGGCGCGGGTCCAGACGATCGACGCGTCCCAGATCCGGTACGACTCCTGGTCGAGGATCGACGGCGTCTCGAACTGGGCGGTGGCGCCCTTGTACGACCAGCTGCCGATCAGCGAGATGCGGCCGTTGTGGCCCATGATCGGCAGCGCAATATCGTAGTTGGCGCGCAGGTTGGCCGAGTTCTTGGGCGTGTTCTGGAAGATGCGCTGGCCGGCCACGTTCACGCCCGCCACGATGTACTCCTTGTACTTGGCGTCGATGTAGCTATACATGCCCGCGATCATGAAATTGGGCGTGATGTTGGCGATCGCTTCCAGCTCGGCGCCCTTGATCTCGGCCTTGCCGGCATTGGTCGTCACGCCGGCGAAGCTGTCGTCGCGGCCGTCGCCGTTGGTGTCGACCGCGATCGAGCCGGGGATCTGCACGTCCTGGTAGTCGCTGTAGAACAGGGCGGCGTTGGTGGTGATGCGCCCGCCGTTGAGGGCCGACTTGAGGCCCAGCTCATAGGTCTCGATGGTCTCGGGCGCATAGCCGGCGCGCGCGACGTCGAGCGGAATGCGGGTGCCGACCACGTTCAGGCGAGGATCGAAGCCGCCGCCCTTGAAGCCTTCGGAATACGAGGCGTAGACGTTATGGGCGGGGTTCATCTTCCAGTTGACGGCCACGCGCGGGGTGAACTTCTTGTCTTCGCGTTCCAGCAGGCCGTTACGCAGGTCGGTGTCGGTGCGGAACAGGAGCGCGGCCGGATTGCCCATGTTCGGCGAGCCGGCCAGGCCGAAATAGATCTGACGCAGCACGTCGGCTTCGCGCTTGTCGACCGTGTAGCGGCCGCCCAGCGACAGGCTCAGGGTGTCGGTGAGGTTGTAGCTGCCGTCGAAGTAGGCGGCCCAGGCCTTGGTATCGATGTCGCCCATGGTGTAGGTGGACGTCGGCACCGCGCCGGCCAGGATGGTGTCGAACTCGTTGAAGGCGTTGGCGTCCATGTAGTAGACGCCGGCCACGCCCTGCAGGCGCGGGCCGTTGTAGCTGACCTGCAGCTCCTGGCTGAACTGGCGGTTGGTGTACAGCGCCGGCACTTCCATGTCGACCACGGGCAGGGCGTCGAAGTCGATCGGCGCATACGATTTGTCGCGGCGCGCCGCCGTGATCGACTTGACGCTCCATTCGCCATTGATCATGTATTCGATGGTGGCCGAGCCGCCGTAGGCGCGCACTTCCTGGTCGTGCCCCAGCGATTTGGTCAGGTTGGCGCGGGTGTCGAACACGTCCGGCAGGATCGGCGCCCCGCTGGTGCGGCCGACGATCAGGCGATGGCCGTTCTTGGGATTGGAGTCGTCCTGCGTGAAGTCGCCGGCCAGCCGGATGAACAGGTCCTGGTTGGGCGTGAACTCGGCCGAGACGCGGCCGGCGGTGACGTCCTTGTCGTAGTTGCCCTTGCCGGTGAACAGGTTGTCGCCGAAGCCGTCGCGCTTGAAGCGGGCGAAGGTGGCGCCCACGCGGGCGGTGTCGGTCAGCGGGGTGCTGGCGGTGACCACGGCTTCTTTCTGGCCGTACTCGCCGACCGTGGCGCGCACGCGCACGTCGCGCTGCGGGCCGAGTTTGCGGGTGACGTACTTGACGGCGCCGCCGATGGTGTTGCGGCCGTACAGTGTTCCCTGCGGGCCGCGCAGCACCTCGATGCGCTCGACGTCGTAGATGTCGGCCACCGCGGCCTGCGGGCGGGCCAGGTAGATGTCGTCGATATAGATGCCGACGCCGGATTCGAAGCCGGCCAGCGGGTCGGCCTGGCCGACGCCGCGGATGAAGGCGGTGAGCGTGGTGTTGGTGGCGCGCGAGGCCTTGAGGGTGGTGTTCGGCAGCGCCAGGGCTAGGGCGGTCACGTCGGGCACGGCCTGCTTGGACAGCTGGTCGGCGCTGAACGCGGTGACCGAGACCGGGACGTCCTGCAGGGTCTCTTCGCGCCGGCGCGCGGTGACGACCACTTTCGAGACGTTTTCCTCGGCAGAAGCCACTGGCGCGGCGCCGGCATCCTGGGCCTGGACCGTGCCCACCGATCCGCCGGACAGCACCAGCAGGGCGGCGGCGGACTGGTTCAGCAGCTTCATCTTCTTCCTGGTCAGACGCATTCTAGTCTCCTCATTTTTTGGTATGGCATGCAATCGAGCATGCGTGCGATCGAGCGCATGCCAATCAGTGTGCCAAGGTCGGGTTTGGTTGAATAGTCAACAATCGCCCACCCCGTTGTGCATGAATGCACAGTCCGCTCGCAGGCCTTCGTTGTGAGCTTTCCTAGGGACAGATGCCGCATCGCACCATTTCTGTGGCACTGCAGACATCGTCGGTAAATTGCTTGCAGAAGGAATGTGCACGAGTGCACAATGTGTCATCTTGATATCTGACAAGCGATCTCATGAATACGCTGCCGGAGTGGACGGACTTACGGTTTTTTCTCGAGCTGGCCCGTGCCGGCACCCTGTCGGGCGCCTCGCGCCGCCTCGACGTCGAGCACACGACCGTCGCGCGCCGCATCGACCGGCTCGAGACCCAGCTCGGCGCGACCCTGTTCGACCGCTCGCGCGAGGGTTACGAGCTGACCGAGGTCGGCCTGGCGCTGCTGCCGCACGCCGAGGCGATGGAAGGGGCGGCGCTGGCGGCGGCCGAGCAGATCGGCGGGGCGGAAGTGGCGGCCCATGGCGTGGTGCGCCTCGGGGTGCCGGAAGTGTTCGGCGTGAAGGTCGTGGCGCCGCTGCTGGTCGGCCTGCTCGACCAGCACCCGGACCTGCAGATCGATTTGCTGGCGCTGCCCCGCTTCGCCAACCTGGCCAACCGCGAGGCCGATCTCGGCGTGATGCTCGATCCGCCCACCACCGGCCGCTACGTGGTCACGCGCCTGGCCTCGTTCCGCTTCTACCTGTATGCGTCGCCCGCCTACCTGGCGCGCCATCCGGCCATCCGCACCCAGGCCGACCTGGCGCGCCACGACTTCGTCGACTACGTGCAGGACCGCCTGGCCAGCCGTGAGCTGTCGTACCTGAACGAGCTGGGGTTCACGCCGCGCCGGCGCATGTGCTGCTCGGGCATGACGGCGCAGATCGAGGCGGCGTCGCTGGGCATGGGCCTCATGATGGCGCCTCCCTATGCGGTGCCGGACGACGGCCGGCTGGTGCCGGTGCTGCCGGGCTTTTCGGCCGAGCGCTCGTTCTGGCTGACGGCGCCGACCGACCTGTATCGCCTGCGCCGGGTGAAGGTCGTGTGGGACGTGCTGCGCGAGTATGCCGACAGCTCGCCAAGCCTGTTCGTCCAGGAAGGCATGCAGCCTGCATTGGCGCCGGATTGAAGAGCAAGGTATCCTCGCACGGTTCACATTCAAGGTTCACCTTCACAAGGGCCCCATGCGCAGCCAGATCAGCGACGACATCACCTTCCGCAAACTCGAGATCCTGCTGGCCTATATGGAAGGCGGCAACCTGAACGCCGCCGCGCGCATGCTCGACATCAGCGCGGTGAGCGTGCACCGCGCGCTGCATTCGCTCGAGGAGGGCATGAGCTGCCAGCTGTTCAGCCTGCAGGGCCGCAACCTGATCCCGAACGACGCGGCCCAGGTGCTGGCCGAGGTCAGTCGCGAAGTGGTCAAGCTGATGGCGGACGGGATCGCCGCCACGCGCTCGGCGGCCGGCTATTCGGCCGACCATCTCAGGATCGGCTCCTTGTATTCGCTGACCACCGGGGCGATTCCCGAGGTCATCATCGGCATCAAGCTGCGCAAGCAGGAAATCGAGACCGAGCTGGTGCTGGGTTCGAACGCCGAGCTGCTGCATAAACTCAAGCAGAACGCGATCGACGCGGCGCTGATGGGGATGCCCGATCCCGACCCCGAGATCGAATCGATCCCGCTGTTCGAGGACGACGTGTTCTTCGCCGCGCCGGCCGGTTCGCCCTACTCGAAGATGAAGGAAGTCGACCTGCGCGCCTGCGCGGCCGAGAAGTTCGTCTGCCTGAAGGATGGCTTCGTGACCCTCGCGGGCTTCCAGGAAGCCTTCCGCATCGCCGGCTATGCGCCGGCCATCGTCACCCGCGTGGGCGACATCTTCTCGTTGATGAACCTGGTGGCGGCCGGCATCGGCTACACCTTGCTGCCGGGCCGGGTGCGCAATGCCTTCGGCGACAAGGTGCAGCTGATTCCCCTGAAAGCCGACTACCACATGCAGCAGACCATCGGCCTGAGCTTTTTACGGGTACGGGAACGCGACCCCAATCTGCTGGCGCTGGCGGCCGTGTGCCGCATGCTCAAGCACAGGACCGCCTGATACCGCGACGCCTGATACCGCGGCGCAGCATCCGGGCCGGCTTCCAGGTCGACAGTTTCGCTGACAGTAAACGTTGCCGACCGAGCGTAATTGATCTCCACGCCAATCGCGGTTAACTTGGCGTCACGAACAGCATAAAAAAGAGCATGGTCCGGCCCGCCGCAGCTTCCGAGGGCGGCGCACGGCACGGAGCATGCATTGGAGACGTACCACCCGCGGCTACACCGGTTGGAGCCGGCGCCGCACCTCGAAGGAGCCTCGCCGTGTCCTCTCATGTCATTGCAATCTGCGTGCTGGCGCTGATGTTCATCGTCGCCACCGCCATGCCCATCAATATGGGCGTCCTCGCCTTCGTCGGCGCCTTCCTCGTCGGCACCCTGATCGCCGGCATGGAAACCAAGACCATCATGTCCGGCTACCCGGCCGAACTGTTCCTGACCCTGGTCGGCATCACCTTCCTGTTCGCCCAGGCCCAGAACAACGGCACCATCGACTGGCTGGTGCGGCTGGCGGTACGGGCCGTCGGCGGGCGCATCGCGGCCATCCCCTGGGTCATGTTCGCGATCACCGCTTTGCTCACCTCGGTAGGCGCCGTCAGCCCGGCGGCGGTGGCGATCATCGCGCCGATCGCGCTCGGTTTCGCGGCCAAGTACAAGATCAATCCCCTCATGATGGGCCTGCTGGTGATCCACGGCGCCCAGGGTGGCGGCTTCTCGCCGATCAGCATCTACGGGGGCATCACCAACAAGGTGGTGATGGAAGCGGGGCTGCCGATCTCGCCCCTGACCACCGCCTTCACCAGCCTGGGCGTGAACCTGGCGGTGTCGGTGCTGCTGTTCTTCGTGTTCGGCGGCGCCAAGCTGATGCGCCAGCAGGTGCCGATGGCCGAGCGCTCGGGCAAGGGCCTCCCGGTCTCGCCGTTCGGCCCGCCGGTGGCGGTTGCGGCCCAGGGGCCGCAGATCTACGGCGACGCCGAGAACGAATCGGCCAGCGAAGAGCGCCTGACCAAGGAGCGCTCGAGCGCGGCCGTCGGCGCCGTCGGAGCGACCGGCTCGGGCAGCGCCGCCGGCCATGGCGCCGTCGACCTGAACGAAGGCCCGACCTTCCACCAGATGTTCACCGTGGTCGGCCTCATCGCGCTGGCCGTGCTGACCCTGCTGTACAAGCTCGACATCGGCTTCGTCGCCATCACCATCGGCTTGCTCATCTCGATCCTGTCGCCGCAGGTGCAGAAGCGCGCCATCGGCCAGGTGTCGTGGCCGGAGATCATGCTGATCGTCGGCGTCAGTACCTATGTCGGCGTGATGCAGAAGATGGGCACCATCACCTGGGTCGGCGACAGCGCCGCCAGCCTGGCCTCGCCGCTGACTGTCGCCTTGCTGCTGCTGTTCGTCGGCGCGATCGTCTCGGCCTTCGCCTCCTCGACCGCGGTGCTCGGTTCGCTGATCCCGCTGGCGGTGCCGTTCCTGGCCTCGGGCACCGGCGTCGACCCGATCGGCTTCAT